>NZ_SMLM01000002.1:749452-1124179 GCF_004682015.1 Ramlibacter henchirensis | reverse complement strand
TGGCAACAACGCGTCCAACGTCATCACCGGAGGCGCAGGTGACGACGTGCTCTCCGGGTTGGGCGGTCATGACACGCTGAACGGTGGCGCCGGCAACGACACGCTCCTCGGCGGCAGCGGCAACGACGTCCTGAACGGCAGTGTCGGCGACGACCTGCTCACCGGCGGCGCGGGCGTGGACACCTTCGTGTTCCACCCGTCCTTCGGACAGGACCAGGTCGTCGACTTCGACGCCGACGTCGCCGGCGGGCAGGACCGGATCGACATCAGCGCACTGGGCATAGCCGCCGAGAACTTCGGCGACGTCGGCATCGCCGTCGTCGAAGGCGTCGGGACCGTCGTCACGATCGGCACCGATTCCATCACCCTGCTCGGCGTCGACGGCACCGGCACCAACGTCATCACCCAGGCCGACTTCATCCTGGCCTGACCGCAAGAACCACGCTTCCATGGACCGGCCACGGCCGGCCCATGGAGGCGGGGCACACCCCAAACCGGAAGGAGAAACTGACATGAGCGAGCAAACCAACCCCACCGAAGTGACCCAAACCGCGGCTGTGAGCACCGAGCCGGGCAAACCGGCCGACAAGAAGCCCGCACTTCGCCCGATCTCCGATCCGCGCGAGGTCGCTGCGGTCGTCATGGGCCGCATGAAGCTGGTGAAAACCAAGAAGGACGAACTGTCGCTCGCGATCGACGGCCTGGTCGACATCACGCAGCAGCTCACGCGCGCCTATGCGGAGCAGCTGCTGACGATCGACAGGCTGCGCCGCCGCGTGAAGGAGCTGGAGCCGCCCACCACCGAGACGCCGGCGGAGCCCCGCCCGACGCTCCAGTAGTAGCAGCAGAAATCCAGCAGCGCCAGTCCGGTCAACCAGCGAGCCCCCATGAAACCTCTGCTCTCCGAACTGCGCCCCCTCATGGGCGCCATCGCGGCGTTTTCGTTCGTCATCAACCTCCTGTTCCTGGTGCCGGCGTTCTTCACGCTGCAGGTGTTTGACCGGGTGATTTCGACGAACAGCCACGAGACGTTGCTGGTGCTGCTCGCGGGCACCGGCGTGGCGCTGTTGATCCTGATGCTGCTGGACTATGTCCGCACGCGCCTGCAGAACGTCATCGGCAACCTGCTGGACGAACGGCTGTCGCCGCCCGTGGTGAATGCCATCGTGGTGCGCTCGGCTCGGGGGCCGTCGGGCGCGCGCGCCGACGGCGTGCGGGACGTCGCGTCGCTGCGGGCGATGTTCTCGGCCAATGGCCTGATCGCCGTTTTCGACACGCCCTGGGTGGCCGTGTACGTGATGGTGATCTGGATGTTCCATCCCTACCTGGGGATCGGAGCCGCGCTGTCGGCGGTGCTGATGCTCGGCCTGGCTTGGCTCAACGACCGCCTGAGCCGCCAGTCGCTGGAGAGCCTGCAAAAGGAAGGCCGGCGGGCCTCGCATTACGTCGAGAGCTCACTGCGCAACGCCGAAGTGCTGCAGGCCCTGGGCATGACCCAGCGCCTGCTGGCGCGTTGGCGCGGTCTGCAGAACCAGATCGCCACGGTGCAGGCCAGCGCCAGCCGCACCTCCGCGAGCTTCACCGTTGCAACCAAGACGGTGCGCCAGGCGATCCAGATCCTGATGCTGGCACTGGGCGCCTGGCTGGTGCTGTCGCAGGAGGCCTCGCCCGGCATCATGATCGCCACCAGCATCCTGCTGGGCAAAGCGGTGCAGCCGGTGGAGCAGCTGGTGGGTAGCTGGCGGGTCTTGACCGAAGCGCGCGCCGCCTACGCGCGCCTGACCGAACTGTCCAAGGAGTTCGACCGCGGCGAACAGCGCGTCGCCTTGCCCCGGCCCGAAGGGCGGCTGAGCGCCGAGAACGTGTCGTTCCGGATGCCGGGCTCGGACACCAACGTGCTCTCGGCCATCACCTTCTCGATGAAGGCGGGTGAGGCCCTGGCCATCGTCGGCCCGAGTGCGGCCGGCAAGTCCACGCTGGCACGACTGCTGACGGGCGTGTGGGCGCCCAGCAGCGGCCGCGTGCGGCTCGATGGCGCCGACATCGCCTACTGGCCTCGCGAGGAACTTGGGCCCCACATCGGCTACGTGCCGCAGGACATCGAGCTGTTCGACGGCACCGTGGCCGACAACATCGCTCGCCTCGGAAACCTCGACTCGGAAGCGGTGGTCGCGGCCGGCATGCGGGCCAATGCCCACGAGATGATCCTCACGCTCCCGCAGGGGTACGACACGCAGATCGGGGAGCGGGGCACGCGGCTTTCTCCCGGCCAGCGTCAGCGCGTCGCGCTCGCCCGCGCGCTCTACGGCAATCCGCAACTGGTGGTGCTGGACGAACCCAACTCCAACCTGGACGGCGCCGGCGAAGCCGCGCTCGCCCATGCGATGGGAGCGCTGCGCGAATCGGGCGTGACGACGGTGGTGGTCACCCACCGGCCTTCGCTCATCGCACACGTCGACAAGATCATGGTGCTGGCAGGCGGTCGCATCCAGCAGTTCGGCCCCGCCGGCGAAGTGATGAAGGAAATGCAGCGCCAGAACCAGGCGATCGTGGAACGCAAGGCCGCCTGAAGGCGCATCGAGGAGGACGGACATGAACATCGCAATGGCCCCGGAAGCGGGAACCGCTTCGCACAACACCCAGCGCGAGGCGGGGCGCCTCGTGCGCATCGGCGGCTGGATTCTGGTGGGGGCGGTGCTGCCCATCGCGTTGTGGATGGGCTTCGCGCCGCTGTCGATGGCGGTGGTCGCCCCGGCCGTGGTGAAGGTCGATCTCAACCGGCGGCCGGTGCAGCACCTCGAAGGCGGCACGGTGCGCGAGGTGCTGGTGCGCGATGGCCAGCACGTGAAAGCCGGCGAGCCGGTCCTGATCCTGGGCGACGTGCGGGTGGATGCGGACCGCAACCGCCTGGACTACCGAGTGCAGGTCGAGCGCGCCGCCCTGGCGCGCCTGGAGGCCGAGCAGAGGCTGGCGCCGGAACTGCGCTTTCCTGAAGACCTGCTGCAGGCGGCCAGGCTGGACTCGCGCATCGAGGAGGCGTTGACCAAGGAGATCGCCCTCTTCAAGGCGCAGCGCCACTCGCTGGACAGCGGCACCGCGCTGATGCGCACGCAGCGCGAACGCGTCGAGCAGGAGATCGCTGCGGTGAAGGCCCAGATCGAGCAGGCGCAGAAGTCGCTGGACCTGCAGCGCCGCGACCTCGAGAACAACCGCGGCCTGATCCGCGAGGGCTTCATCTCGTCCAGCCGCATCTCGCAGCTGGAAGCCACGGTGATGGACTACGCGGCCAAGATGGAAGAGCGCCGCACCGAGCTCGCGCGCGCCGACCAGCGGCTGGCGGAGATTGACCTGAAGATCCAGTCCACGCGCAACGAGTACGTCAAGGCGGCGAGCGACCAGCTGAAGGTGACGGCGCAGCGTCTCTCCGAAGTCGAGCAGGAGCAGCGCAAGTCCGAGGATGCGGCGAAGCGGCAAGTCGTCGTGGCGCCGGCCAGCGGCGAGATCATTGACCTGAAGTTCACGTCCGCCGGCGCCGTGGTGGGCCCGGGCGAAGCCATCGCCGACATCGTGCCGAGCGGCACGCCGCTGATGGTGGAAGCGCGCGTGCGGCCCGAAGACATCTCCAACGTGCACCTGGGCCAGCGCGCCCGCGTGAAGTTCACCGCCTTCAAGTACCGCAACACCATGATGGTGGAGGGCAAGGTCACCTACGTGTCGGGCGACCGGCTGGTCGAACGCCAGACCGGCATTCCGTACTACTCCGCGCTGGTGCTGGCCGATCCCAAGGCGCTTGCCGCGATCGGCGACTTCAAGCTGCAGGCCGGCATGCCCGCGGAGGTCTACATCGAGGGCTCCCAGCAGACCGCGCTGCAGTACCTGGCCGAACCGATCACGACCACGCTGCGCAGGGCCGGTCGGCAGATGTGAGACGAACCCTTACGAAACGAGGACAGCGATGGAACACAAAAAACAACCCAGCAAAGTCTCACGGCGCGCCGTGTTGAAGGCCTCGCTTGCGGCGGCGCCTATGGTGCTGACCACGCACAAGGCCGGGGCGCAGGTTCCCGTCGGGCTTCCGCCGAGTCCACCCACGACGCCTTGGGTCGAGGAGCTGCCCCTGCAGGACACCCCACTCGCTCCAGTCGCTGCGCCGGCCAATCCTTACCCGACGCTGGCCGCCAACATCGCCGGCGGCGAGTGCGGCCGGGACCCGCACCAGCGCTACGACGAACTGTGCGGGCCGGGCGGCGTCGCGGCGGGCGCGCCGCTGTTCTACGAGATGGCCGTCAAGCAGAACTCCTCCTGGCGCTTCAACGGGGACAACGCCTACTACCCGCCGCAGCCGATCTGGGGTTTCGAAGGCATCAACACGCCGGGCGCGGTCTCCCCGGGGCCGACGATCCATGCGCGCTACGGCAAGCCGATCATCTGCCGCATCCACAACGGCCTGCCGGCGCTGCACACCGGCTTCGGTTCGCCCGAGATCAACATCCACCTGCACAACATGCACACGCCGTCGGCGAGCGACGGCTTTCCCGGCGACTTCTACAGCGGCACGGTAAGCGGCCCGACCCTGTCGTCGCGGGGGAGCTTCCGCGACCACTTCTACCCCAACCTCTATGCCGGCTTCGATGAATTCGGCGGCATCGGCGACCCGCGCGAAGCGCTGGGCTCGCTCTTCTACCACGACCACACCGAGGGCGTGACCGCGCCGAACGTGCTGCGCGGCCTCGTGGGCCGCTACAACATCTTCGACGACCTCGACACCGGGGACGAGCTCACCGGCCTGCGGCTGCCCAGCGGCCCGTACGACTATCCGCTGACGATCTCCGACCGTCGCTTCGACGTCAACGGCCAGCTGACGTTCAACCAGCTCGATCCCGAGGGCGTGCTGGGCGACAAGATCGTGGTGAACGGGAAGATCGAGCCCGTGCTGCGTGTCGCCCGGCGCAAGTACCGGTTCCGCCTCCTGAACGCCGGGCCGACGCGCTACTACGAACTGGTGCTGCAGAACCGATCCGCCAACGCGATCTACGGCTTCACCAACATCGCCAACGACGGCAACCTGTTGCCCAACCCGCTGCTGCACCAGTACAACGTGCGGATGGCGCCGGCCGAGCGGGCCGACATCGTGATCGACTTCGCGAAATTCCCGCTCGGCACCGAGCTGTACCTGGTCAACACGCTGACGCAGACGAGCACCCGGCGGCCCGATCGCGTGCAGGCGCCCGGCACCCGCATCCTCAAGCTCGTGGTCGACCGCAACCCCCCGGAACCCGACATGAGCCGGGTGCCCAGCGTGCTGCGTCCGCTGCGTCCCTTGCCCAGCGAAGCGGAACTCGCGACGCTGCCGGTGCGCCGCTTCAACTTCGAGCGCTCGGGCGGCATGTGGGCCATCAACGCGCGCTTCTTCAACGTGTTCACGCCGGACGTGACCGTCCCCAAGGGCAGCGCCGAGATCTGGGAGTTCTTCAACGCCAACGACGGCTGGCAGCACCCGATTCACATGCACTTCGAGGAAGGGCGGATCCTGAGCAAGTCCGTCAATGGCACGGCCGTTCCGATCCCACCCAACGAGCGCGGGCGCAAGGACGTCTTCAACGTCGGCGAGAACATGACAGTGCGCGTCCTGTTCCGCTTCCGCGACTTCACGGGCAAGTACCCGATGCACTGCCACAACCTCACGCACGAGGACCACTCCATGATGCTCCGCTGGGACATCGTGTGAGCCCCGCGGCCCGCAAGGAGATGCACATGAACGCACGAAGACTCGGACTGGCCGGCGCTGGCGCCGCCGCCCTGTTCGGCCTGGGCTTGGGCATGCTGGGCCGGCCCGGCCCGGAAAAGGATCGCGCCGCTGCCCAGCCCGCCACCCGCGGCAACCCGGACGGCATCCCGAACGTCGCCCTCAAGACGCACACCGGCAAGACGGTGCGCTTCTACGACGACCTGCTGCGCGACAAGCTCGTGGTGATCAACATGATGTACGCGGGGTGCACCAACACCTGCCCGCCGACCACGCACAACCTGCTGCGGGTACAGCAGATGCTGGGCGACCGGGTGGGCAAGGACATCTTCATGTACTCGATCACGCTGAGGCCGGAACAGGACGCGCCGCTCGACCTGGCCGCCTACGCCAGGTCGCATGCGGTGCAGCCTGGGTGGCTGTTCCTGACGGGCTCGGCCGAGGACATCGAGCAGCTGCGCTTTGCCCTTGGCTTCTACGACCCCGACCCGAAAGTCGACAGGGAGGAGGGGCGGCACGTGGGGATGGTTCGCATCGGGAACGATCCATATCGGCGGTGGGGCATGGCGCCGGCGCTGGCCGATCCGCGGCAGATCGTGTCGTCGATCTTGCATGTGGATCGCAAGGCGACGCGACCGAACGCATGAACATGGTCGCAGGGCTGAAGTGCGCGTGATGCTGCGCGAGGACTGTTGCAAGCGACGCCATGGACGCGTACTACGAACAGCGGTGGGGCGATGGCAGACTCCGAGTGCGCCTGTGCAAGAACCGGCTACGTCAGGGCAGGAGCCACCTGGCGCGCCCGGAGCTCGAGCGACTATGGTCTGAACTGCGTTCACCGGTCCGAATGCGCCACCTCGCTAGAGCCTTTGGTCGACCTCATTCGATCCGGCTCCTCACGAATTCAGCCCGCATAAGTCGCGCGTGCGCGAATTGAAGAACAGGTGATCCTTCAGCGCAGGCTCGTAGACAATCCTCGCCTTTGGCCTTGATCCGCTTCATCACGCCCTGGATGGAGGACGCGCGGAATTTCACCTTCTGGACTGCGCAGGGCGGCCTCGACCTTACGAACTGTTCGTAGGTCGTAGTCCGTCGGCATCGCCGCGATGATGTACTCAGCCGACGCGTAGGAGGGCTTCGCGGCCTCGGAGCGATGCCGCCCATGGGCCAGGAAGTGCTCCCTTGGTTCGGTCAGGCTGTAGCACTTGTTGTGGGTGGACAACAGGCCGGCGTTCGAAAGGCCCACGTAGTTCCATTCACCTACGGCGATTTTCGGGTGCTTATCCGAAAGATTCGGACATTCAGCGCGTCCTTGGTTCTTGCGCGATCGCCTGAAAAGTGCGGCAGGCCGTCGCTACGCTGACTCACCGCCGGCGATTGCTGCACGGAATCGTCCAGCTGATCGCGTCCGCTGCAGGTTGGAGTGGCACTGCCGGGTCACCGTGCTTTGTTGTCGGAACGGGCGGCTAGAACTTTGGGCGGATTGCTGAAACAGTTCGTTGCTAATAGGATGAGCTGCTTCAATAAAGTCGTGTAACCCGGAAGTGCTCAAAGGAACTGTTCAGCCTGCATCCGATGCGGCGGCTCCGCTGCGCAAAGTGTGGGCGCTCCGCGCCCTGCAAGGGGTTCGGCGCGCTGCCGGAATCAAGACCAATACCGATCGAAGCAGTAGCAGGAGGGAATGCCGTCATGTCAGCCAAGCCAAGCCTTCAATGGGCCAACGAGCCTTTTGACCTCGACTCAAAGATCTACGTGGCCGGCCACCGCGGCATGGTGGGCAGCGCGATCGTGCGCCAGCTCAAGGCGCGCGGGTATCGCCGGATCGTCGGGCGCACGCACGCGGAGCTGGACCTCACGAACCAGGCGGCGGTGAACCGGTTCTTCACCATCGAAAAGCCCGAGCAGGTGTACCTGGCGGCGGCAAAGGTGGGCGGTATCCACGCCAACAACACGTATCCGGCCGAGTTCATCTACGACAACCTGATGGTGCAGGCCAACGTGATCCACGCTGCTCACGAGCACGGCGTGCGCAAGCTGCTCTTCCTGGGCAGCAGCTGCATCTACCCGCGCCTGGCGCCGCAGCCCATGGCGGAAGACGCGCTGCTCACCGGCGTTCTGGAGCCAACGAACGAGCCCTACGCCGTCGCCAAGATCGCCGGCATCAAGATGTGCGAGAGCTACAACCGCCAGTACGGCGAGAGCCACGGCACGGACTACCGCAGCGTCATGCCGACCAACCTGTACGGGCCCGGCGACAACTACCACCCGACCAACAGCCACGTGGTGCCCGCGCTGATCCGCCGGTTCCATGAGGCCAAGCTGGCCGGCGCTGCCTCAGTCGTGATCTGGGGGACGGGCATGCCGAAACGAGAGTTCCTGTACGTCGACGACATGGCCGCGGCGTGCCTGCACGTCATGGGCCTGAACAAGCGCGACTACCAGGCGCAAACGAAACCGCAGCAAGCGCACATCAACGTAGGTTCTGGTTGCGATATAGCGATCGGCGAACTGGCGATGCTGGTGAAGAAGACGGTGGGCTACGAAGGGCGCATCGAGTTCGACACCGACAAACCTGACGGCGCGCCACGAAAGCTGATGGACAGCGCCCTTCTGCGCAAGCTGGGTTGGACGCCCGCCGTGGACTTGCAGCGAGGTCTGGAAATTGCGTACTGCGACTTTATGTCGCAGCAGCAGGTCGAGGCCACCCTTGATTGACTGAAAGCAGGTGATCGAGGAAGCGCAACATGTATAGGACGGACGGAATCGGCGAGACCAGGGCTGCTGGGGCTAGGGAGGCGGAGTTCCGAGGCGACGTGCCCTTGCCCGAACTGCAGCGGCTTGCCGCGGTTTCGAAGCGGGCGTTCGACTTGGTGTTTGCCGGCGGCCTGCTGCTGGTCTTGTTGCCGTTGTTCGCCTTCGTCGCGTTCGGCGTGTGGCGCTCTTCCCGGGGGCCGATCCTGTATAACCAGCAGCGGGTAGGCATGCGTGGAAAGATGTTCCGCTTCTACAAATTCAGGTCAATGGTGACGAACTCCGACGAGTTCCTGACCAGCTTCCTGGAGAGCAACCCTGGCGCAAAGTCGCGCTGGGAGGAATTCCAAAAGCTCGACGACGACCCTCGCATCACGCCGTTCGGCCGCTTCATCCGGCGGAGCAGCCTAGACGAACTTCCGCAGCTCTGGAACGTGCTGAAGGGCGACATGAGCTTGGTGGGCCCTCGTCCCTGCATGGCCGACCAGCGAGCGCTCTATGGCCGGCATTGGGTGTCTTACTGCGCGGTGCGGCCTGGCATGACCGGCCTGTGGCAGGTGAGTGGCCGAAACAGGCTGACGTACCAGCAGCGCGTCGCGCTTGATACCGATTACGTCGAGCGATGGTCGCCATTCCTTGACGTGAAGATCCTCCTGCGCACCTTCATTGTCGTCCTGACAGGTGACGGTTCGCAGTAGCCCAGAACGCATCTGCGTCTGGCAGCAGTACCAAGCCGATGAACAAACTGGAACGCGCCGTGGCGCGCCACGCAAGCTGATCGACATCTCGCTGCTGCGCGATCTGGGTCCAAAGCCAGCTGCGCTCTGCCCCCGCGGGCTGCAGCAGTGCTATGAGGACCATGTGCCAACACGCGCCTCCGGTGCGGGTGCCCAGGCCCATTAACCTCATTCAAGCAACCAGCGTGACGCAAACCAAAAACGCGGTCGCCCGTGGCCGAGGCCTAAGTAGCAGTGCCGTCCGCGGCAACCGCGCCCCGGCTTTGAGAGGACGGGACGTGATGCGCGTGATCGGCGCTACGTTCGGTCGGGGTGATTGAGTAGCTACCAAGCGTAGCCCGAGCGAGAAGTGAATCAGTCAAATCGGAGCAGTGTTCATTCCCACACAAGGCGCAATGCGCGCGGACGATTTGGTGAATTCCAGGCGCTCGTTGCTCAAGTGAATGCTCCAGATCTTATGGACGCCATGATTCTGGAATCACTTTCCTAGGTGCGACTGAAGTGGGAAACACCGAACGTTCCTAATTTGGCGCCATGCAATCGTTGCCTCAGAACAATTTGGGTGCGCGGGTGAATTCCAACCACCGTGCCGGTGTCCTCTTAGCCGCAGATCAGGCGTTGGTGAGTGGAGGAAGCTTCCTGACGCTTGTGTACTTGGCGCGCGACCTTACGTCAACCGACTTTGGCGTGTTCACCATATGTTGGCTCGTCGTGCTTTTCGCTGGCACTGTCTTTTCCTCGGTAATCACATTTCCGATGATGACGACCTATCCTTGGCTAGAAAAATACGCTAGAGAGACTTACCTGATCGAGAACATGGCCTTGTTCATCTTGATAGGCGCGTTCACTCTTTTGGGCTTCGCAGTTGCTGCGATCGGCGCGTTCTTTTTTTCCGGTGCAGGATTCGGCTCAGTGGTCGCGTGGACGGGCGTGTGTGCCGTAGCGGTGCAGGCCCACGAGCTCGTGCGGCGAGTGTCAATCTTGAGGCGAGATGTGAAGGAGCTGCTGAAGATTGATACGGTGTCGTACGCTGTCCGCGCGGCCGCTTTCGTTGCGGCATCCGTGATGGCTGTGAGAAACGTTCAGGTCTCCTTGGCAATCATCGCGGGTTCTTGCCTGCTTAGTGTCTTCGTAGTTCGATTCCAAGGGTACCCAGGCGGGCGGTTGTTGAAGGTGGGTTTCGCCGCGTGGGGACGGAACAAGGCTATGGCATCGACGCTACTTCCGTCAGGCCTTCTTCAATGGGGATCAATGAACTTCTTCATGGCTGCCGCTTCCGTGATGCTGCCTGCTGCCGACGTGGGCCGTCTACGCATGTGCCAAGCCCTGACAAATCTTGCAAGTCCAATCATTCAGCTTTGTGAGAACGTGGTCCCCACGCGGGCAAGCGAAGCCATCACTCAAGGCAAGGCCGCTTTGAGCAGATATCTGCTTCGAGTACTCGGCGTGGGGCTTGCCATCCTAGCCGTCCCTGGCATCGCTGCGACTGTTTACGCCGACTCATTAATCCGTAGAATTTACGGCGTTGGATTCGACGAAGCCACGACCGTGGTCGGCTTGTTTGTTGCCGCGCAGCTGGGGATATTTGCCGCAATGGCGATTCGAGCGGGGCTCAGGGCAGCGGGAACGGCGAAGCATTGGTTGTTGGCGAACCTTGTCGCAACGATCGTTTCCGTGATCTCCGTGCTCGCCATAGGCCTGCCCACCATGAAGTATGTTCCGGCTTTGATGGTGAACGCAGTAATCGTCCTGGTCTTCTCATCGGCAATAGCGCTATATCAGAGCTTGAAAGTTAAGGCATGGAATTGAAGCTAAACCGAAACGTCGCTGCGTACGCGCAGGGGTTAGACGACCTGAACGTCGTCCTGCGCGAGCCTCTGAGTTTGCTCACCTTTTGCCGCTTTGATCTGATCCCTAAAGTGATCTATGCAGAGGATCGGCTCGGCTCGAGAAACTCAAAATGGGCCCGTGATCTCTATCTGGCACACATAGAAGCGCTGAACGGCTTTGTAGAGGCCGATGAATCTGAGAAGATTGGTGCAGACCAGTTTCTGTTCGCATTCGACGCACTGATCGATAGCATGCGTCGCAACGGTTTCGATGCGAGGAATGCAGTGCCCGTCACATCTTCAGGACGGATTCTGGACGGAGCTCACCGAGTGGCCGCAGCAATCGCACTGCGTAAGCCGGTGCCTACGATCAGTGTTTCTTCTGCCCCGCCGCATGATCTCAGCGCCGCAGCGCTGAGTTGTCGGGGTATGCGTGAACATGTGCTCGCCACCTGTGCGGCAAAGTACGCCGAACTCGATTCGTCGTCTCGACTAATCTTGGTATGGCCTGCTGCCCGCGGTGAGGAGGCCTCTCTACAGAGGATACTCAATAAGTACTGCGACGTTGTCTTCTCCAGGAAACTAAGACTGAGCCGTTTAGGGAGGCTGAATATCGTCAGAGAAGCGTATAGAGGAGAGGCATGGCTGGGCAGTTCGGCAGATGACTTTATAGGTGTAAAGAACAAGGCATCTTGGTGCTTCCCTTCAGATGGTGACCTCCGAATCTTTCTTGCAACGGGGAGTTCGAATTGGCTCGGGCTGAAGGAAGAAATCCGTGACTTATTCGCAATAGAAAAGAACTCGGTGCATATTACCGACACTGCTAATGAGGCGGTAGATCTTTGCCGATTATTGCTTACGAAGGCTGGTTTGCATTACCTGAACAACAGCGTTCCTGAGGATTACAGCTGGTTCACAACGCTGACGAATCATTTCAATGCATACTTGGCCCGAAACGCTTATTCCCCGAACGACTTCTGTCTGCTCGGCAGTTCTGTGCTTTCTGCATACGGCGTCAGAGAAGCCCGCGACCTCGACTTCGTTTCTCTTGCTCAAGTGAGCCCAACTGGATTCAAGGAAATTGATCACCACGACGGCGAACTCGAGCATTTTGGGCTTAGCGCGACTGAAATCATCTGCAATCCTGATTGTCATTTCTGGTTCGGCGGGCACAAATTTCTGGCTGCCGAGCATTTGAAGAGGATCAAGGCGCAGCGACGAGAGCAGAAGGACTTGCGGGACTTGGACCTGCTAAAGACGCTGGAGAATGATCAGATCAAGCCGCGCATACGACCAACGCTAACTGCTGCTCACGTGAAAGGGCGAGTGAAGTTTTATCTGCTGTGGGCTAGGTTCAACTTGCGCAGGCTCACAATGCTCGCTAGGCGTGCGCACATGTGAGGCCTCTTTTTTTAGAAGAGGCGCTTTTGCACGCTGACTCTTCCATGCGTTCCCCTAGCGGCGCGGGCGCCCTTGAAAACTGGTCTATTACTCCCTACCAATGAACGCGACAACGATAACTGGGGCCCCGACATATCCTTGGAGTCACCGGGCGTTTAGGCTGATCTGGAAGCTAGTCTGGCTACTTGCGGCATCGTGGACGCCGCCGCAGGCCAACTTGTGGCGGGTCTGGCTTCTTCGCTTGTTCGGTGCGCGGATTAGCTGGCAGGCCAAGATCTATTCCTCAGTGCAGATCTGGTATCCGCCTAACTTGGAAATGGCCGCGTACTCCTGCTTAGGTCCTCGTGTGAATTGCTACAGCATGGATCGGATCGCCATTGGCGCGCGGTCCGTGGTTTCACAAGGTGTGCATCTATGTGGAGGAAGCCATGACATTGAGGACCACGGGTTCCGGCTCGTTACGAGGCCGATTGTTATTGGCTCCGATGTTTGGATTGCAGCTGAGGCTTTCGTTGGGCCTGGTTCGCACGTCAATGATGGTGCAGTGTTGGGAGCACGTACCGTTCTTTGTGGCACCGCTGAAAGCCATAGTGTCTATGTCGGCAATCCTGCCAAAAAGGTTCGTGAGAGGAAGATTTACCGTGGCACTTAGTCTGGCGGCAGTTTTGCTGACGCGGAACGAGGAAATTCACCTTGAGCGGGTGCTACTGCTCCTTCGAAAGCTCGGCGCGAGGGTGTACGTGGTTGACTCCTACTCTTCCGACAGAACGGTGGAAATCGCGCAAAAACTAGGTGCGGCTATTCTGCAAAACCGGTTTGTGAATTACTCAAAGCAGTTTCAGTGGGCGCTGGACAATCACCAAATTACGGAAGATTGGATCTTGCGTATCGACGCCGACGAAGTACTTGAAGACGACCTCATTGATGAGATAAAAAATCGCCTCCCACGCCTGCCCCGGAGCACTGTTGGCATTAACTTGAAGCGAAAGCATGTTTTCATGGGGCGATGGGTACGATACGGAGGTCGATATCCGCTGGTGCTTCTTCGCATTTGGCGAAACGGATATGGACGCATTGAAGACCGTTGGATGGATGAGCATATGATCGTTTGCGGCGGTGACACCGTTACCTTCAGCGGTGGATTCGCCGATCACAACTTAAACGATCTAACGTTCTTCATTGAGAAGCACAACCAGTACGCGACGCGCGAGGCGCTCGATGCGCTCAATCAACGCCTCCACCTTTTTCCAAGAGATCATGCTCGCCTTGGATCCCCCGCTTCAAGACAAGCCGCCCTAAAGCGATGGGTAAAGGAGACCATCTACAACCGAATTCCCTTCACTGTCAGCGCCTTTGCATACTTCATTTGGCGTTACCTCTTTCAGCTCGGCTTTCTGGACGGTAAAACTGGGTTGATCTATCACTTTCTTCAGGGCTTCTGGTACAGATTTTTGGTTGGAGCCAAGATTCTGGAGCTCGAGAGCGCCGTTGCCGGCATGAGTTCGAAGGATGACATCTGCCGCGAGCTCTCAAAGCTGACTGGACGTGAGTTAGTCCAGCCGTCTGCACGTGCACCTCTGGCAGGTACGTCTTAGGCGGTTGGGGACTGTCCAAGCTATGTAGTGCCAGGTGGCGTCGTTCAACTGGCACTTTCAGCGTGCAACTATGAGCTTACCTTGCGATTAAAGACGCGGCGCACGGAGAACTTGTCTAGCGACCGAGTAAGGCGCTGCTACGCCACAACTGGAGTGCGTCGGGCGCAAAATCCAGTGGTTAGCGACGAATTGAGCCCACTCGCGCGGCGAGTTGGAGCGGCCGTAGCGCCAACATAAACATCAACCCGAGCGCTACGTACACGTTGTTGAGAGATGAAACTGAGAGTCCTGTTGCAACGATGATGGCCAGTACCGTCACGCGCACGCGACCGTTGTAATCGCGTTTGAGCAACAAGTTCACCGCGAACAGCGAGAGGGCAAAACCCAGCAGGCCATGGTCATAGATCACGCGAAGTACGAAGGAGTGGAGGATGACTGAGTAGCACTTCCACTCGCCCGTATAACTCATCAGGTTTTCGTAGTACGCGAGCATTCGACACGTACCAAGCGACAGCGGTGTCATAGCCGGAGCACCGAATAGCCACTGAGCGACCCCCCAGTCCTTCGTCTCCTCGACGAAAGCGCTGAGGAAAATGATGCGGTCAATGTCTTCGATCGACCTGTCTCCGAGTCTCAGAACCAGAACGTAGACCAGCAGACCAAATGCACCAGCGAGTACTGTCCACTGGAGTAGCTCTCGCGCCGAAAACTGCAGCCGTACGAGTACAGTTATTCCGATAGCTAGAGCCGCCATAGAAGAACGTGAACCGGAAATCGCGCACACATAGAGGAGCGCACCCCAGTCCCACGGGCTTAGCGGCTTCCCCTTCCCGTTCAGGGCCACGGCGGCCAAGATGAGCGGAATTAGTTCATAGTTGTTTTCAACAAGTACAGTCGGCCGCAGTTCGCCTATTGCGAAGCGCTCATACGTGTAAACCATAACGAACAACCACACGAATAGGCGGAGGCCCCAAGCTCCGCTCCTTGGCTGGATCCAATGATCAGATGAGACTAGCGCGAGTGCGGCCAGGTAATACAGAAATTTGTAGATCGTCGCGAAGTCCTTGAGGTCCGCTGAGGTGCTCGGAAGCGAGCTAAAGTAGCCCGCGGCTATATACGCGAGACAAACCAGAAAAATTCGAAATGGCGTCTGGAGGACTGCGGGTTCTCGCAGCACTCTCCAAGCGATAAAGGCGACGAACAGGATCTCAAGAATCAGTGTCGGTTCGCCAGAAAAGGCAAGCGCCGCCGCAGCACCCACGGCGACGCTGGAACGAACCGGCGGCCCACTAAGTGCCCTTCTCTCAGGCGTTGAATAACTCGAATACATGCGCGTGCCTCGACTGCTTTCAGTGGCAGCTTAGAGCAGCGAGCCGGTTTGCACCCGAGCATGACTCCGCGCATTCGGCCCGCATGACTCGCGTCCAACAACACTGATCCGAACGCCTTTTGGGCATCCTCCAACCTCAGGGCGTTTACCGCCTGCACCGGCGGGCATCACACTCCCTCTCGTCGTTCCCGACGAGCCTGGCAGAACAAGCGCGACGGCGCCGGGTTGGGCCACATATCCCGCTGATGCAAGCTGGGACTACTTAGCAGTAGCCCCGTAGCTGTACTGGCGATAACGGTAGGCGCCGTACTTGTAGCCATAGTTTCCGTAATGCCGTCGCGTTAGGTCCATCCCATTGAACAGCACGCCAGTCGCGTGCTTGCCCGCGTGCGCCAGGCGTCGCGCGCTCTCGTGCAACTCGCCCAGCTGCGTCTGGCCTGCGCGGGCTACCAGTAGCAGCGTGCCGACATGGGGCGCCACTGACAGGGTGTCCGCCGCGGCCAGTACCGGCGCCGTGTCCACGATCACCAGGTCGTACTCCGCGGACAAGGCTTCGAGCAGGTTGGCGAAGCTGCCGCTGGTCATCAGCTCCGCGGGATTGGGGGGCAGCACGCCGGTGGGCATGAAGTCCAGCTGCGGCAGCACATTGCGGCGGAGGGCCTTGTCGACCGGCAGGGTGCCCGCGATCAACTCCGACAGGCCGCTCGCGCGCCCGATGCCGAAATATTGATTCAGGTGCCCCTTGCGCAGGTCGGCGTCGATCAGCAGCACGCGCTTGCCCGCACTGGCCAGCACCGCGGCGAGGTTCGCGGAAACGAAGCTCTTGCCGATCCCCGGCGTGGCGCCGGTGATCAGCACGCGGTTGTTGGTCGCCTCCAGCATCGCGAACTGCAAGGCGGTGCGCAGGCTGCGCAGGCTTTCGATTGCGACATCTTGCGGCGCGGCATGGGCCAGAACGTGCACGCCCGGCTGCTTGTCGGCCACTTGGCGAGCGATGGTGTTCTGCACCTCGCTCAGCGGAATCGTGCTGTAGACGTTCAGGCCCGTATGCGCTTCGATTTCCTGCGGATTGCGGATGCCGCGGAAGAACGCGTTGCGAGCCAGGGCAAGTATCACGCCGCCCAGCAGGCCCAGGGCCATGGCCAATACCAGCGTGAGCCCGCGACGAGGCTTCACGGGGTCTTCCGGCGTCGCTGCGGGATCGATCAGGCGCACGTTCCCGACCTTGCCTTCGCGAACTAGCTGCAGTTGCAGTGCGTTGTTCCGCAGCTGCTGGTACAGCTCGTTGTTCACCTTGACGTCACGCTCCAGGCGCAGTGCGTCCTGCTGCACGCTCGGCATTGCTTTGACGCGCGCGTTCAAGCTGCCGATTTCGCGGTCCCACGCGGCGATCTGGGCATCGAGCGTTTGCACCGCCGGGTGCTCCGGCGTGAAGCGCGCGATCATTTCGCGGCGCTTCTGCTGCGACTCGACCAGCTTGGTTTGCAGTTCGACGGTGCGGGCCAGGACCAGCTTTGCTTCTTCGTCCAAGGCTACGGTGCCCTGCCGGTTGCGGTAGCGGTTGTAGGCCTCTTCGGATTCGTTCAGCTGCTTCTTGAACTGGGGCAGCTGCACGTCCAGGAACTGCAGGGTCTTCTGCGCCTCGGCTGCCTTGCGTTCGACGTTCTGCTTGACGTACTGCTCGCCGATCTCGTTGAGGATCAGGGTGAGCTGTTTCCGGTCGGAGTCTTGCAGGCGCGCGTCGATCACGCCGGACTGGCGGCCTTTCTCCGCCAGGCGCAGATTGCGTTGGAGGTCTTCGATCATCTCCAGGCGCGAGTAGCGCACTAGGTTGAACTCGGCGCCGGGCTTGCCCTCAAGGGATGCCACCAGCAGCCGGATCGGACCCATTTCGGTTTCTTGCACGAGGGGCCGGCCGACAGCGCCCGTGAGCTCTCGGTCCAGGTCAGGGTGCGTCACCGTGTACTTGCCGTCTGCATTTGCGGTCAGCCGGAAGCTCGTGCCTTCCAGCTCCTGCGGCACATCAAACGAGGTGACGCTGATCTTCTCCGCACCGGTGACATAGCCGCCGAAACCCACGAAGCCCGGGTCTGAGAGTTCCTTCGAGCGCCGCGCCAGCCAGCCCCCGACCAGCGGTAAGTACTGCGGAGTGGCGCTGATGTACAGGCGCGTGTTGTCTACGGCCTGCCCGATCACCATCCGCGAGCGAATGATCTCGATCTCCGCCGTCGCTGCCGTCTTCATCTCAAACAGGCTCGCCGCCTCGCCCAAGAAGCTCATGGGTGAGCCCGTCGAGTCTTCGACCTGGATCAGCAAGTTCGACTCGTACACTGGTTTGGCCAGGAACGCGTACGCGCCTCCGATGGCGACCGCCAATGCGGTGACCGCTGCAACCAACCAACGGTTGTCGACGACGATGTCCCAGTATTCCTGAAGGTTGATCTCGCGGTTGTCCTCGGCGGCCGCCGGCGCGGCCATCGCCATGGTGGGCATGGTCGCGGCCAGCTGCTGGTGCAGCGGATGGGGGGCATTCATCGTCGTGCCTCCTAGTTTCAAAGCTTACGGATTCGTCGAAGCCACTCGGCTACGCCCTCCTCGATGCGCGCGAGCGCGTCGCGGAAGGCCGTGTCGCCACGGCGATACGGGTCGGGGATGTCCTGGCCGGTGTATTCACCCAGCTTGAACACGCGCCCACGGGCCTGGGGGTACAGGGCCTCCAAGCGCTGCTTCTGGTCGGCATCCATCACCAGCACCATGTCGGCCTCGAGGCACAAGGCGCGGCTCACCTGCTGCGCGCGGTGCGGCGTGATATCGATGCCTCGGTCTTGCATCAGGCGGATGGCGCCGTCGTCTGCGGGCATACCGACCAGCGCTCCGAGCCCGGCTGATCGCACCTGCGCTTGCGGCAAGGCGGCGGCGAACAGCGCCTGCGCCATCGGGCTGCGGCAGATGTTGCCTTCGCATAGGACCAGGATGCGGTTCATCGCAGCGGTGCCGTGCCTTGGTTCAGCGCCGTCGCCGTCGGAACGATCAGCGAAATGATGCGGTTCCAGTTCACCAGCGGCACCGGATCGATGTACACGACGTCGCGCGCTTGGAGCGGGAAGGTCTCGGCCAATGCCAGCGCCGTCGGGGTTGCGGCATTCAGGTGAAACACTGCCGGCGCGCCACCTTGGGGTGTGTTGCGGATCACGTAGATCTGGCTGGTGTTCGCCGTGGTCAGGTTCGGGCCGCCGGCTTCACCGAGCGCCTCGTTGAGGCTCAGGCGGCCATTGCGCATCTGCAGCGCGGATGGGCGCGCGATCTCACCTGCAACGAAGACCTTGGTCTCGTCACGATGGCGCACCGTGACCAAGTCGCCGCTCTCGAGCAGGATCTGGTTGGGGTTGACGCCAAGCTCACGCAGCTGCATCAGATCGATCAGCGTGGTCTGGTTGTTCCGCGTCAGGAGCACGGAAGACCGATCGCCCGTGGCGGTGATGCCGCCCGCGCGGTTGATCGCCTCGGGCAACGTCATCGGAATGTCCGTGAAGATCTGCGTGCCGGGCGTGCGCACCTCGCCATCGACGTACGCGCGTCGGCTGCGGAACGAATTGATCCGCACCGTGATCTGTGGATCCTTGATGAAGCGCGAAAGGCGCTGGCGCACCAGCTCCGAGGCTTCGATTTCCGTGAGGCCTTCGACCTTTACGCGGCCAATGAAGGGAAACGAGATCTGGCCGTCGGCACCGACGATGAAGCCGGGTGCGGCGCTAATGCCGGTGGGGTCGGCCTGCTGGCTGATGACGGCGCCGGCGTTGGGCAGCAGCTCGGGGTGGTCGTAGACCACGATGCTGATCACGTCGCTGGGGCCGATCGTGTAGGGCTTGGGCGCCGCGAACAGCCGTTTCACTTCCGCCGGCACTTCGCGCGGTCGAGCCTGCTGCTGCGCGTTCAACAGTTGCGGCGTGATGGGCACCACCACGCCTTGCGGCGGGTTGTTTACGTCACCGGGGACGTACTGGCCCAGGGTGATGCTGGTGCGCGTCTTGGGGTCCGCGTAGTCGAACCCTGGCGCAGTGACCACGGCGCAGCCGTGCAGCAGGGCGGCCGTCACAAGCGAAAACGCCGCGCGCTGGGCGGCCGCGGCGATGGCACCTCTGTGCATGGGTCCTAGGGTCCTTTGGTGTGCTTTTTTGTTACACGCAGCCTGTGACTTTAGCGCATGGTTGAGCTCGCTGCGAGGTGCTTGCAAAACAGCGCGCGCCCTCCCCGCGAAGTGGGCACTTTGTCATGCGGCTGTGCAGCAACGTCAGCGCGCGGCGTCGCGGATGCGGCGGATGTTGTCCTCGAAGTAGGCGAGGCCGGAGCGGTCGGAGTTGAAGACGTCGTTCAGGTCGGGCGCGGGCGGGCGCATGCCATGGCCGCTGCGGATAGGGTTCCCACGCGCTTCGCGGATCGAGGTCTCGACGGAGTGCGCGAATCGCGGCGTGCCGCCCACCTGCAGGAAGGGCGAGGGCTGCCAATCCTGCCGAGGGCCGATCACCAGCGTGAGCTCGACGCCGGCAATCTGGCGCGCGGGCTGGCCCGGAAAGCTGGTGCGCTTGTAGTACACGCCGACCGAGACATCGGTGAACCACTGGCGCAGCGTGAGCTGCAGGCCGCGGTCGTTGTTCATGAACTGGCCGGCGGTGGCTTCGAGGTCGGTGCGCGTGGCCATCACGCTGTAGCGATAGCTTCCGAGCATCGGCTGGGCGCGGCGAAGCGAGCCCAGGGGCCCGCGCCCTCCTTCGAATTCGTTGTTCCGGAACACGCCGGCCTGGGCCGAGAAGCGGTGCCGGCCTTCGCCCGGTTCCCAGCGCAGCTCGCCCAGTGCGCCGTCGAAGAAGGTGCCGAGGCGGCCCACGGTGCCTTGGGCGGTGAGGGCGCCGGGGCTCCAGCGGAAGCCTTGCGATGGCTGCACCCAGCGCTCCAGCGGAACGCGCAGGGTCTGGGTGAACGAAAAGCGCTCCAGGCCCGACTGGATGCGGCGGTCGAAGAACACCCGGCCACGCTCGAAGTCGTCGGACTCGGCCAGGGGCGCGTTGACGCCGGCGTCGATGCTGGCGCCCGCCCAAAGGGGCAGCTGCGCGGCGGTGTTCACGCCAATGGCGTAGTCGAAGGCGCCGACCTCCGTGCCGACGGTGGTGCGCAGGACCGGGCTGACCCGCACGCGCACGGTTTGCCAGCCTGGCTTCTGGCGTTGCACCACCCACTGCGCGCCTGCGTGCAAGGGCTCTAGCGGCAGCGAGCCAGGCGTCGACAACTGGCCGGCCGTGCAGGTGTTGGTGGGCTGCTCGATCCATTCGCGCAGGCAGTCGGCCTGGCCGGTCACCGCCACGATGGGCACCTGGCGCTCGGTGAGGACGACGCGATAGCCGGTTCGTGTTTCGCTCAGGGTGCTTGCGACGGCGCCGAGCGCCGCACCCAGGGCGTCGGCCGAATTCCAGGTGTAGCTGGCGTTGTTGCCGCGCACGGCCACGGTGCCGTCTTCCATGCGGCCGACCCAGATTTCATCGAGGCCCTTGGCTTCGAGTGCGTCGGCCAAGGCGTGGAGTTGGGCCTCGGTCGCGGGCTGGATTGCGCGCGGCGTCGGTGCTGGCGAAGTCGCGGAGCGCGTAGGGGGAGTCTGCGGCGTGATAGATCGATCGGCCGGTGTTGCGGGCTGCGGCTGGCTCGGGACCGGTGCGGGGATGCGCGCCACATAGGCGGGCAGGGGCTGCTGGCCGGATTGCAGCGGCGGCAAAGGCGCTTGGGTGCGCCCCGGGAGCACTGGCACCTTGTAGAGCGGGATGGAGAGCGAGGCGTTCCACCAGGTCCGCTCCGTCAGGTTGTTCGAATTGAGGCGCGCGTTCGCCCCGGCGGAGAGGGACCAGCCCTCGGGCAGCCATTGCGCGGGAGCGAAAAGGCGCACGCCGGCCCAGGCGTTGCCATCCGCGTACTCGACGTGCGCACGAACGAGGGGCAGCGGCTGCCAGGCGGCCGCGGCAAACGGCCCGTCGAGAGGAGATAGCGATCCCGCGATGCCGGCGCCGCTGCGGCGTGCAATGCCTACGCTGCTTTCGAGCGAACCTTCGCTGTATGTGAGGACGCCGTAGTACGTGCGGAAGAACGTGACGGCGCCGCCAACGTCGGTCGCACCCGCGGCGATGCGGAACCGGTTGGCCGTATCCAGCCCGATGGCCAGCTTGCCGCCAGCCGACAGGTCTCTCGTACCGCACCCTGATCGGCCTAGGCAACTCGCCTGCAGCGTGTTGGTGGCCAGGCGGCCGCTGAATTCGAGGTTGGGCAAAAGCCCGAATGCCAGGACGAAGTTGTGGCCCCGAGGATTCGCGATGACGCCCGGCAACTGGCTCTCATACGAGGCTTCAAGGCGGCCCCATCCCAGGAGGTGCGCGTTGGGCGTGATGCCCAGGCCGGTGTAGCCCGCCGATGTCATGGTGGTGTCCACGGCGGCCGCCGGCAACGCGAGGAGGCCAAGCGCGATGGCGGAAAACTTCTTGGAGGGCAGGCGCATGGCGGCCGCGATGTTAGCGGCACGGCACAGTCAAGCGCCTTTTGTCCTTGCAAACTCATCCGTGCTATTTACCTCCGGATACGGCTCATGTACTCTTCCGCACCGAAACCAATCCAGACACGAGGAAGAGGGAAATGAGGATTTCGAAGTACTTGCTGGCCGGCCTGGCTGCTGCCGCCCTCGTGGCGTGCGGCGGTGGCGGTGGCGGCGACTCGACCACGCTGGTCGCGGCTGATGCGCAGCCGGTGACCGTGAACACTCAGACCGGCTCGGCTGCGGCCCAGGCCCTGAGCGGACAGGCACTGTCCTTCGCGAACGGCGTATCGACGTTCGGCACGACGGGCACCGCTACCAATCTCACTATCACGGGTGGCTCCGCCCCGACGTTCAATGTGGCGGCCGGCGGCAACACCGCCAGCGGCAACCTCACGTTCGGCTCGTGCATCTTCACCGTCACGGCCTCGACCTTCGCCTCGACGCACGCGCTTGGCTTGGGCAAAACCGCGACGGTCTCGAATTGCTCCATCGACTTCAGCACGGCTAACAAGGTCGCCACGGGGAGTGCGGTGACGGTCCAGGTCACGCTGAGCCTCGACGGCGCGATTTCGTCGCCCGTGAACACCACAATTGCCATCGAGTCGGACGGCGACATCCTGGTCAACGGCGTGAAGATCACCACGGTCAGCGTGACGCAGGTGACCGGCGGGTCCTGATCTCCGCTCGGGAAAGCAAAGGGCCCGGTAAATCCCGGGTCCTTTTTCTTTTCGCTAGAAAGCCCAGTAGGGCCCTTCCCCGGCTTGCGTTGGCGCGCCCGCGATCGCCACGTGGACCGTTCGACCGAAGAAGAACGGCAATCCGAAGTTCACGTGCGGTGTGGCCGGCCCGCCGCCGCCGATCCTTGCGCCGACCGTGCCTACCCGGAGGGATGCCGGTGATTCGAGGGTGAAGTCGATCGTCTGCGGCTGGCCCTCAGCGGCGGTGACGCTGATTGAGAGCGGCGTCGGCTGATCCGGGCAGTACAGACTGCCGCACTCGGGCAGCTCCGGGTCCGGAAACCGGACGCTGTTGGTTCCGGTGTCCAGGAAGGAGAGATACGTGGCGCCCTTGTAAGTGGCCCTCAGAAACCCCGCATCGTCGGGCGCGAACACTCGTGCGGCGCCCAGCTGGTTGTTGGTCGCGGTGGCAATCCCGAGCACCAGCACGCCCGTGATGCTGCGGGCGCCGCCCAGCGGAACCTCCGGCATCTGGATCGAAACGCCGTTGTTGTGGGCCGCCAGTGCAGCGACCGGGTTCGCCACCTGGGCGCTGCGGGCCAGCGCCGTCGCCGTGCAGCCGCCTTCGACGCACCCGAAGTAGATGGGGAGCGGCGTTTCGCCTTCGCAGGAGCCGCCGCAGTCATGGCGGCGCAAGCCTACGCCCAGGATGCCGTTGGCGTCGAGCACCCTGCTCAGGGCAACGGAGCTGGAGCAGGCCGCAGGGGCGGTCGCGTACGGGCCGGTGAAATCATCGAACACCTGGATGGCCAAGGCCTCGCCCTGCTGCCCGCCGAGCTGGACGTTTGCTCGCCGAACAGACCCCCACGTGTGGCCGCTGGCGAATTGCATGCACTGGCCCACGGGCACGTCCGCTCCCGCTGCATCACCGGTGATGGTCACCGGAGGCAGCGCCAAGCCCTTTCGCAGCGCCGACGCCGCGATCCGCAGGCCGGACGAGCCGGTGTCGAGCACCACGTGGTCGATGGTCTGGCACTCATGCGTGCCTGGAACGCAGATCGTCACGGACACGAAAGGCACGTTGAATGCTTCGCCGCGGGGGCCGTGGTCCAGGTGGATCGGCAGCACGTTCGACGCCGGCGCCAAGCCCACAGCTATTGGCGGCCGCGTGTCGGAGGCGAGTCTCGGCTGCACGGTCGCAGTGCCGTCCTGGGCGCCTCCGCCGCCGCATGCAACCTGGACGGCCAGCACCACGATCGCAAGCGCCCGGCGGAATTCCAGTGGGCGCGCACGAGGTGCGCGCTTCCGCGGCGAAATAGCCGATCGCGTGCAGGCCATAGGCCTCCTGCCGCAGCGAGTTGATGCTGCGTCGCACTCATTTTTCTGGGCGGGCGTGCCACCGTGTGTTGCACGCGTGAGCGCCGGCGCCTCAGCGATGACAGGCTGTAACGCTGAGGCTGTGTGCCAGCAGCTCAACCGTGGAACAATGTGCGGCCGCAAACGCGATTCGGTCACTTGGCGCGGCAAGCCGATCCAATTCAATCCAACCTGCAAAGTGCGCATTCTTCTCTACGGGATCAATTTCTCACCGGAGCTGACCGGCATCGGCAAGTACACGGGCGAGCTGGCGGCCTGGCTCGCGGCGAAGGGCCACGAAGTCCGCGTCGTCACGGCGCCGCCGTACTACCCGGAGTGGAAGGTCAAGCAGGGCTACTCGAACTGGCTGTGGCGCACGGAGCAGGGTGCGTCCCTTCGAGTGATGCGCTGCCCGCTATGGGTTCCGAAGAATGCCGGCGGGCTCAAGCGCATGCTGCACCTCGCCAGCTTCGCCATCACCAGCTTGCCCGTGGTGCTGCGGCAAATCTTCTGGAAGCCCCAGCTCGTTTGGGTGGTTGAACCCACGCTGGCGTGCGCGCCGGCGGCGGCCCTTCTCGCGGCGGTCAGCGGCGGCAAGTCGTGGCTGCACATCCAGGACTTTGAGATCGATGCAGCGTTCGAGATGGGGCTCCTCAAGGGCGATCACATCCGGCGTTTCGCCCTGGCCGCGGAACGCTGGTTGATGCGCCGCTTCGACCGGGTCTCGACTATCTCGGGGCGGATGATGGACCGGGCGCGCAGCAAGCAGCTGAAGCCGGGACAGCTGGTCTACTTCCCGAACTGGGTCGACATCTCGCTGATCCAGCGGCAGGTGCACAGCAGCTATCGCGCGGAGCTCGGCATCCCCGCCGATGCAGTCGTAGCGCTCTACTCCGGCAACATGGGCAACAAGCAGGGTCTTGAGATCTTGGCCGACGCCGCCCGACTTCTGCAATCGGAGCCTAGGCTGCACTTCGTCTTCTGCGGCCAGGGCACGGGCAAGCAGGAACTGGAACGGCGCTGCGAAGGCTTGACCAATGTGCGCTTCCTGCCGCTCCAGCCGCTCAGCAGGCTCAGCGACCTGCTGGCGCTGGCCGACGTCCACCTCTTGCCGCAGCGGGCCGATGCTGCGGATCTGGTAATGCCCTCCAAGCTGGGCGGGATGCTGGCGAGTGGCCGGCCGGTTGTTGCGACGGCGGCTGCCGGGACCGAGTTGTCGCAGGTGGTCGCGCAGCGCGCCGAAGCGGGTCTGGTGGTTCCGCCGGAACAGCCCGAGGCGTTCGCTCAAGCGATTAGCGCGCTGATGAACGACCCGCAAGAACGTGAGCGCATGGGCGCCAGCGGGCGTGCTTTCGCGGAGCGGGAGATCGAGTCGGGTCCCGTCCTGGGCGCCTTCGAGCGCGAGGTGCTTGCGCTGGTCGGGCAGCGGCCCTCAGAGGAAGAACGTGTAAAGGGCGTAGATCAGCAGCGCCCAAACCACCAGGCTGAGTAAGCCGCCGATCCAGAAGCTGCGGCTGGCCAGCATGCTCCTGCTGGGCTCGTGCCGCTTTTCGGGCCTGACTACCTGATCCGGCAGGTCGCGTTTCATGGCTTCATGGTCAGCCGGGTCGAAGCGCTGAGCTTATAGGACAAGACCCATCGCACGTGTCGGCCGCATTCTGCTGCGAGTCGCAGGGACGCAGTTACCGGCTGAGCTCGCGCACAGTATCTGGCTGCACCTGGTCGGCACCCGGTTACTCGCGAACCGCTTCTGAGCTCAACGAGTCAGCTGTGCGGGCAGGCCCTCCAGGGTCCCCCCAAACGCCGTCATCTGCGCCGCCCGTAAAAGCGTCGCCGGTCGGCTGGCAGCGAGGCTACGCTCCGCCGATACGTCCACGCCAGGATAGAGCTGCCCCGTGCGGCGCAGGGCTCGGGCTTGCGCGCCGAGGAACTTCTCATCGGCCTGCAGGCACTCGAGCGGCGCCTGCCCCGCCGCCACAGCACACACCAGTTGCCGCAAGTCGGTCACCTGCGCGGCATAGGTCGTACGCTCACTGATGCCTTCCAGCCGCGTGGTCGCGGCCAGCGCTCCGGCGTAGGTGACGACCTGGCCTTCCTCGGCCTGCTGTACCAGCTCCTGCGCTTTTGTCCAGCTGCTGGCCGCCCGCTGGCTGTATTCCGCAGCGCTGGCCCGCTCTTTCGCTGCCATGTCCAGATCGCCCGATCGGGCAGCATCGTTCGCGCGCGCTTGGGCCTCTTGCGCCGCATGCTCGTCTTCGCGGGCCGTCGCTTCCAGCTCGCGCTGCTCGCCCGCAAGGCGCGCCTGCTCTTCGCATTGGCGCTGCTGCGCCTCGCTGCGCTCGGCCTCTAGCCGCTCGCGCTCGGCGGCCGTATACGCCAGCATCGCCCGCTTGAGCATTGCTTCGGCTTCCTCCAGAAACTGTTTGGGCGCACGAAAGAGCGCGTTGACGGCGCGTAGCGCTTCATTGAGAGGCCGGGTAATTGCCACGCGCTGCGCCTCCACCTCGTGCTGCAGCGCCTTGACCGCCTGCAGATCTTCGCCGGCGACGCTGAACATCAGCTCGCTGTCCACCACCAGTGGCACTCGCTCGCGCCAGCTGCGGGCGCGCTCGCGTAACAACAGCGCCGCACTCGCGTCGAAGCTCACTTGACCTTTGGCGGGCGCTTGGCCTTTGGATGGGCGTAACAGTCGGCCACTTTCCGCCGCCGCCGGCGCACCGGCATTGCCGCTCGCGAGCTCTGTCTCGCCGCCTGTCTCGTGTGCATGCGAACTGCTCATGGCCTTCTCCCGTAATAAGGCGTGATCCGGTGCTGCTGACAGAAGTTGCGCAGCGTCAGCAGCGAGGCAAACACCGCCCAATCCGATGGGCTGTCGTACTCGCGCAGTTGGTAGTGGCCGCTTGCGTGCAGCTGCACCGCGAGGCGCCGGGTGCGTGCAGTCGTCGCGGGGATCGCGCGGGCGTACGCCGCCAGCTGCGGCCCCACCGACGGATACAGGCGCGACGTGGTCTTGAGATCGACCACCGCATCGACACCGTCGACAACACCATAGCGGTCCACCGTGCCGGCATAGCCCATGTCGGCGTTGAAAAGCGGCGCCTCCACCAGCTTCCAATGCGCGCCGTGCTCTTTGCAGAAGGTGCGCCAGGCGTGCAGGTGGCCGGCCAACTGCGCGTCCAGCGTGCCCTCATCCAGCGCACCCAGGTCGTCCAGCTCGCAGGCCTTGTGTACCGCGGTGCCGAACGCCGCCGCTGCGCGCAGCGCATGGATGGGCACACCGCGGAAGTCGCACAAAGGCGCCAGCACCTCGGTGACGCTGGGGACCACCCGCCCGTCCACCGTGTAGCAGTGCATCCTCGCAATGAACTGCGGCACCACCGCACTCATGCTGTCACCGCCATCAGCGCCGCCACCCCACGGCGCGTCAGATCGTCCAGCGCGTCGGCTGGCTCGAGTCCAGCGGCCTGCCGCGCCGCCGCGATGCTCCAGCCCTTGGCTTGCAGCCGCCGCTGCAGGCAGGCGCGCTCGCCGGCCGTGATGGCCCGCTCGTCGCCATCGCCCGGCGGGCCGCCCTGCAGCCGGCCCGATGCAACTGCAGCGCAGGCTTCAACACTAGCCGGAGCGGCGGCGGCAGCAGTGGGGAGCTGAGCGACCGGGCTCTCCTGCGAGTCCTTCTCCGAGGTCTCCAAGCTCTCCGAGGCATCGAAGTCTCCCAAGGCCTGCATGTTCTCTGATGCAGCGCCGGTTCTGACTGGCTCCGCCAGCGGCGCTGCGGGCGGAGCTGTCGTTCCAGCGTGCGGCGCTGTTCCGGTGCTGCGAGGCGCATCGTCCCTGCTGCGCGGCTGGTTGTCGCTGCCGCGCGGCGGCTCCGGCCGCTTGCGCGGCCCTGGTGCGCTCGGCGCCGTGCTCTGGCCAGCGTCTGGCTCGAGCACCAGCGATGCTTGCGAGCCGAGGTGCTCACCGTCTCGAGCGGCCCCGCGTGGGCCCCGTGGCTGCGGCATGGCGACGCGCGGCCGGGCGCTGGATTTGCCGCGCTGCGCGCCGCCCGCGGCGGCTTGGCCGATCGGCTCCAACAAGTTGCCTGTGAGCTCCTCGAGCACGGGCTGAGCGCCAACTTCCGGGAACCCGCGGCGGAGCGCCTGCGCTTCGGCACATTTGGCCAGCTGCCCAAACGGACGGCGGCGCCAGACTTCATTGGGCACCGCAGCGCCCGCTTCAGCGTCAGCCTCGAAGGCGACGTTCTCGGTCCAGAACTCGCGGGCGGTAAAGACAGCTACCTCACCTGCGGCTAAGCGCCGGCGCACTGTCACCCGGCACCAGGAGGGGTAGGCCACGCGATATGAGCCGAACTGCTCGGTGACTTCCGGCCCGAACTGCGGCTCGTCGATGCCCGCGCAGCCGCAGCGCGCGGCAATCGAGCGGTAGGTCCCTATGCCCGGCACGATGGCGGTGCCGTCGACGCCACCTTGCCCGTCGCGCAGCGAGACCACGTGAACGGGCCTGAGCGTCGGGTCCAGCCCCGCGGCGCGGCAGTAGCGCACGATCTGCGTGAGCATGTAGCGCTCGCACGTCGGATACACACTGGCCTGCAGCACGTCCAGCAACTGCTCGTCTTCTAGCCCGTGCAACTCGCTTGTTTCGGTGTTCGCGTTCATCGGGACCCCCCAATTGGAGGTTGAACATTACACCGTAACTAATGTGCAGACATCACTGTTTGTAAATAGCCGGTTGCCAGTTTGGTAAGCAGCGCCTAAAGCTGCTGTCCACGCCAAACCCAGACTGCTTGGCCGACGACGCGCAGCGAGCCCGCGGAGGCGATCTCGTTCGTGCCGCCGGCGGCACTGCCGGCACTGACCTCGGTGAGCCCGTCCAGGCGCGCGCGCAGGTACCTAACCAGCAGCCGTTCGCCGGCGCGTAACACATAGACGCCGTCGCGGCCGAACGCGCGCACGCCGCTGTCGACCAGCAGCAGGTCGCCGCGGGCCAGGAGCGGTGCCATGCTGTCATCCGGCATGTGCAGGTAGTGCAACTGAGGACCGGTGCTAGCCAAGACCGCTCCGACCCAATCGCCGGCGAGGAGCAGCGGCGCACACACTGGCTGCTGCGTACCAGCGGCGCCCCCGAGCGGATACGCTGAAACGATCTGACGATCGGTGGTGCCAAGCCGAGCGGGAGACTCTACCGCCCCTCGGGTCTCTAGTGCAGGCTGATCGAGCCAGCCGACTGGCAGCCCGGCGAACTGCTCGATGGCGCGCGCAATGCGCTCGCCAAACGACGCGCGCCCGCGCAGCAGGTCGCTGGTCTGGTTGGTGTTGCGGCCAATCGCGCGCCCGAGCTCGGCGGGTCCGCGCAGGCCGCGATCGGCTTGGAACTGCTTCAAGCGCGCGATGCGCGTGAGCTTCGGGGTCAGTGCTGCGCTGCTTTTCGTCTTCGGCACGGTTGCGGCCTGCAGAAGATATTACAGTAACTAATGATCATTGATCAGCTTTAAACGAGTGTAATCGCTTTCACGCCGCGCTAGCGCTTCGCGTTAGCAGTGAACGGGCGAGCAGAGCCCATGAAACGTTCTGGATTTGCGCGACCCCGCTACGTAACGCCTCCGCCAGCGCCGCCCCGCCCCTTGGCAGCCCGCGCTGTTCGCGCACGCATCAATCCGGCGGTGCCGCAGTCACCCCGACCCAAGCAGCAGGTGCTGGTGAGTGAGGAGTACCGGGCCCTGGTGCGCCAGCTGCCGTGTGCGCGCTGCGGCCACGCCGGCGCCACCCAGTTCTGCCATGCCGACCTGGGCAAGGGCGCCGGCTACAAGACTGACGACCGCCGCGGCTGGGCCGGCTGCGGCCCGCACGACGGCACCATGGGATGCCACTACCTGGTGGGCAGCAGCGGACACTACCCGAAGGAGCGCCGCCGCCTGCTCGAGGCGATCTACGCGCGCTGGACGCGCGAGCAGATCCTGCAGGCCGGCCTGTGGCCGTCAGCGCTTCCTCCTTGGGACGAGCAGAGCGAATAGGGGGCCGGCGGGCGCTTGGAACGACTTGCTGAGCTGCATGTTCAGGGGCTCGCTTACTTTCGCCTCATCGTGCCGCGCGGCTTCAGCCTGAACACACGGCGACACGGCTGCGCATTAGACACACATTTACATCACGCCGTGACATAACATCTGCTCGATTCACGGTCTGAAGACATTGGCACAGAGCCGTCTCCACCCAGCGCTGCACGCCCCCCATCAGTTGCGGGACTGCATCGCTGTCGCTCTCCAAAGCAGGAAATCTGGCATTCGGCATCCGCACGGCTACCCGCCGTGACGCGACGCTGTGAACGCGGCGCGCATGAGCGCCGCAGAACCCTTTTTTCCTCGGGTGCCCTGCGGGCACTGCAGTTCGACTGATTGGAGAGACCGAGATGAGTACGACACGCAGAACCTTGTTGAAGCTCGGTGGTGTTCCGGCGGCCGTCGGCCTGGCGGGCTGTGCCACCGCAACCGGGATCAATCCGGTGGTTCCACCGGTGGCGAAGGCGATCCAGGTCCCGGACCAGGTGCGAGCGACACCGGCCACGATGGGGGCCGCACCGGGTACGCAGTTCAATCCACGCGAGAAGCCGACCTACGTGCCGCAAACGAACGATCCACTCGGCTTTTCGATCGCGGACAACCTGTTCTGGAGCGACATCATGATGGAGCACGCGATGTTCATCGCCCATCTGATGCCCGGGCCCGAACTCGACGGGCCGCGCCGGCAGGCCGAGGAGTTCCAGCGCATGTTCGCACGCCACCTGGAGCAGGCGCGCGGTATCCGCCCGGACAACTACGTGAGCTTCAATCGCGCCTCAATCGACTTGGCCAAACGCATATCGGACTTCAAAAAGACGATGGGCGAGCAGCAGGCCGCGGGGAAGATCCGCAGTCTCGTGTGGCCCCTGTTCTTCACGCACACGGCGCGGGAGGCAGATCGCTACGCTCGGCGCCTGGAACTCTACAACCGCCGGCAGATCGAACTCGATCGCCGCGAGGTGGTGGAGTTCTGGAGCGCGACCATGGGTGAGCACTCGGCTTTCATCGCCCACCTGCTCGACCCCGACGAAAAGCTGCTGATCGAGCAAGCCAGCCGGCTGGAGAAGGCGTTCCGGCAACCTGCGCTGCGCGATGTCCGCGGTGACGACGTGATGAAGGCAGCCCAGGAAGTCCTCGACTTCAAGACGGTCGGCGAACGAGGAATCTACGCCGGCAAGATCAAGTCCATCATCTCGCCTCCCATCGCGTCACACGTGCGGCGGGAGGCCGTGCGCTTCATCGACGAGCTCAAGCGCACCCAGCCGGGCTGAAGCCCGCGGCAAGCACCGACGTTGAAGGAGACGGCATGCAGACCAATGGCAAAACGAAGTCCTTCTGGATGACGACCACGACCATGGGGTCATTCCCGAGGCTGCCGGGGTCCACCCAGGCGGATGTTTGCGTGATCGGCGGCGGCATCGCGGGGCTCACGACCGCCTACCTGCTGTCCAGCCAAGGCAGAAGCGTCGTTCTGATCGAGGCGCTGGATGCGCTGGGCGGGGGAGAAACCGGCCGCACGACCGCCCACTTCATGCCCCCCGACGACCGGTACTTCGAGATCGAGAAGTCGTTCGGTGCCGACGGCGCCCGCATGGTGGCCCGAAGCTTCCAGGCAGCGACCGACCTCGTCGAGGAGATCGCGCGCAGGGAGGCGCCCGAGTGCGAGTTCGAGCGCCTGGAGGGCTACCTGTACTGCCTGCCGGGGCAGGACCCGCAGGACCTGCAGCGTGAGCTCGAGTCCGCCTTGCGTGCCGGAGTGGCCGTCGAGCGGCTGCCGCAGGCGCCCGGACTCGCTTTTGACACCGGGCCGTGCATCCGGTTCGCCCACCAGGCTCAGTTCCATCCATTGCGCTACCTGGCCGGCCTGGCCCGCGCCTGCGTTCGACAAGGCGTGCGGCTGCACTGCGGCACGCGCGCCGTGGACATCCAGGGGACCGCGGAAGTCCAGGTGGTGACCACGCTTCGCGGCCAGATCCGGGCTCGGGCGGTGGTGGTCGCGACCAACACTCCCTTCAACGACCGCGTGGTGATGCACACCAAGCAATCGGGGTACCGCACGTACGTCGTCGGTATGGAGGTGCCGAGGGGGGCGGTCCCGCGCATTCTGCTATGGGACACCGGCGAGCCGTATTACTACGTGCGGCTCGCGTCCGCTGCTGCCGATTCGGCGACGGACACCCTGATCGTTGGCGGCAAGGACCACAAGGTCGGCCAGGATTCGCGCCCCGAGCGCCGATGGGACGACATCGAGCGCTGGGTGCGAGAGCGGTTCCCGATGGCGGGCGACGTCACCCACCGCTGGTCCGGGCAGGTGATGGAGCCCGCGGACCCTGTCGCCTTCTTCGGCCGCAACCCGAACGACGAGGGAGATGTCTTCATCATCACGGGCGACTCGGGAACCGGGATGACGCATTGCACGGCGGGCGCGATGGCCGTCAGCGACATGATCATGGGGCGCGCGAACCCGTGGGCCGATCTCTACGATCCGGCCAGAAAGATGACGCACGGCTTGGGCGAGTTCGTCAAGGAGCAAGCCAACACACTCGCCCAGTACAAGGATCTCGTCACCGGCGGCGACGTCGACGACGTGGATCACATCCGTCCCGGCGAGGGCGCGGTGGTCCGGCGCGGTGTGAGCAAGCTGGCGATCTACAGGGACGATGCTTCCATGCTGCACGTCCGTTCCGCGATATGCACCCACCTTGGCTGCGTCGTCGCTTGGAACGCGTCGGAGAAGTCGTGGGATTGCCCCTGCCATGCCTCGCGGTTCAGCATCGAGGGGGAGGTTCTTCACGGACCGGCGGGATCACCATTGCCTGAAGCGAAGCTGGATGTTCCGCCTGATTGACGCATCGGCGGCAAGACCCGCCAAAGCGTTGGCGTCTGCATTCGAGTGGCTGTGCCGACAGCCCGCATCCACTCGGAGCGCCTGATGGCACTCAACGGGGTGAACCAAGTTCAGCCAGTTTCGTTGCTGCTCGTTTCCAGTACGCAGTGACGGCCTTCACAGGGCCATGATGCGTGTGTGCCATCGCATTCTCTTGAGCAAGAGACTATCTTTTCTGGTGTCAGCAGAAGGCGAGTACGCAAAGAAAAGCCCCTGACCGGCAGGCCAGAGGCTTTTCAATCCCTCAATCACCCCAATCGCGCGCGGGCGATGTTCACACGCGTCCCACGCGCTGACTTCCCCGAAGTTCAATGCATGAGAGCCCCCCCGGGCACCACGAAAACTTGATCGGTCCCAGACTGCACAAGCGTCTTGCTGGCTGCTTGGTCGAAGGACCGAAGCATTACCTTCCAGCGTCCGCTCAGTAACTGCTCAAGCTCCACCACCCGGTATAGGTGAGGATCGTTTGCAAACCGCAGCACGTCAGCCATGCTCAGCTTCTGGATGGTTCGTCTTGCATTCCCGTTCATGTTTAGTTCCTGATGACCCATCACTCTCCTACAGATGTAGGCGATCGCCGACTGGGACGTAGGAAGTCTCCACAGGGCTGCTCGTCCATGCCCGTAACTGGCAGCCGAAGCTGTAAGTAAGCGTGCTAACACCAAACAACGCTCTCTTGCGACTGGCCTCTGCGCACCCTCCGAGCGAGGTGTCGACTTCTAGGGCGTGCCGCCGAGTGCTTCTAGGGCTCCGCTCGTTGCTCTCTTACCTCTCGGGCAAGCCTCTCCATCTCTGCGAGCGCTTCTGGCAGCAGAAAGTCTGCTCTCAAGCGCAGCGCCCTGGCGGCATCCAGCAAGTCCTGAGGAACTGGTGGCCCTCCACGGAGCTCCTGGAGGTGGGCGCGAGACAGCGCGAAGTGGGCCTGCTCCGCCGCCGCCTGTGCAGCAAGCCACTTGTCGAAGATTGGGTGGAGCTTGTCCATGCGCACCCCCGCGTAATGGAGTGCGAAGGCAACGAGGTGGCCTGCCTGTTAACCGGCGGCAGCTCAGTGCACCAAGAGAGCCGCATGGTCGAGAGAGTTGAACCTAATGTAGGCGGCGTCGGACCGAAGTAGGTCAACGCGCCGTGCTGGTCGGCCCGATGGCCTACGTGGGGCGTGCGCCCCTTTCCTTGACGCGCAACGGGCGCACGTGTGCTGATTAGCTAGACCACTGACTCCCCTGTTGGGCGTCATTTGCTGCAGGCGAGTGCTGCTTCGATGAGCCCAGTAGACGGCTGAGACAATCATCAGCAGCCCGACGCTTTTCCGAGGCGTCTCGCGTTAACGAGACTGCTTGGGGGCTGGCACTCAACTGACCTGCGTCCTTTAGCCTCTGCTCGGCTGCCCGCGCCTCGCCTTCGAGCTCACGCCAATGCTTCAACTCATCCTGAAAGGCTGGGATATCCACGGCGGCGCCTAGTCTCGTGCAGCGCGGATTATCATGCCGTGATGCAATCGCCGATGTAGGCGCCGATCTACTCAGCCTTGCCTAACACGCGCTGGTCCTTGCCACCCTGGACGCGGTCCGCACTCGCCTCAGGCTTCTTTGCCGGCCTGTAGGCTACGAGAGCGGAGTCCAATCCGAGACCCCGTGGAGCCGGAGCAACCCGGCCAACTCCTCGAAAGCCACAGGCTTGATCAGGTGCCGGTCGATGCCAGCCTGGGCGGATCGAACCCTGTCCGATTCCATGCCGTACCCCGTGACGGCCACGATCACGGCGTGCTGTGTGCGAGGGTCCCTTCGGAGTGCCTTGGCAACTTCGTAGCCGTGGATCACCGGCAAGCCCAGATCAAGCAGGATGACGTGCGGCAAAAACTCCTGGGCAACGCACAAGGCGGTCTGGCCATCCCGAGCCACCCGGACCTCGCACCCCTGCGTGGAGATCAGCTCCACCATCATTGCAAGGCAGTCCTCCTGATCCTCCACGACCAGGACGCGCCGGGCGGCTTCCTGAGAGTGAGGTACTGCGGGCATACGCTGCTTTGTAATGCTTCAATCGGCTCGGCAACAATCAGTATCAACGGCAGTTTTGCTGGGAAACGACAGCCCGCTCGCCGGACCGCTCGCCGGTTGCGTCCCGCTGGGCAGCGGGCCATCCGAAAACTTGTTCCGCACCCGTCGGCGCGAGCCGCGAACTGCTCGAAAAGGTGAGGCCCAGTGAGCGGCGCGAGATGGTTAAGAGCGCGACTGGTGTTCGCCTGCGGCCTTTGGACGCAAGGATGGCGTCGCTCTTCTGATCCGGTCTCTTGGACGCTGCAGGCGGGCAGCCGCTAGCCCCTGGCGTTCGCGGGCGGGACGCGGACCGCTTCGCGCAGGTGCCAGCCAGCCCGCCGCCGGTGCTGGGATTCAAGTTCGGAGGCGGACACGCCTCCTTTCTCGACACGCCCTTGCGCCCATAGCGAGCGTGCACTCGCGGCAGGTGTCGCGTCCCTCGGCCGATGGTGTCGGTCGCCACTACAAGGGGAGCGGAATGTCCGCATTCGACGTACAGACATGTCTCCCCAATGAGACCGATAAAGCCTTCGCTGGCGCACCGAGCGCTGGCGGCCGCAGTGCGGAGCAACGCAGCTGCTCAGGGGCGTTGCGTCTCCTGCATCGCACGCGATGCACAGAAACCTGCAACAGAAGCCACCCCCCGCTGTCGCGCGGGTCCTCGCGTCCAGCGTTCAGTATCACCCGTCACGAGCAAATCCTGTAAACATCAAGCCGACCAGGCTGGTGCCCGCCAAAGGAGGGCCTCATGAGTTATCCAGAAGAAGGGGCAAGGCTGAACGAGTGGTTTGTCCCGAGTTTCGGTCCGCTGCGATTTCGGGTCGCGATCGGTCTGCTGTTCCTGCCCTACACAGGGATGGTCCTGGCATTCACCGTAATCGGGTCGATGCTGGCCAACACTGTCCATTGGGATCGGGTGGCGGCCATTGTGGTCATCTACTTCTTGGGCTTGGGCGTAGCGGCCCATGCGCTAGACGCCGTGGGTAGCCGGGGCACCAAGCCTTGGGGCAGTGTCTTCTCACGGCGACAGCTCTGGCTGGTGGCCGCCGGCTCGCTAGTCCTCGCCTATGCGATCGGCACCTTCTACATGCTGCGCGATGCACCCATGCTCTGGTGGATTGCAGTGGCCGAGGGCTTTTTCCTGCTCGCCTACAACCTCGAGTGGTACCGCGGCCGGTTCCACACGGATGGCTGGTTCGCGCTTTCCTGGGGAGGTTTGCCCGTGCTGGCCGGCTATGTCCTGCAGACGAACACGCTTTCATGGGCGGCCATCCTCGGCGCCAGCGCGGCAGCCTTGCTGGCTCTCGTTGAGGTCAAGTCATCGCGTCCGTACAAGGACCTCAAGCGAAGGACAGGTATCGAGCCACTGTCCGAAACTGAGCGCCTCTGCGAGCAGCAATTCGAGTCGATCCTCAAGGTAGTGAGCCTGGGGGTGATCCTGCTTGGCGCAGGCCTCGCGACTTGGCGCTGGGCTGGCTGAGAAACGAACGAGATGACCCCGCTTTTTGACACTTCGTTCGAGGATTATTGGCGTGCCACTCGTGAGCGCCTCGATGACGAATTCGAACGCACCCGCCGGCGTTTTTTCGACCGGCTTCCTGCGTCCCATTTGGCCACCATCCGTGCGGTGCTGGCGGGTGGCAAGCGCCTGCGTGGCTGCCTCGTGTGCCTGTTGAACGACTCGTTGGGCGGAACGCGGGCGGCGGCCGTCCCGCGGGCGATGGCCGTGGAGTGCGTGCACGCGGCCTCGCTGATCCACGATGACTTGATCGACGGCGACACCTCGCGCCGCAATCGCCCCGCCACTTGGACCACTGAGGGCCAACGCAGGGCGGTGCTGCTGGCAGACCTGATGTTCGCCACCGCCTTGCAACGTATGGTGGAACTGAGCCCAGACGATGGTCTCACCTTGGCAGAGGCGATCGCCACCATGGCTACGGGCGCCTACCAGGAGCCGCTGGTGCCGACCGACCTGCGGGGTTTCAGTCAGGACAAGGCCCGGTTGTATCCTGAGCTCATTTACCTCAAGACGGGAGTCCTGTTCGGTACGGCGAGCCGCATGGGGGCCCTTGCGGCGGGTGTGTCCGCGCCACTTGCAGCACACGCATTCGAGTACGGCGCCCGAACCGGCGAGGCGTACCAAATTGCCGACGATCTGCAGGATCTGGTCGAGCGGGCAGCGGATCAAACCCCGACGCCGGCGCAGCTGAGTCTGCTTGCCCCTGCCGTCTGGCATTTCTGCGCCGACCTGGCACCGGAGTCTTCCTCACTCACGCCAGATCATGCGGCACGGCTGCGGCCGCAGCTTCGCAGCGCGATGCTGGCCGCGATCGAAGTACGCCTGCAGCAGGCAATGGCTGCTGCAAACCAGCTTCCAAGCGGCCCGTGCGATGTGCTGCTCGCGACCGCCCCCCGTCACATCGTGCGGGCTATGTCGCTCGGCGCGCCGTGACGATCGCCGAACCATAGAGGGTCAGGTCCAGCCGGCGGATCTCGGCGAAGCCGTGCGCCTGCAATGCAGCCGGCAACTCCTGTGGCCACCGGGACTGTTCAATGAGCTGCGGCAATCCCTGGAAGATCTCGCGCCAGGCTGGAAACAAGGGGCTGCCCAGCCGCTGCAAGGCCTTGAAGTAAAGGCGCCAGACGGACACCAGATAAGGCTTGGGCGGATAGGTGAAGTCATGCATCAGAAACAGTCCACCAGGCTCGAGCATGTCCCGCGCGTTGGCCACCAGCCGCGGCAGGTCGGCGTACTTCGCCAGATAGGAGGAGCTGATGCAGTCGAAAGGCGCCTGCGAACGGTAGTCCTCGGCGCGGCTGAGGACGAATTCGACGTTGGGCAGCGCTTGCCGGCGCGCCTTCTCCCGCGCGATAGCCAGATACTCCTCGCGGAGTTCGACTCCGACGACCTGGCAATGCGGCAGGCGGCGCGCGATCGCGAAGGTGGAAATACCCGTCCCGCAAGCCAGGTCGGCAACCCGACGCGACCGCGGTGGAACAAGTTGGGCGATCCGCCGCTTCCACAATCGATCAATGCCAAACGTGGCTGCATTGACCATCCAGTCGTAGCTGTTGCCCGTGCCCTGGAAGAATCGCTCTACCAACGCCAGCCGTGGATCTTTCGGTTCAGGCGGCATCAAAAGGGTCCTTCCAGCCTGCTGAGAACGATTGGGTGGTTCGCGGCATGCCTTTGCACAAGCCAGAATCGCCGCGCACTCGCGAAACTTAAACATCGCGCAGAGCCGGAGGGAGCGCAGTAACGAGCGGTAGGCGTGTATCACGAACTCCGACCGCAGTCGGCGGACCCGCAATCCATTGGTCAGAGCGGCTCCAGGCCGTCCGCTGCTTCGCAGGTCCGGCGCTTTGGGGCGGCAGTCACTCTGTTGAAGGATGGCGTTCGAAGGAAGGCGCTTGACGGCTCCGTTTCCCTCACCTTTGGGCGGTGGGGCGTGGGCCCCGTGGGCTGTGCGAGAAAACGAACCCGAAGGGCTGCATGAGCGCTTCTTGGCGCAGACCAAGCCATAGTCCAGAGGGGCTACTCCGGACGCCACAAAAAGTCCTATTGTCCGGGCGGGTCTGAACGGAGGCGCTATGAAGGTGGCGTTCAGGGTGGCGGTGGTCGTCGCTTCTGCCTTACTCGTCGCCCGTTGTGGCGGCGGGGGAGGCGAAAACCCGTCCCCGCCAATCTCGAGCAATGGTGTGAGGCCGGGTTCAATCAGCCTTCCTCCGCCGCCGCCTCCTCCGCCGGCTCTGCGACCGGAGCTTCCCGTCGACGCGGGCAATGTGTTGCCGCAGGCGAGCGTTACTGGCCAGTGGAGCCGGCTGCAGAATCTGCCGATCTCTTCGGTCCACAACGCTTATCTGCCTAACGGCAGGATCATGCTGGTGGGACGCAATCGCAACCAGACTCTCTGGGACCCCGTGACCCAGTCCGTCAGCGCCCTGCCGAGCCCCGGCTACGACCTATTCTGCGCAGGCCACGGCTTGCTGCCCGACGGCCGCGTGCTGCTGGCTGGCGGCCACATCGCTGATTTCGTCGGCTTGGCGAAGGCTTCGGTCTACGACCCGCGCACCAACAGCTGGACCCCGGCGCCCGACATGAATGCCGGACGCTGGTATCCGACGGTCACCACGCTGCCCAACGGCGACGCACTCGTCGTATCCGGGTCGATGAACACCTCGATGAGCATGAACACGCTGCCGCAGGTTTACCAGCGCGCGACCAACAGCTGGCGCGATCTCACCAGTGCGCAGCTGAGCCAGCCGATGTACCCGATGATGTTCGTCGCGCCGGATGGGCGGGTGGTCGACGTCGGGCCGGGCACGACGACTCGATCGCTGGACACGAGCGGCACCGGCAGCTGGTCGTTCGTCGCCAGCCGCAACCACGGCTTTCGCGACTACGGCACGGCGGCCATGTACGCACCGGGCAAGATCCTGGTGGTCGGCGGCGGTGATCCGCCCCAGGCCTCCGCCGAGGTCATCGACCTGAACGCGAGCAACCCGAGCTGGCGCACGGTACGTTCGATGTCGGTCGCGCGGCGCCACCACACCAGCACCCTCCTGCCCGACGGTACGGTGCTGGTGACGGGCGGAACCGCTGGCCCAGGCCACAACAACCCCAACTCCCCGGTTCTCTCCGCCGAGCTGTGGAACCCCGCTACCGAGACCTGGACCACGCTGGCCACCGGCACGGTCCCGCGGCTGTACCACTCCGCCGCGCTGCTGCTGCCGGATGGGCGGGTGGTCGTGATGGGCGGCGAGAGGAGTGCCTTTGCCGTGGAGCCCGCGGTTGAGATCTTCTCGCCGCCGTACCTGTTCAAGGGCGCCCGCCCGGCGATGAGCAGCGTGCCGGCGCAGCTCGCGTATGGCCAGCGGTTCACCATACAGAGTGCAGATGCTGCAGTCATCAGCAAGGTCACGCTGATCCGGCTGTCGACCGTCACGCACGCGTTCAACATGGACCAGCGCCTGAACGTGCTGCCGTTTACCGCAGGCACGGGCGCGCTCGACATCACGGCGCCGCTCAATGCAAACCTAGCACCGCCAGGCTTCTATATGCTGTTCCTGATTGATGCCAACGGCGCGCCGTCGGTCGGGAACATCCTGCAGCTCGGTGCCATTGACGCATCGACAGAGTAGCTGCCGCAATGCCAGCGGGACCGGACCGACCGCCACTCAGGGAGTCGAGTCCTGGAACAGCTGACCTCGGGCGGTCACGTCCGCTCTTGGCAAGATGATGTCCCCCTGGAGATCACGTACAACTTCGAACGCGCGCAGTGTTCGATGCTGCCTGCGTCAGGTGGCCGCGTGACCGTTGCCCTCACCATCAGCGGATCGCGCGCATTTTGCGAGGCATTCAGGGAGGTGCCTCGAAAAGGTGAGGCCCAGTGAGCGGATTGGTTAAGAGCGCCACTGGTGTTCGCCTGGGGACTTTGCGCGCAAGGACGGCCTCGCTCTTCCGATCCGGTCTCTTGGACGCTGCAGGCGGGCAGCCGCCAGCACCCGGCCATCGCGGGCGGGACGCGGACCACGAGAGCGGTAGCCGTGTATCACGAACTCCGACCGCAGTCGGCGGACTCGCAATTCCTGGCCTCGCGATCTGTTGGTCAGTGCGCTCCAGACCGGCAACGATCTTGTCTCCCGCCGTGACCGCAGCTTCGCGCGAGGTCAGCTTCTGGCCTAGCAGACAAGTGGAGGATGGCTCCAGCTTTTTGGGATGGAACGGGGTGGCCAGGAGGCGAAATAGTCCGCCATACCGCAGGTCAGGTTGACCGTCATGGAGGTCTCGAACGTCTTGCGCTGGCGGGTCTTGAACGACGCCAACAAATGGAGCAGGAAGACGCGGGCTGCGAATCGAGCAGCGGGAGGAGCGCTTGTCGGCCGCTTCCTTGTGGCACAGCACGCGCACCTGCGACTTCTCTTCCCCGGCCTTCACATCCGGCAAGGCGTGAAGCGGAACGCAAGCCATCACCATCAGGACGGCAAGCGAACGGCAAGGCCTCTCGTTGAAAGCGTGGCATCGCCATCCCCGACCAGAAGGCCGCGTTGGTCATTTGGTGGCAGGCTTTTTCGCCGACCTGCGCGCGGCTTCCAGCGCCGCCGCCTTCTCCGCGTGCTTCTCGGCGCGCGTTCTGCGCGGCTTGGGCTTCTTGGTTTCGTGGGCCTCCTGCGATTCCTTTCTGGCCTTCGGCTTGTCCTTGGCCTCGGGACGATGCGTTCGCACCAGCCGATCGAGGGCGCTCGGCCTCGGTTGCAGCGCCTGCGCCCTGCGCTTGTCGCGCTCCTCCTTGAGCAGCCGGCGCTCCTCGATCAGGGCGGACTCAGCTTCGGAGGGCTGAGCGTTCGCCCCGCCCGTTTCCATCCGGCTCATCATTGCGCGGTGAAGCGCTTGGCCGTTCGCCGCGATTCTCTTGGCCATCGATGCAGTACGAGTTGGCATGTGGCAGTTCCTCATGGTGCAAAGGCCACTGTAGGCCCGTGAGGCGCGCGACGCCAGCCTGTTTGCGCCATCGCGGCGCTTCAGGCGCATGCATGAGCAGGTACATGCTTAACGCTGCGGCAGGCCTCCGGGCGACTACCGCCCCGAAGCGGACGTCGCACGCGAATTGAGTCGGTGCCACTAACCGCGAAACGCGCGATCGGCCTCGAGTACACGCTCCTCTCTGCCTGACCCGGCATAGTGACCGTGATGTTGGCGAGCATCAATTGCTGGGCTCGAAACGAAACCCACGGATCAACAATCCGGCGGTGCGCGTGGCGTCCGCTTCTGGCCGTAAGCGGACAATGGGAAGAATGGAACCAGCAGACAGCAGCGGTTCACGGGAAGGCCTGAGATCCCGCAGCTTTCATGTGATCTCGCGCTCGGACGCTCGGATTTTGGTGCTTGGGACGCTGCCCGGGGAGCGCTCCCTCGCGTGTGGCGAGTACTACGCCCACCCGCAAAATCGGTTTTGGATGATCGTCGGCGAGGTCCTAGGCTTCGACCCACTCGGACCGTACGAAACTCGCGTGAAGCAGCTTTTCGACCATCGAATCGCACTCTGGGATGTCTGCGCCGCGGCAGAGAGGCCAGGCAGCTTAGACGCCAGCATCCGCTCAGCCAGCGTAATGCCCAATGATTTTTCCGCCTTCTTCGCTGGACATCCGGGGATCGTCCGGGTCTGCTTCAATGGGCAGCACGCAGCGAAGCTGTTCCAGCGCCTTGTACGCGAGACTCTTCCCACGGATGTGCGGTCGGAATGGGTGACGCTGCCCTCAACCAGTCCGGCAAACGCTTCGGTATCGCTGGAAGAGAAGCGACGTGCGTGGTCTCAAGCGCTTCTGAGCTGAGCTAGCCCTAGAGTACCACTGAGATAGCCGAAGCAAACGTCACGCCGAGCGCAAACGACAATGGGCCGATGCAGCAGTCGATCGGCTACGTCTCGCTGGTGGTAAGGGACTACGACGAAGCTCTGGCCTTCTTCGTCGGCACGCTCGGCTTCGAGCTCGTGGAAGACACACACATTCCGGAGCAGGACAAGCGTTGGGTCCTGGTCGCACCGCCAGGGTCCCGTGAGACGAGGCTCGTGCTGGCCAGGGCCAGCAACGACGAGCAATGCAGCCGAGTGGGTAACCAGACCGGTGGGCGGGTCTTCCTTTTCCTGCACACCGATGATTTCTGGCGTGACTACGAGCGCCTGCGCATCAAGGGCGTCGTGTTCCGCCGGCCGCCCAAGGAGGAGCCCTATGGAACGGTCGCCGTGTTCGAGGACCTCTATGGGAACCTATGGGATCTCCTTGAGCTGAGGAACTGATGTCTGCAGTCGACTGGTTGAATCCGCCGCCAAAAGCAGCCCTCAATCGAGGTGAGCAGCTGCGCACCTGTCGCTGCGGTGACTCGCGGTCGCGATAACGACAAGCACGCCAGGGCGAGGCTCCTAGATTGATCTTCCGTTTTAGGAGGATGCAATGTCCGAGACCTCCGCCTCCACTGACCCGCTGATGCTGGTCCGATCCGTCAATGCGACTGCCGCATTCAACCGATGGTGCGGCATTGAGGTGCTGAGCGCCGGCGACGGGCAGGCGGAGATCGCAATGCCCTGGCGCGCGGAAGCGGGCCAGTACGCGGGCTTCTTGCACGCCGGCTTGATAGGAGCGCTTATCGATACCGCGTGCGGCTTTGCCGCTGTCACGCTGGTCGGCCGCGTGCTGGCGTCCCACTATGCTGTCAACTGCTTGCGGCCTGCAGTCGGCGAACGCTTCATCGCCCGCGCGCGAGTGGTAAAGCCCGGCAAGACGCAGGTCTTCACTTATTGCGAGCTGTTCGCGCTCATGAACGGCTTGGAAAAGCTCGTCGCCACAGGTGAGACCCTGTTGACGCCTGTGTCACAGGAGCGCGCCTCAGACGAACACTGACAGCTTTCCGAGAGGCAGACGTTCTCCTCTGCGGCAAACAGGCCGAGCACTGGCGCCAGTGCCGCGCACGGGCCCGCCCGTCCGCCGCCCAGCCCTGGCCCTGGTACGTCAGCCGCGAGTGTTCTTTGATTCCGTCATGACCAACGATCTCGACCGCCGATCGTGGACACAATTGGGGAATGCAACACGTGCAATTTGGCCGCACCGGCCTGAAGGTGTCCCGCTTGTGCCTCGGCACCATGACTTTTGGCCTCCAGTGCGACGAGGAAACCTCCCGCGCGATCATGGATCACGCGTTCGAGGCAGGCATTGACTTCTTCGACACGGCCGACGTTTATCCCCTGGGCGGCGGCTTGGAGCTCGCGGGCCGCACGGAGGAAGTGATCGGCCGCTGGCTGCAGGGCCGACGCCACAGCGTGGTGATTGCCACCAAGGCGGCGGCGCGCGTCGGCAGCCGTGCCTGGGACGAAGGCAACTCACGCAAGCACCTGCTGGATGCGATCGACGCGTCGCTCAAGCGGCTGGGCACCGACTACGTGGACCTCTACCAGCTGCATCGGGACGACGAGAATACCCCCCTGGATGAATCGCTGGAGGCGCTGGACGTCATCGTGCGTTCGGGGCGCGCGCGTTACGTCGGCGTGTCCAATTTCGTGGCATGGCGCCTTGCAAAGATGCTCGGGCGCGCCGACTTGCTCCGGGTCGCGAGGCCTGTGTCGGTGCAGCCGCGCTACAGCCTGCTGTTCAGGCAGTTCGAGCGCGACCTGTTCCCGCTGGCGCAGGAGGAAGGCCTGGCCGTGATTCCCTACAACCCGCTGGCCGGCGGCATGCTCTCGGGCAAGTACAAAGTCGGCATGCAGCCGCAGGAAGGCACGCGTTTCACCTTGGGCAAGGCAGGGCGTATGTACCAGGAACGCTACTGGCACGAGCGCGAGCTGGCAGCTTCGACGACCTTCGCGAGCATCGCGCAGCAGCATGGCATCGTGCCAGCCCAAGCGGCGATCGCCTGGGTGCTGGCGAACCCCGCGGTCACCAGCGTCATCATCGGTGCGAGCAAGGCCTCGCAGCTCACCGACAGCGTCGCCGCCGTCGACGTGGCGCTGACGCCGGAGCTCGCGTCCCGGCTCGAAGACATGACACGCGAATTCCGCTACGGCGACGCCGTGCGCTGAGCATCGCCGCCGCTGGCGTTGTGTCTGTGTCCGGTCCCTCCGATTGCGCACATCTTGGAAGGACAGGTCAGCCGTGGTCAATGACCTGCCTTCTCCGCCGCGCATACCCAGGTAGTCAACACGAACCCTCAGTCTCTTACTGTCGTTCGAGGCCAGGTTAGCGCCGCCGCGGACTTCGCAGAACGCTGCCACCAAGCCCCCGCCTGCTCGGGCGAAACTGACTTTCACATTTCTCCTCCGGATTGAGGATGGCAGACACCTTCCTGGTTCTCTAGGCTTCATGACATAAACGCCAAACCCTGCTGCCGCTATGCGTCGCTTCAACTTCGACGCGCCTAGCAGGATGAGGACGAACGCTGCATCACTTCGGAGATAGCGACATGGACCACGTTCTTGAGCAAGTGCTCGTGCTGAAGAAAGCAATCGCGCTAGCTAGCGCTCAGCACTCGGAAGCTCTACGCGAAGTGGCGCTTCTGCGGGCCGAACAGAACAGAGTGACGCTTCCGAAAGCTCTTCGCGTGGTCAACCTCATTGAGTGTGAGATTTCTTACCTGCAGGGTGAGCTGCGCAGGCGGCTGCATTGAGGCTTGAAAGGCCGCGCCCACTCCGACGTCTGCGACCAGGCGATCTCGTGCGTGTTCGGCAGCGGCCGCAGCGCGGGGGTTCCACCTCGTCGAGACCGGGCAATCGAACGCTGATACAAGCGGAGAGCGTCGAAACACTGCGCAGAGGCTCGTATGAAGGGGGAGGCTGGGTAAAGTAAAGGCTTGTTTGGACGACAAGGAGGCTGATATCGAGAAGCGAAAAGGCATACCTTGATTTCTCTGTATCTCTCACTTGAGCCGGCCGCGTCGCCCACTGGCAGCGTGCGCCGGCTCTCTGTCGTCAGCGGCTTTAACGCACTCACGCGTGAAGTTCCGCTCTCCGGCCGCTACTGACCGACGAGCGTGCTAGACGAAGAAGGGACTCCCTATCTGATTGGAATCGTCCGTTGCTTCGAGCAACTGCGAGCTCAGCGTGATGCGCCAGCCTGCCCGGACGCGGCTTCGTCGTCTAGGGCCTGCTGCACGGCGCGGTAGAACGCCTCGCGGGCGTCGCTGGCGGTGCGGTCGGTCGCGCCACCGCTCCAGTTGGCATTGGACGCAATCACCAGCTTGCGCCTCGGGTCGATGAAGATGCCTTGGCCGAAGATACCGCGGGCCGCGTAGCTGCCATCGTCGTACGTCCACCACTGGTAGCCGTAGCCGCGGCCCGGCTGGCCGATGCCGGTGCGGGCGGTGGTGGCTTCCTGCAGCCAGCCATCTGGAACGATGGACTGGCCATTGGCGCGGGCGCCTTCCAGGATAAATAGGCCCGCGCGCGCGAAGTCGCGCGCGGCCGCCTGCAGGCAGCAGCCGCTGATCTCGCGCCCCGTGCGGCTGAGGATCCAGGTGGCCTGCTGCTCCATGCCGGCTGGCACCCAGATCTTTTCCGAAAGGTAGATCGAAAGCGGCTTCTTCGTCGCCTCGCTGACCAGCAGGCCCACGAGGTTGGTTTCACCGGTGCTGTAGCTCCAGCGTGTGCCCGCCGGCACCGCGCGGGGCAGGCGACGCAGGTAGCTCACGAGCGCGTCGACGCCCTCCTCGGGCTCGTGATTGTTGAAGCGCGCGACGTCGGAATTGGGGTCGCCGTAGTCCTCGTTCCAGCGCACGCCCGAAGTCATCGTGAGCAGCTGCCGGATGCTTACGTCGTCGTACGCGGAGCCTTTCATCTGCGGCAGGTAGTCGCTGACCTTGTCCTCCATGCTGCGGATGTAGCCGTCGCGGATCGCCGCCCCCACCAACGTGGACGTGAGCGACTTCGCCACCGAGAAGCTGGTCCAGCGCCCCCTGGCGTCGAAGTGCAGGCCGTAGCGCTCCAGCCGCACCTTGCCGTCGTGCACGATGATCAGCGCCGCGCTGCGCTGGGCGGCCATGTAGGCGTCGACATCCACCGGCATCTTGAGCGGAGCGCCGGTCGGCAACGCGCGCGGCGTACCGCCGGCTGGCACCACGCGCGCCTTGGCCAGGATGGGAAGGCGGTCCAGCGCGCGAAAGGCCGCGTCGCGCTGCGATTCGCTCCAAAACAGCAGGTCTCGGTTGGTGGGCACTGCCGCGATCAGCCCCCGAGTCTCCTTGTCCAGGCTGAACCAGCCACCGGTGCCGGCGATTGCCAAGGCGGTCAGCAGGCCAAAAGCGATTCGCTTGAGTTTCAAGGTGGCGCTCCGTGCAACTGCGGTGAGCCACATTGGACACGATGACCTCACTGAGCTCAACGTGTCCGCTGCAGCCCCGGAAATACCCGCAGCGCGCCAGCGCGCGGCACCAGCCCGGCGCCGGAAACGGGCGTGTGGGAGCAGGAGCGCCGTTCCTACAAACGGCCGTGCAGTTCCGGTTGCACAGTGCCTGCCCGAGCGCACGGAACATTCCGGCGCTTGATCCACAGTTTTCTCGGCCGGCGAGTGCCAGCTGTTTCCGGCTGCCGGTGAATGGCGTGCTGGGACAGCAGCTCGGTCGCGACCAACTATCCCGTCAGGAGGTGACGAATGGCATCGAAGAAGCCGAGCAACTCGAAGAAGTCCGAAGACCCCGGGCACCGGATCCCCCCCGAACAACAACGCCCGACGGGAACGCTGCCAACCGAGCGCCGTCGCCCGGCTGCCGAGCAGCGCACTACCCAGTCACGTCGAGACAAGACGAAGCCATACGAGCACCAGTGACGCGGGCTCGAGAGAGTCCAACCGAGGGAAACCATCCATGACCAAAGGCAAGAGCAAGACCGGCGGCCGCAGCGGCAGCGATTCGAGCAACGCCAGCCGCGCATCGGCCAGCGACCGCAAGCACGACAAGAAGAAGATGCAAGACGACAAGAGCATCAAGCTTGGAACCGAGCAGTCCGGCAAGATGAAGGACTCGCAGGGCGGCGCCAAACGCGAGAACGACAAGTAGCTCTCTCGCGCCGCGCCCCTTACGCGGAATCCGGCGAGGCGTGCGCCACTGATCGCCGACCCTGGGCATGGCCTTGGCCATGCTGGCGGAGTGCATGCTCAGAAGATGAAACTCGAGTATCTCCTCTTCGACTTCACCGATGAGGAGACCGGATCCTGCAGCTTCGATGCAATGGCGTCGGTGCTGCCGACCCGCTTGCCGGGCGTGCTCGATGAAATCAGGGCCGTGCTCAGTTGGGCGTATCGCGAGTTCGGCCCACCATCCGCCCTTGGCCAAGAGGGCGAGTGGGACTTCGAAGTGCAGGCGTCCGTCGAAGATGATGTCCCCCTGAAGATCACATACGACGTCGAACGCGCGCGGTTTTCGATGCTGCCTGCACCAGCTGGCCGCGTGACCCTAGCCCTCACGATCAGCGGATCCCGCGCATTTGGCGAGGCGTTCAGGGAGGCGTTTCCTGAATGACTAGCGCCGGGCACTTCTCAGGGTCGTCGCGCACGAGGGCACCGTCGAGTGGCGTCGGCAATCTCGTGCAAGAGCTCTTTGCAGGGGGTTGATGGCGGCCGGCGCCTCGAGCTTGTAGTTCCACATGCCCAAGTGCTCGCCGAACTTCAGCAGCGCCGGCAGCCGCGAGTTCTGCGCAGAAGCGCTCGTGCAGGGATTAGGAGCCCTGCGCAAGGCGTGATGGGGGGCTGTCTCCTCGAGCATTTCCCATGTGAACCTCCAGCGGGTGCAAGTTTCGGGTGTCGGGGAGCTACGGTGCTTCTTGTGCCGGGGGTGTGGTTCGCGTCATGCGGATGAACGAACGGCGCGGTACCGGCGTTTGACGGGCGTTGAAGCTGCACCGGGCGCAGCTTTGGCGGGCTCGGGCTCGACGTCCTGCGCGTCGCGCGGCGGGGGCAGCTCAGGGTCGTCGTGCACGATGGGGATCGTCGAGCCGCGGTCGGCAATCTCGTCCAGGAGCTTCGTCAGGGCGTTGACCGGCGCCGGCTTGAACTTGTCGTTCCACATGCCCAGGTGCTTGCCGACCTTAACCAGCGCGGGCAGCCGCGAGCGCAGCAGGATCTGCGGGCCGTGCTTGGTGACCTTCACGCTCCGCAACAGCATGCGCGCGCCCGGCGACAGGCTGCGCATGTCCTTGAGGATCACCCGTGTGTTGCCCCGGCCCGAGCACTCGGGGCACTCGGGATGGGGCTTGCGGCCAGCGTCGTAACCGGCGCCGCCCTTCTCGCGCATCGGCTTAGGATCGTAGGCCTCGCCCTCAGCGCGCTTGCGCTTGGCCTCGGATTGAACATGCTCGTGGAACGCGCGCTCGAATTCGGCCTCGGTGTACTGGTATCCGTGATACTGCCCCCAGCAGTTCCGGCACGCGCCGACGCGGATCTCCACCAGCTCGCGCGGGTCGGCGGTCGCCATCTCCCACAGCCTGACGAGCACCTGGTTCGCCGGAACGGCAGCGACCGTGGCTCGCTCGTTCATGAGAGGCTGCTGCGCACTGCCGTTAGACGAGTGGCTTGCGATGTCTGGCGGGATGTGTTTCGGCGCTTCCTTGCAGTCATCGGGGCTACTCTGCTGGGCTACGCAGATGCGAACCGGGGCAGGCGTTCATACATGCTGATGCCCTCCGGGTACTTCGTCAGGCGCGATCTGCAAGTTCCTGATTTCAACGAGCAGAGCGAGCAGCCGACGAACGACATCAGCGCCCCGACGCCGCCCGCCAAGGCCCAGACATTTCCTTGGCCGTGCTGGATGTGCTTGGCTGCAACGTGGCGCCTGCGTCAAACCGCAGCTTCAGTCCGATCGACTCGGCCCAGCGAGTGGCCTGCGCGGGATCCGCTTCGAGCCGGGCGATGCAGAATCCGATGCCATCGGCCATATCACGAACCAGCTTGATGCCAAGGAAAAGCCTCAGCTGTGTGCCCAGAAGGTCGCAGAACTCACCGGCCGCACTGGCGGACCAGTGCCTGTCGCGCCAGTTGTCGATGAAGAACTGCTGTTCGGACAGATCGACAGGAGAGGACATCCAGCGGCGGATGAGCCCGTCGAACTGCTCGTGATGCGACCACGGCGTCATGTCCACCCAGTTCTGCCAAATCGGCTCGCCGGGGGCGGCCAGCAGCTGCAGCTCGCGGCCGATCTTCTTGCGCCCGCGAGCATCGAGTTCGTCATCGAGGAATAGGCGCCGCTCGAGCGAACTCATGTGACCCAGCGCTTTGAACTGCAAGAACCGCTCAAGAGGAGGGCAGGCTCGCACCGAATCGCAGGCGTCCTGCGTGCTCACCCCCCGCCGCACGAATTCGTCGCCGCTAAACGGCGTAAAAGGTACAAACACCTCGCGGCGGCGCCGCGGGCCGCTCACGGCCGGATCACTGAGCGTCTGCACATTCACTGAGAAGTCCCGCTCCTCGGATGCCGCTTCGAGCCGCGGCCAGTTCCGCACGCACTCGAGCGCGCGGGGCTCACCCGCCCTTGCCGCCGTGATGATCCTGTCCCACGACGAGCCGGTATCACTATCGGTTCGGACTTGCTCCATTACGCACCCGGCCGTGCGTCGGGCTGCGGCTGTTGCGCCAATATGGTCGCGTCGCTGATATCCGCTTCATCTTGGCCGGGCAGCCTCAGGCGCCCAGCCGAAGCCGGCGCAGGCTGGTATACCCGCTCGATGTGCTCGATCAGGCGGCTGATCTGGCGCTCCAGGTTGATGCGCGCACGCTCGATGCTGTTGGTCCACTCGACAGGCGGCATTGCGGCATCAGCCATGATCGCCGCCGCGCTCGCGCGCCCCTGCGGCGTGTCGGGCAGCAGGCTGGCGACCGAGTTTTCCGGCCGCTCCCCCGCGATGTCCTCGGCGAACAGGCGCGCCTTCTGGTGCAAGGCGTTGTCGAGGCGCTCCAAGCGTCGCAACTTGACCGAGTTCGTAGCCAGTCGCTCGATCAGCAGCCTCACTACCGTCGTCGCCTGAGCGTATTGCTCCAGAAGCTCGCCGAAGAGTTCTTGATATTCGGCCTCTTCCTGCGGGTGATACCACCCGATTGCCGCCACCCCCGTCTTGAAAGCATTTCGGCTGGCGCTGACCTTGCCCTCCGGCGAGCGCGGCCCGCCGCTACGTCTGGCGTTTGGAATTCCCATCATCAAATCCTGGTGCGTCATTCATTTAAAAAATCAGGCGAGAAGCCAGTACTAGTTATGCGCTCAACTTTCGACGAACTCACGGTTGAGTTGAAACAGAAAAACAAATGCTCGACCAGGGCTTTGGCCGTGCCGCCGGCTGCGATGAAGGAATAAGAAGGACGCGCGCCGGCTCTTGTGCGCTGCGCAGTCTGAAGCAATAAAGAACATAATGAATCGATCAGTTACAATGGAGCTTGGTGCAGGAAGTACGCCGCGCAGAACGGACAAATTCTCATTCGGAATTGCCGGCAGCGACGGCGCCATACCGACGTCAGTGAGCGCTTTTTGGCCGATCGCCACACGCGCTGCCACGGCGAATGGCCAGTGGGCGCGCGCCTTCCTCCTGCCCGGGCTTGACGCAGCTGGTGCTCGCTCTGCCCGTAGTTGAGTGGTCAGGACGGAAGGCGCTCGGCCGCGCGCTTCTTTCATCCCTCTTTTTTCAACTAGCCGCAGGTACACCTACACACATGGACTGAAAAGACTCCTGCCACTGCTGAGGCACCGGGCTTAATTTCATTTGTCTTTTTCGCGGGTGCTGCTGCTGCCTACACATACACACATACACACATTGGAGTGAAGCAGAGCGTCAGTTGGCTGCTTCGAATTCCCATGCATCCAGCAAATGCGCTTTGATCCAATCTCTTTTTCCAGTAAGCTGCAGGTATGCCTACATACATTGAATTGAAGCAACAGGCCGAAAAGCTGATGGCGCAGGCCGAGGAGTTGCGCCAGCGCGAGATACAGCAGACCATTGAGGAGATCAAATCCAAGATGCAGGCCTACGGCATCACGCCGCAGGATCTCGGAATTGCGCAGGGCGGCCGCACGCGCGCCGCGCGAGGCAGCACCGCGAAGGCTGGCCGCAACACCGCTCCAAAGCCAATTAAGTACCGCGGCCCCAATGGCGAGGCGTGGTCCGGCGGACGAGGTCGCAAGCCCAAGTGGGTGACCGAGGCACTGGCCAGCGGGAAAAAGCTGGAAGACTTCCAGGCGCGCTGAAGTCGCTGGAGACCGAGCGTGGTGGTGTCGCGTCGAGCACGGCGGACACGACTCCTGTGCTCAGCCGCTCTGCGAGGTAGAGCGGGCGTGTTTGGCTCATGCGTGAAAATGCGCGGATGCAGCACCGACCAGCTTCACCCGCAGCAGTCTCTCTAACCCGGCGCCCCGCCGGGGTGCTGGCATTGGCCACGGTGGTCTTCATCCTGGCAGCGACCTTGATGCCGGTCGGTCCCAAGAACGACTTGCTCAGCCCCTTCCCGGCCTACCTCCATCTCGACAAGGTGGGGCACTTCCTGGGCTTCGCACTGCTGGGCGGTGCGCTACGGCTCACTGGCCGGATCGGTCCGTTGACGGCCTTCGTCATCGCCACGCTGCTGGGCGCGCTGACGGAAGCGCTGCAGTTCCTTGCCGAGGGCCGCATCGGCCGCGTCACCGACGTGCTGATCGATGGCGCGGGCGCGGCGCTGGGCATCGCTGTGGTGATGGCGCTGCTTCGCCTGCAGTTGCACGCAGGCCGGCGAGGCGCCGCCGCTCGCTGACCTGTTGGCTGTTGCTGTCACGACGCGATCGAACTCAGCCCAACCGCGCGCGCTGATGCTCAGCGCCATTGCGCCCTTTGAAGGATCAGCTCGCGCGCGTCAGCCGAGTCTCGCGAGCTGATCCTTCAGCTTGGTCAGCGTCGCCCCGAACTCCGCAATCCGCTTCCGCTCCTGCTCGATCACCGCCGCCGGCGCCTTGGCCACGAACGCCTGGTTCGCCAACTTCCCGTTCGCCTTCGCCAGCTCACCCTCCAGCCGCGCCGCTTCCTTCGACAGCCGCGCCTTCTCGGCCGCAACGTCGATCTCCATGTAGAGGCACAGGCGCGCGTCGCCGAGCACCGCCACAGGCGCGGCCTTGGCGGCGGCCGCCCAAGCCGCTTCGTCCTCGAACACCTTCACTTCACTCAACCGCGCCAGCGCCTGCAGCACCGGCGCGACCTCGCGCAGGAAAGGTGCATCGCCAACCGCATAGAGCGGCAAGCGCGTTCCCGGTGACACATTCATCTCCCCGCGCAATTGCCGGCAGCTGTCGACCATCGCCTTGAGCCGATCGACGTACGCGATCGCCGCTTCGTCGATCTTCTCGGGCTGCGCCTGCGGATACCGCGCGATGCTCACCGACTCGCCCGCGATGCCCGCGACCGGCGCCACCTTCTGCCAGAGCTCCTCGGTGATGAACGGGATCACGGGATGCGCGAGCCGCAGGATCGCTTCCAGCGTGCGGATCAGCGTGCGGCGCGTGGCGCGCTGCTCGCTCTCGCTGCCGTTTCGCAGCTGCACCTTCGCGATCTCCAGGTACCAGTCGCAGTACTGGTTCCAGACGAAGTCGTAGAGCGCGTTGGCCACGTTGTCCAGGCGGTACTCGGCGAAGCCCTGGGCGACGTCGGCTTCGGTCTTCTGCAGCATCGACGTGATCCAGCGATCCGCCTGCGAGAAGCGCAGGTAGCCGTGGAACGGACCGCCGGGGCGGCACTCTTCCTTCGTGTGTTCCTTCAGGCCGCAGTCCTGGCCTTCGCAGTTCATCAGGACGAAGAGCGAGGCGTTCCAGAGCTTGTTGCAGAAGTTGCGGTAGCCCTCGCAGCGCTTGGAATCGAAGTTGATGCTGCGGCCCAGTGAGGCGAGCGACGCGAACGTGAACCGCAGCGCGTCGGCGCCGTAGGCCGGGATGCCTTCGGGGAATTCCTTTTCGGTGTTCCTGCGCACCTGCGGCGCCGTCTCGGGCTTGCGCAGGCCGGTGGTGCGCTTTTCCAGCAGCGGCGGCAGGGCGATGCCGTCGATCAGGTCCACGGGGTCGAGCACGTTGCCCTCGGACTTGCTCATCTTGTGGCCATGCGAATCGCGCACCAGGCCGTGGATGTAGACGTCGCGGAAGGGCACCTGGCCGGTGAAGTGGGTCGTCATCATGATCATCCGGGCGACCCAGAAGAAGATGATGTCGTAGCCGGTCACGAGCACCGTGGAGGGCAGGTACAGGTCCAGGTCCTTCGTCTGCTGCGGCCAGCCGAGCGTCGAGAACGGCACCAGCGCCGACGAGTACCAGGTGTCCAGCACGTCCTCGTCGCGGCGCAGTGTCTTGCCGGGCGCCTTCGCCTGCGCTTCCTGCTCGCTGCGGGCGACGTAGACGTTGCCCTGCTCGTCGTACCAGGCGGGGATCTGGTGGCCCCACCAGAGCTGGCGCGAGATGCACCAGTCCTGGATGTTGTTCATCCACTGGTTGTACGTGTTGACCCAGTTCTCGGGCACGAAGCGCACCTGGCCGGACTGCACCGCATCGATGGCCTTCTGCGCGATCGACTTGCCGGTCGGGTCCTTGTCGCTGACCTTGCTCATCGCGACGAACCACTGGTCGGTGAGCATGGGCTCCACCACCTGCCCCGTGCGGGCGCAGCGCGGCACCATCAGCTTGTGCTTCTTGGTCTCCGCGAGCAGTCCCTGCGCCTCGAGGTCGGCCACGACCTTCTTGCGCGCGACGAAGCGGTCCAGGCCGCGGTAGGCCGCCGGCGCCTTGTCGTTGACCTTCGCGTCGAGCGTCAGCACGCCGATCATGGGCAGGCCGTGGCGCTGGCCGACGGCGTAGTCGTTCGGGTCGTGCGCCGGCGTGACCTTGACGACGCCGGTGCCGAACTCGCGGTCGACGTACTCGTCGGCGATCACCGGGATCTCGCGGTCGCACAGCGGCAACTGGACGGTCTTGCCGATCAGGTGCCGGTAGCGATCGTCCTCGGGGTGAACCATCACGGCCACGTCGCCCAGCATGGTCTCGGGCCGCGTCGTGGCGACGGTGAGCGCGCCGCTGCCGTCGGCGAGCGGGTAGCGGATGTGCCAGAGGAAGCCGTCCTCTTCCTCGCTTTCCACTTCGAGGTCGCTCACCGCGGTCTTGAGCTCGGGGTCCCAGTTCACCAGGCGCTTGCCGCGGTAGATCAGGCCCTGCTCGTACAGCCGAACGAAGGTCTCGGTCACGATCTTCGAGAGGTTCTCGTCCATCGTGAAGTACTCGTGCGACCAGTCCACGCTGTCGCCCATGCGGCGCATCTGCATGGTGATGGTGTTGCCCGACTGCTGCTTCCACTGCCACACGCGCTGCGCGAACTTCTCGCGGCCGAGGTCGTGGCGGCTCTGGCCCTCCTGCTGCAGCTGGCGCTCCACGACGATCTGCGTGGCGATGCCGGCGTGGTCGGTCCCCGGCACCCAGACCGTGTTGAACCCGCGCATCCGGTGGTAGCGCGTGAGGCTGTCCATGATGGTCTGGTTGAACGCGTGCCCCATGTGCAGCGTGCCGGTGACGTTCGGCGGCGGCAGCTGGATGGCGAACGACGGCTCGCCGTCCTTGGGCGCGCCGGTGCCGCGGAAACCCGCGCGCCCATAGCCGCGCTCCTCCCATACCGGGCCCCAGCGCGCCTCGATCGCGGCGGGCTCGAAGGACTTGGGCAGGCTGTTCAGGCCGGGTTGGGCAGGGGTGTCGCTCATGGCAGTGCGAAAAAACGAAGCGGCACCCGAAGGTGCCGTCGAGAAGCGGGGGAAGGGCCCGATTTTATTCGGGGGGACGGGAACTGCCGTTCGCAGAGGACGCAGAAAGAACGCAGAAATCGCAGAAGAACATCCATGAGGTTTTTCACCGCGCTTTCTGCGTTCTTTCTGCGAACTCTGCGTACCGAGTTTTTTCAGCTTTCGCCAGAGGGCAGCCGCGCGGCCGCTTCGATGCAGCCGCGCAGGATCGCGGCGTCGCCCACCTGGTTGGCCAGCAGCAGGATGAGCCGCGCGTTGAGCAGCTCGGACTGGTCGCGGTCCAGGCCGTGGTGGGCGTCGAGCAACTGCTCGTAGAACCCGTCGGCGTCCTGCAGGTTCAATGTGGTCTTCATGCTGGTGGGCAGCTTCATTGGGCGGCTCCGTTGGCGCCAAGGGCGCGGCTGACGGCTTGCACCAGGCCGGCATCGACGCTCTCGCCGGTGGCCGCGACGTAGCTGTCCGGCCGCACGAGCGCCCAGGCGTGGCCGAAGACGTGGCAGGCGCCCTGCAGGTGGCCTTCCGGGTCGCGCACGTGCTCCAGGGCGCCGGGCCTGTCGGTGGGACCGAGCACCTGCACGCAGCGCAGAGGCGCAGCCTGGACGAGCTCGCGCAGCCGCGCCAGCCCGGCCCGGCCGGGATCGCCGAACACCAGCAGCAGCAGCCGGCCTTCGGCCCACTGGAGCAGGTCATTGACCACGCCGCGCGTGCCGTCCGGCCAGGCGAAGGAGACGTTCTGGACCGACTGGCCGCCGGTCTTCTCGCACACGCTGGAGCGGGTGTACGGGTTGGCGATGGCCATGCGGCCGGTGTTCACCAGCTGCCGCGCGAACGGGTACTGGCGCGCCAGGCTCACCGCCGCCGTGCGAAACACCTTCTCGATGCCGTCCGCCGGCCGCAGGAAGCGGGCGGTGCGGTTGGTCACCAGCACGTTCTGCGTGGCGGCCTCGTGGCGCTCCTCGTGATAGCTGTCCAGCAGGGTGGCCGGCGCCCGGCCCTTGAGCACCGCGGCCAGTTTCCAGGCCAGGTTGTCGGCGTCGGCCACGCCGGTGTTGCCGCCGCGCGCGCCGAAGGGGCTGACCACCTTGGCCGCGTCGCCGATGAAGAACAGGCGGCCGTGCCGCATCGCGTCTACGCACTCGCTGCGGTATTCGTAAGGCCCGACCCAGACGATCTCGACCTCGCAGTCCGCGCCGAACTGCCGCGTGAGCCGCTGTCGCACCACGTCTTCACGGCTGACCTCCGCCGGGTCGGCGTTGGGCGGCATCTGGTAGTCGATGCGCCAGACGTCGTCGCCCATCAGGTGCTGCCAGACCGCCCGGTTCTCGTTGAACGGCGCCTCGATCCAGGTGTGGCGCTCCACCGGCGGATGCTTGGAGAAGCGCACGTCGGCGATGCACCAGCGGTCGTCGCCCCTCTTGGAGGTCACGGACGCGCCGACCCAGCGCCGGAAGGGGCTGTGGCAGCCGGTCGCATCGATCACGTGCTCGGCTCGCAGCTTGTAGTCGCCCGCGGGCGTGGTGACCGACAGCATCGCGCCGTCGGCGTCCTGCTCGAAGGCCGTTACCCGGTTCTTCCAGCGCAGCTCGACCCCGCCCAGCTCCTGGATGCGCTCGACGAGATAGCCCTCGATGTAGAACTGCTGGATGTTGATGAAGGGCGGCTGCGTCGAGAGGTTGTAGGCGCTCTGCTGGCGCAGGTCGAACGAATAGACCTCATCCTTGCCGGCGAAGGTGCGGCCCACGCTCCACTGGATGCCCTTGCGCGCGATGCGCTCGTAGATGCCCAGCCGATGGAAGATCTCCAGCGACTTCTGCGTGTAGCAGATGCCGCGCGACGACGCGCCCTTCACGCCGACCGTGTTGTCCTCATCCAGCACCACCGCGGGAACGCCGTACTTGGCGAGCGAGCAGGCGAGCGTCAGGCCCGCCAGTCCGGCGCCGACGATCACGATGGGGTACTCGCCGGGGCGGCCTTCGCGCAGTTCCGCCGGTTCCTTGAACGGATATTCCGGCAGCTGGTAGCCGCTGCCCTCGGTGAACTCGTAGCCGTTGCTGAACGACGTATCGGCGTAGCCGGTGCGCAACTCGTCCATGGGGTGAATGCCTCCTCGTCTTTTCTGCCGCCCGCGTGCGGGGCGCTGCTGGATTCCCGCCTGGGCGGGAATGGTGGCGATGAGCTGCCTTACTGCTTTGCGAACTCGGGGCGGTCGTTCTGCTGCGGCTTGAGCGGCTGGGCCGCCTTGCCTTCGGCGCGTTCCCGGCGCCACTGCTCCTTGCGCGCGGTCCATTCGTTCAGGCGGTCGTGGGCGGTCTTGCTCTCCTCGAGCATCTGGAACTCATCGGCCTGCTGGGCCGTGAGCTCCAGCCGCACGCCGTTGGGATCGAAGAAGTAGATGCTGTGGAAGATGTGGTGGTCGGTGATGCCGAGCACCTCGACACCGTGCGCCTCCAGCCGCGCCTTCATGTCCTTGAGCGCCTGCACGGAATCGACGCGGAAGGAGATGTGGTTGACCCACTTCGGCGTATTGGGCGAGGGCTCGCAGGCCTGGTCGTCGCCCAGGTCGAAGAAGGCGATGAACGAGCCGTCCTGCAGGCGGAAGAAGAAGTGGGTGTACGGGCAGTACTCGCCGGTGCTGGGCACATGGTCGCTCTGGATGATGTGGTAGAGCGGCAGGCCCAGGATGTCCTCGTAGAAGCGCCGGGTTTCCTCGGCGTCGCGCGCGCGGTAGGCGTAATGGTGGAGCTGCTGGATCGGCGCGGGGGCGGGAAGGGCGCCCGCGTCTTTCAGAACTGCGGCCATGGTGACTCCTGCATTCAACATTGCGTAATGCATTTACTATACCGAAATGCTGCGCTTGCCCGAAAGCACAACGGGCGCGGGTGCATGAGAGCTATCGGCCTCTTAGGCAAGCCCTATGGTGCGGCGCAGGGCGGCGGCGCTAAATTGCGCTGTCCTTCGGGCGTGCCCAGGCGCCCGGTCCCCTCCGATCAACTCATGAAGGAGTCATCCATGGCAACTCTCAAAGGCTCGAAGACGGAAGAGAACCTGAAGGCCGCGTTTGCCGGCGAGTCGCAGGCGAACCGCCGCTACCTGTATTTCGCGAACAAGGCCGACGTCGAAGGGCAGAACGACGTGGCCGCCCTGTTCCGCTCCACCGCCGAAGGCGAGACGGGCCATGCGCACGGTCACCTCGAGTGGCTGGAGCAATGCGGCGACCCGGCCACCGGGCTGCCGATCGGCGCGACGCGCGACAACCTCAAGGCTGCCGTGGCCGGCGAGACGCACGAGTACACCGACATGTACCCGGGCATGGCCAAGACGGCGCGCGAGGAAGGCTTCGACGAGGTCGCCGACTGGTTCGAGACGCTGGCCAAGGCCGAGCGCTCGCATGCGAACCGGTATACGAGGGCGCTGAACGAGCTGGTCGACTAAGGCGCGCGGCCCCCCGGGGCCGCTTTGCTACCCACCATGGCCCCACGCGAAGGCAGCCTCGAGGCGCCCACCCGGCATCCGATCGACTGGCGCAACCCCGAGTTCTACGACGAGCCGGCGGCGTTCAAGGAGCTGGAACGCATCTTCGACATCTGCCACGGTTGCCGCCGTTGCGTGAGCCTGTGCGGATCGTTTCCCACGCTGTTCGACCTGGTGGACGAGGGCAAGACGGGCGAGGTCGACGGCGTCGACAAGCAGGACTACTGGAAGGTCGTCGACCAGTGCTACCTGTGCGACCTGTGCTTCATGACGAAGTGTCCGTACGTGCCGCCGCACGAGTGGAACGTCGACTACCCGCATACCATGCTGCGCGCCAAGGCGATCAAGTTCCGCAAGGGGCTGCCCGCCGGCGAGAAGTTCCTGGCCTCCACGGACACGCACGGCAAGTTCGCGGGCATCCCGGTGGTCGTGCAGATCGCCAACGCCATGAACCACACCAAGCCGGCGCGCGCCGCGATGGAGAAGGTGCTGGGCGTGGACCGCGACGCGTGGCTGCCGGACCTGGCCACGCGCAAGTTCCGCTCCGGCGCGCCCAAGTCGAAACCGTTTGCGGTGCAGGACGGCGCCAAGTCGCCCGGCAAGGTGGCGATCTATTCCACCTGCTACATCAACTACAACGAGCCCGGGATCGGCCACGACCTGATCAAGGTGCTCGAGCACAACCAGGTGCCCTATGTGCTGGTGGAGAAGGAGAGGTGCTGCGGCATGCCCAAGCTAGAGCTGGGGGACCTGGAAGGCGTGGACAAGCTCAAGCAGGTGAACATCCCGGTGCTCGCCCGCTACGCGCGCGAGGGCTACGCCATCCTGTCGGCCGTGCCCAGCTGTACGCTGATGTACAAGCAGGAGCTCCCGCTGATGTACCCCGAAGACGCCGACGTGCAGGCGGTGAAGGAGGTGATGTGGGACCCCTTCGAGTACCTCTCGGCGCGCCGGCGTGACGGCCTGCTGCGGACCGACTTCAGCCAGCCGCTGGGCAAGATCAGCTACCACACGCCGTGCCACGGCCGCGTGCAGAACATGGGCAAGCGCACGGAGGAAGTGCTCAAGCTCGTGCCGGGCACCCAGGTGTCGACGCACGAGCGCTGCTCGGGGCACGCCGGCACCTACGGCGTGAAGAAGAACTACCACCAGATGGCGATGAAGATCGGCAAGCCGCTGTTCCGCAAGATGTCGGAACACCCCGCCGGCGGCGCGCCCGACTACATCAGCTCCGACTGCCCGCTGGGCGGCCACCACATCGCGCAGGGCTTCGAGGTGAACCAGCTCGGCGAACCGAAGCTCGCGCATCCGTTGAGCCTGGTGCGCAAGGCGTACGGCATCTGAAGACGCAATCCTTCCCCATGCAACTGACCGGCAAGATCACCCGCGACAGCCTCATGACGCTGGAGGCCTACGCCAAATGGCGCAAGGCCCACAAGGCGGAGGTGATCGAGCACCGCAAGCTGCGCACGGTGCACCTGGGCGAGCACATCACGGTGCAGTTCGAAAGCGAGATGAGCATCCGCTACCAGATCCAGGAGATGCTGCGCCTGGAGAAGATCTTCGAGGAGGAAGGCATCGAGCAGGAGATCGAGGCTTACGTGCCGCTGGTGCCGGAGGGCAGCAACTGGAAGGCCACGATGCTGATCGAGTACCCCGACATCAGCGAGCGCAAGCGGGAGCTGGCGCGCCTGATCGGCGTGGAGGACCGCATGTTCGTCGAGGTCGAGGGGCACGAGCGCATCTACGCCATCGCCGACGAGGACCTGGACCGCGAGAACGAGGAGAAAACCTCGGCCGTCCACTTCCTGCGCTTCGAGTTCAAGCCGGTCGCCGTCCAGGCCGTGAAGGCCGGCGCGGCGGTCAAGCTGGGTTGCGACCATCGCAACTACCCCGCGCACGTGGTGATCCCGGCCGAGACGCTGGCGTCGCTGGCCGGCGACCTGAAGTAGCTCAGGCCGGCGAGAACAGGTCGACGCGGTCCGTGATGATCGCGTCGGTGCCCAGCGCCAGCAGGCGCTCCGCCACCCACTCGTCGTTCACCGTGTAGCTCAGGCAGCGCATGCCGGCGCCTTTCACTTGTGCGACGGTCTGCTCATCCCACAGCGCGTGGTTGCAGACGATGGCCACGCAATCAAGCCGGCGGGCGATGTCGAGCCATCCGGACCAGAGCGAGTCCAGCAGCAGGCCACGCGGAAGTTCCGGCGCGGCTTGAAGTGCGCCCTGCAGCGACTCGGGCCGGAACGAGGTGAGCAACGGCGGCACCGGTGCGCCTGTCCATAGACGCGCGGCTTCCCGGCCCACGACTTCGCCGGTGCGCCGCTCAACGCCGGGCGTGGGCTTGATCTCGATGTTGAGGAAGTGGTCGTTGGCGCGGCAGAAGCGGGCCAGGTTCTCCAGCGTGGGCAGCGGCTCGCCGGCGTAGGCGCGCGAATGCCAGCTGCCGGCGTCGAGCTGCGAGAGTTCGCTCCAGGGCCGCGCGCCGCCGAGGCCGAGCGCATTCGTCGTGCGGTTCAGCGTCGCGTCGTGCATCAGGAACACCACTTCGTCGGCGGACAGCTTGGCGTCGCACTCGAACATGCGGTAGCCGTACTCAGCCCCGAGGCGGAAGGCGGCCAGGGTGTTCTCGGGCGCGAGCCGGCCGGCGCCGCGGTGGGCCACCCAGCGAGGGTAGGGCCACGGGCGGGTGGTCATGCCTGCAGCCGCTTGCCGCTGGCCGCGTCGAACCAGTGCAGGCGGTCCTGCCGCGGCGTGACGCGGATGACGCTGTCCGGCGCGGGCGCCGGATGGCCTTCCTCGTTGCGCACGATGATCTGCTCGTCGCCCAGGCGGCCGTAGATCAGGCGCTCGGCGCCGAGCAGCTCGATGGTCTCGACGCGCACTTCCCAGCCCGGCCCGCCGATGTCCAGGTGTTCCGGCCGGATGCCCAGGATGGAGCCGGCGCGGCCGCCCGGCGCGTTCTTCAGCAGGTTCATCGGCGGCGAGCCGATGAAGCTGGCGACGAAGGTGGACGCGGGGCGGTGGTACACCTCCTCGGGCGTGCCGAACTGCTCCATCACGCCGGCGTTCATCACCAGCATGCGTTGCGCCAGCGTCATCGCCTCGACCTGGTCGTGCGTGACGAACAGCGAGGTGATGCCCAGCTCGCGGTGAAGCTTCTGGATCTCCAGCCGGGTCTGCGCTCGCAGCTTGGCGTCCAGATTGGACAGCGGCTCGTCGAACAGGAAGACCTGCGGCTGGCGCACGATGGCGCGGCCCATGGCGACGCGCTGGCGCTGGCCGCCGGAAAGCTGCCGCGGCTTGCGGTCCAGCAGGTGGCCGAGTTCGAGGATCTTCGCGGCCTTGTCCACGCGGGTGCGGATCTCGTCGACCGGCATCTTGCGGATCTTGAGGCCGTAAGCCATGTTGTCGAACACGCTCATGTGCGGATAGAGCGCGTAGTTCTGGAACACCATGGCGATGTCGCGCTCGGCCGGTTCGAGCTGGTTGACCACCCGCCCGCCGATGGAGATCTCGCCGCCGCTGATCTCTTCCAGCCCGGCCACCATGCGCAGCAGCGTGGACTTGCCGCAGCCCGAAGGCCCGACGATCACGATGAACTCGCGGTCGGCGATGTCGGCGTTGACGCCGTGGATCACCTGGAGCTCTTGCTTGCCTTTGCCGTATTTCTTGACGACGTTCTTGAGCGCAATTGAAGCCATATTTATCCAGTCGAGGACAGAGCAACCGCGCTTCGCGCTCGTTGGTCTGTCCCCGAAGTCCTTACTTTTCTGTATCCACCAAACCCTTGACGAACCACTTCTGCATCAGGATCACCACGACCGCGGGCGGCAGCATGGCCAGGATCGCGGTCGCCATGACCACGTTCCACTCGATGTAGACCTCGCCGAAGATCAGCCGCTTGATGCCCATGACGATGGGGTACATGCGCTCGTCGGTGGTCACCAGCAGCGGCCAGAGGTACTGGTTCCAGCCGTAGATGAACTGGATGACGAACAGGGCCGCCATCGAGGTCTTGGACAGCGGCAGCAGCACGTCCTTGAAGAAGCGCATCGGACCGGCGCCGTCGATCCGCGCGGCCTCCACCAGTTCATCCGGCACGGTGAGGAAGAACTGGCGGAACAGGAAGGTGGCGGTGGCCGAGGCGATCAGCGGGATGGTCAGGCCGGCCATCGAGTTGAGCATCTTCAGGTCCGAGATCACCTCGTAGGTGGGGCCGATGCGCACCTCCACCGGCAGCATCAGCGTGACGAACACCATCCAGAACACCAGGCCCTTCGCCGGGAAGCGGAAGTAGACGATGGCGAAGGCCGACAGCAGCGAGATCGCGATCTTGCCGATGGCGATGATGAGCGCGCTGCCCAGCGAGATCATCATCATCGGCAGCGCCGGCGCGACGGTGGCGCCCGCTTCGGTCTTGCCGCCGAACAGCGCGAAGCGGTAGCTCTCGAAGAAGTTGTCGCCGGGCAGCAGCGAGATCGGGTTGCTGGACGAGATCTGCTGCGCTGTCTGCGTGGACCCGATGAAGGTGACGTAGATCGGGAAGAACACCAGCGCGACCCCGACGATCAGGATCAGGTGGGTGAAGAAGTCGAGGATGGGACGGCGTTCAATCATGTCAGTAGTGCACCTTCTTCTCGACGAAGCGGAACTGCACGACCGTCAGCGCCACGACGATCGCCATCAGCACCACGGACTGCGCGGCCGAGCCGTTGATGTCCATGGCCTTGAAGCCGTCGTAGTAGACCTTGTAGACCAGGATCGACGTCTCCTTGCCCGGGCCGCCGTGCGTGGCGGCGTCCACGATGGCGAAGGTCTCGAAGAACGAGTAGATGATGTTGATCACCAGCAGGAAGAAGGTGGTGGGCGACAGCAGCGGGAAGACGATGCTCCAGAAACGCTTCCAGGGAGACGCGCCATCGATGGTGGCGGCCTCGATGAGCGACTGAGGGATCGACTGCAGCCCGGCCAGGAAGAACAGGAAGTTGTAGGAAATGTGCTTCCAGATCGCCGCCATCACGATCAGCGCCATCGCATGGTCGGCGTTGAGCAGGTGGTTCCAGTCGTAGCCCATCTCGATCAGCGCGTAGCGGATCACGCCGTAGGGCGACGCGAACATCATCAGCCACAGCACGCCCGCCACCACCGGCGCGACGGCATAGGGCCAGATCAGCAGCGTCTTGTAGATGCCCGCGCCGCGGATCACGCGGTTGGCCATGACGGCCAGCAGCAGCGACACGGCGAGGCCCCCAACGGCCACCAGCACCGAGAAGATCGCGGTGATGCGGAAGGAGTCGAGATAGCCGGGATCGTTGAACAGCCGCTCGAAGTTCTCCATCCCGACGAAGATGCTGCTGGAGCCGAAGGCGTCCTGCTGCAGCACGCTCTGGTACAGCGCCTGGCCCGCAGGCCAGAAGAAGAACACCAGGATGACGGCCATCTGCGGCGCGATGAGCACCCAGGGCAGCCACGCCGACTTGAACAGGACCCTCTTCTCCATGTCTCGTATTGTGCCGAACGGTTGAGTAATCCCAAGCGGCATCGTTCCCGCGGAGGCGCCGGACCCAGCGGCTTCCAAGAGAAAAGCCCCGCGTCGCGGGGCTTCCTCGAAACGCCGTGGTTCCCGGCTGCGTGGGAATGACGGGCGGTCAGCCCTTGTTGGCCTTTTCGAAGCGCTCCAATTGCTCGTTGCCGCGCTTGACCGCCGTATCGAGCGCCTCCTTCGGCTGCTTCACGCCGCGCCACACGCCTTCGAGTTCCTCGTCGATGATGGTGCGGATCTGCACGAAGTTGCCCAGGCGCACGCCGCGCGATTTGTCGGTGGTCTTGCGGACCATCTGGTTCACCGAGACGTCGTAGCCCGGGTTCTGCTTGTAGAAGCCGGACTTGTCGGTCAGCTCGAACGACGCCTTGGTCACCGGGAGGTAGCCGGTGCGCTGGTGGCTCTTGGCCGCCACTTCGGCGTTGGACAGGTACTGGAAGAACTGCGCCACGCCCTTGTATTCCTCGGGCTTCTTGCCGGACATGACCCACAGGCTGGCGCCGCCGATCACGGTGTTCTGCGGCGCGCCGGGCACGTCGGGGTAGTAGGGCAGGGTGCCGATGCCGTAGGCGAACTTGCCGTTGCGCTTGACGCTGCCGGCCAGGGCCGAGGAACCGGTGGCCATGGCGCACTCACCCGAGACGAAGGTGGCGTCGGCGGCGTTGTTGCGGCCCTTGTAGACGAACAGGCCGCTCTTGGCCATGTTGGCCAGGTTCTCGATGTGGCGCACGTGCAGCGGGCTGTTGAACGCCAGCCGCGCGTCGGTGCCGCCGAAGCCGTTGTTCTTGGTCGCGTACAGCACGTTGTGCCAGGCCGAGAAGCTCTCCAGCTGCGTCCAGCTGATCCAGCTGGTGGTGAACGGGCACTTGTGGCCGGACGCCTTCAGCTTGGCGGCGGCCAGGGCCACCTCGGGCCAGGTGGTCGGCGGCTTCTCCGGATCCAGCCCGGCGGCCTTGAAGGCGTCCTTGTTGTAGTGGAAGACCGGTGTCGAGCTGTTGAACGGGAAGCTCAGCATCTGTCCGTTGGGCGCGGTGTAGTAGCCGGACACGGCGGGCACGTAGACGCCCGGATCGAACTTCAGGCCGGCTTTGCTCATCACCTCGGCAACCGGGACGATCGCGCCCTTGGACGCCATCATGGTCGCCGTGCCGACTTCGAACACCTGCAGGATGTGCGGTGCGTTGCCGGCGCGGAAGGCCGCGATCGCCGCGGTCATCGACTCGTCGTAGCTGCCCTTGAAGGTGGGCGTGACCTTGTAGTCCTTCTGGCTCGCGTTGAAATCCTTGGCGAGGTCGTTCACCCACTCGCCGAGGGCGCCGCCCATGGAGTGCCACCACTGGATCTCGGTCTGCGCCGACGCGGGCAAGGTGAAGGCGGCGGCCAGCGCCACCGCGGCGAACTTCAGCTTCATGAAGAAAACTCCTGGATGTGAAGGGGACGGGTCACGGGGCGTGACTCTACGGTCGTTTTGTGACAGGTCATTAAACAGAGCTGACGGCCGCGGTACAACGGGGTTTGCCATGAGGGTCGATGCCTGCGGCGCCCGTGGGCCGCACGGGTCTTGTTGCACTGCGGTAACATCCCCCGTCAGCCGCCTCCCGCACTCGTTTCGGCTGACACCCGCCCCACGCCTCCAGGGGCAAGACCCGCAACGATGAACGCACCGACCAAGCTCGACCAGCTGCTGGTGGCGGCTTCCGACGAAGCGCCCCGCCTGCGCGAGATCCCGTACAACTACACCTCGTTCTCGGACCGCGAGATCGTCATCCGCCTGCTCGGCCCGCGCGCCTGGGAAGTGCTCTCGCGCCTGCGCGACGAGCGCCACACCGGCCGCTCCGCCCGCATGCTGTACGAGGTGCTGGGCGACATCTGGGTGGTGCAGCGCAATCCCTACCTGCAGGACGACCTGCTGGACAACCCCAAGCGCCGGCGCCTGCTGGTCGAGGCCCTGCACCACCGGCTGGCCGAGATCGGGAAGCGCCGCACGCCGCAGACCGACCCCGAGCGCGATGCCCTCGTCGGTGAGTTGCTCGTGGCCGCGCAGCAGGCCGTGCAGACGTTCGACGCTTCCTTCCGCGAGACGGCCGACCTGCGCCGCCACGCGCAGAAGGTGCTGCGCCGGCACACGGCGCGCGACAACATCAAGTTCGACGGCCTCTCGCGCGTTTCGCACGTCACCGACGCCACCGACTGGCGCGTCGAGTACCCCTTCGTCGTGCTCACGCCCGACACCGAGGCCGAGATGGCCGGCCTCGTCAAGGCTTGCATCGAGCTGGGCCTGACGATCATCCCGCGCGGCGGCGGCACCGGCTACACCGGCGGCGCGATCCCGCTCACCTGGAAGAGCGTGGTCATCAACACCGAGAAGCTCGAGGCCATGAGCGAGGTGGAACTGGTGTCCATCCCCGGCCACCCGCAGCCGGTGCCGACGGTCTGGACCGAAGCGGGCGTCGTCACGCAGCGCGTGTCGGACGCGGCGGAGCGGGCCGGCTTCGTCTTCGCGGTCGATCCGACTTCGGCCGAGGCCTCCTGCATCGGCGGCAACATCGCCATGAACGCGGGCGGCAAGAAAGCCGTGCTGTGGGGCACGGCGCTGGACAACCTGGTGTCCTGGCGCATGGTGACGCCGCAGGCCGAATGGCTGGAGATCACGCGCCTGGACCACAACCTGGGCAAGATCCACGACGCGCCGGTGGCCAGCTTCGAGCTGGTGTACTTCGCGCCGGACGGCCGCACCGAGCGGCGGCGGGAGACGCTCGCGATCCCCGGCGCCACCTTCCGCAAGGAAGGCCTGGGCAAGGACGTCACCGACAAGTTCCTCTCGGGCCTGCCCGGCATCCAGAAGGAAGGCTGCGACGGCCTGATCACCAGCGCGCGCTGGGTCGTGCACCGCATGCCCGCGCACACGCGCACGGTCTGCCTCGAGTTCTTCGGCAATGCCCGCGACGCGGTGCCCAGCATCGTCGAGATCAAGGACTTCATGTTCGCGCAGAAGGACCGCACGGGTGTCCTGCTCGCGGGCCTGGAGCACCTGGACGATCGCTACCTGCGCGCCGTGGGGTACTCGACCAAGTCCAAGCGCGCCGGCCTGCCCAAGATGGTGCTGATCGGCGACATCGTGGGGGACGAGCCCGATGCCGTCGCGCGCGCGACTTCGGAAGTGGTGCGCATCGCCAATTCGCGCAGCGGCGAAGGCTTCATCGCGATCAGCCCGGAAGCGCGCAAGAAGTTCTGGCTGGACCGCAAGCGCACCGCGGCCATCAGCAAGCACACCAACGCCTTCAAGATCAACGAGGACGTGGTGATCCCGCTGCCGCGGATGGCCGAATACACCGACGGCATCGAGCGCATCAACATCGAGCTGTCGCTGCAGAACAAGATCCGCTTGGCCGACGAACTCGAAGCGTTCTTCCGCCGCGGCCACCTGCCGCTGGGCCGGCTGGACGACGCGGGCGAGATCCCTTCGGCCGAACTGCTGGAAGACCGCGTGGGCCAGGCCCTCGCGCTGGTGCAGGAGGTGCGCGGCCAGTGGCAGACCTGGCTGGCCAACGTGGAGTCGCTGTTCCCGCAGCTGCAGGACCACAGCCTGCGCGCCAGCTGGAAGACGCAGATCCGCGCGCCGCTGGAGCAGATCTTCTCGGGCCAGCCGTTCCGGCCGATCCTGGAGGAGGTGCAGGCCATCCACAAGCGCGTGCTCAAGGGCCGGGTGTGGGTCGCGCTGCACATGCACGCCGGCGACGGCAACGTGCACACCAACATCCCGGTCAACAGCGACGACTACGAGATGCTGCAGGCCGCGCACGGCGCGGTGAAACGCATCATGGCGCTGGCGCGGTCGCTGAACGGCGTGATCTCCGGCGAACACGGCATCGGCATCACCAAGCTGGAGTTCCTGACCGACGAGGAGATCGGCCCGTTCGCCGACTACAAGGCCAAGGTCGATCCCGAAGGCCGGTTCAACCAGGGCAAGCTGCTGCGCCCGTCCACCCAGCAGGACGGCCCCATGTCGGTGTACGCCGACCTGACCAACGCGTACACACCCAGCTTCGGCCTGATGGGGCACGAGTCGCTGATCATGCAGCAGTCGGACATCGGCGCGATCTCCGATTCCATCAAGGACTGCCTGCGCTGCGGCAAGTGCAAGCCGGTGTGCGCCACCCACGTGCCGCGCGCCAACCTGCTTTACAGCCCGCGCAACAAGATCCTCGCCACCTCGCTGCTGGTCGAGGCCTTCCTGTACGAGGAGCAGACGCGCCGCGGCGTGTCGATCAAGCACTGGCAGGAATTCGAGGACGTGTCGGACCACTGCACGGTCTGCCACAAGTGCGTCAACCCCTGCCCGGTGAAGATCGACTTCGGCGACGTGTCGATGAACATGCGCAACCTGCTGCGCAAGATGGGGCAGAAGAGCTTCCGGCCCGCCAACGCGGCGGCGATGTTCATGCTCAACGCCACGAACCCGGACACGATCAAGCTGGCCCGCGCGGCCCTGGTCGACGTCGGCTTCAAGGCGCAGCGGCTGGGCAACGACCTGCTGCGCGGCCTGGCCCGCAAGCAGGTCACGCTGCCGCCTTCGACGCACGACCGCGCGCCGCTCAAGGAGCAGGTGGTCCACTTCATCAACAAGAAGCTGCCGGGCGGCCTGCCCAAGAGGACTGCGCGGGCGCTGCTGGACATCGAGGACAAGGACTACGTCCCGATCATCCGCGACCCGAACGCCACAACCACCGACAGCGAGGCGGTCTTCTACTTCCCGGGCTGCGGCTCCGAGCGCCTGTTCTCACAGGTCGGCCTGGCGACGCAGGCGATGCTGTGGCACGCCGGCGTGCAGACGGTGCTGCCGCCCGGGTACTTGTGCTGCGGCTATCCGCAGCGCGGTGCCGGCCAGTTCGACAAGGCCGAGAAGATGATCACCGACAACCGGGTGCTGTTCCACCGCGTGGCCAACACGCTGAACTACCTGGACATCAAGACGGTGGTGGTCAGCTGCGGCACGTGCTACGACCAGCTGCAGGGTTACGAGTTCGAGAAGATCTTCCCCGGCTGCCGCATCGTCGACATCCACGAGTACCTGCTGGAAAAAGGCATCACCCTGCCCGGCGGCGGCGCCTACCTCTATCACGACCCTTGCCACACGCCGATGAAGCTGCAGGAGCCGATGAAGACCGTGAAGGCGCTGGTCGGCGAGAACGTGCGCAAGTCCGAGCGCTGCTGCGGCGAGTCCGGCACCTTCGGCATCAGCCGTCCCGACATCTCCACCCAGGTGCGCTTCCGCAAGGAGGAACAGCTGCGCGCGGACGAGGCCGCGCTGCGCGAGGCCGGCGCCATCGGTGAACGCGAGAACGTGAAGATCCTCACCAGCTGCCCCAGCTGCCTGCAGGGCCTGTCCCGCTACGGGCACGACCTGCAGAACGGCCTGCTGGAAGCCGACTACATCGTGGTCGAGATGGCCGGCAAGATCCTGGGCGAGAACTGGATGGCGGAATACGTGCATGCCGCCAACGCCGGCGGGATCGAGCGCGTGCTGGTCTGATCCGAGACTTTCTTCCTCAATCCAGCGCGCATCCGCGTGAATTCCGCACGCCCAGCCTGACTTCCGCCCTTGCGCGGTGATTCGCGCCAGCCCAGCCGCTGTATCCTCTGGTTACATTTTCCGGAGGTTGCGATGGACTCGCACAAGATCGGCCGCACATCGTTCGGGCTCGCGTTGGGACTGCTTCTGGCGCTGGCGGGCAGCACAGCGCTCGCCCAGTCCGCCGGAGAGGTGGAATTCGCGCGCGGCGTTGGCTTCGCCCAGGCGCCCGGGCAGGCGCCCCGCACGCTGGGCAAGGGCCTGCCGCTGCGCGAGGGTGACCGGCTGACGACGTCCGAGGGCGCGTCGGCCATCGTCCGGCTCGAGGACGGCACCCGCATGACGGTGCGGCCGAACTCCGAGATCGTCATCTCCCAATACCAGTTCCGCGAGAACGCGCCGGACAACGGCATGCTGCTGCAGATGATTCGCGGCGGCTTTCGCGCCGTCACCGGCCTCATCTCCAAGGGCTCGCCCAACGCCGCCCGCATCCAGACGAGCACCGCGACCATCGGCATCCGCGGCACCGACTTCGACGCGCGCCTGTGTTCGGTCGACTGCGGCGCCGAGGCCGCGCGGGTGCAGGAATCGGCCCGGCCCAACGCGGTGCTGGCCAGCGCCAAGGTGGTCCAGTCGCAGGGCGCCGTCTACGCCGTGGACGCGAACAACGAGCGGCGCCGGGTGGTCGACGGCGGCAGCATCTATCCCGGCGACGTCATCGAGACGGCGCCCGGTGCGCGCGCCGTGGTCGCTTTCCGCGACGAGAGCCGCATCACGCTCGGTTCGTCCACGCGCTTTCGCGTCGACAACTTCGTCTACGACGAGCAGAACGCGGGCGAGGGGCGCTTCCTGGCTTCGCTGCTGCGCGGCTCGGTGCGCGCGCTAACCGGCCTGATCGCCCGGGCCAACAACCGCAACGTGGGCTTCTCCACGGCGACAGCCACCATCGGCATCCGCGGCACCGGTTTCGATGCGTCCTGCGGCGGCGACTGCGAGCAGGGGCAGCTGACGCTCTTCACCTGGCTCGGCGCGATCGCCGTCACGCCCCAGGGGCAGACCGCGTTCCAGGTGCTGCAGGCGGGCCAGGGGCTGTCCATCTCGCCCACCGGCATGCAGCCGCTCACCGCACCGCCGTCCATGGACGGCCCGCGACCCGACGAGGTCAACGTGCCGCCCAAGCTGTTCGCCAAGGAGAACGTCTCCGACGCGCAGGAGGGCCTGTTCGTGTTCGTGCGCGACGGCCACATCGAGGTGGCCACGGCGGGCGAGGTGCTGCACCTCGGCCGCGGCGAAGCCGGCTTCGCCGGCCAGGCGGGCACCGCCGCGCGGCCGTTCACGATCCCGAAGTTCATGGACTTCGACTTCGTGCCGATGCCCACCAGCCGCAATCCGCTGCTGCAAAGCGTGCTGCAGGACAACAACATCAAGGCCAGGAACACCTGCAGCTGATGCAACAGGGGCTCGCCGCTCGGCGGGTGAGAGACAATCCCGCAAGACTGAGAAGAGGGGCGAGAGGACATGAGCAAGGGCAATCGCGCGCCCGCCGCGCGGCGCTGCGCCGCGGCCGTGAGCGTGCTGGCGGCTGCACTGGCCGGCACATGGGGGCCGGCCTTCGCCCAGACCCGTTCGCCGACCAGTCCGCCGCCGCTTCGCTCCGCGCCCGAACCGGTCTTCCAGATCCGGGGCTTCCATGTCACGGGCGACAACCCGCTGCCTGCGGGCGAAACCGCCCGGGTGCTGGCCCCCTTCCTGCGCACCGAGGCGACGATGTCGACGCTGCAGCAGGCCACCGTGGCCCTGGAAACCGCGCTGCGCGAGGCGGGTTACGGGCTGCACCGCGTGGCGCTGCCGCCGCAGGAAGTGGGCAGCACGGTGCGGCTGGAAGTCGTTCGCTTCACCGTGAGCAGGGTGACCATCGAGGGCGCGCAGATCAACGGCGAGGGCAACATCCGGCGCACGGTGCCCGAGCTGCAGGAAGGCCAGACGCCCAACTTCAAGCGGCTCGCGGTCCAGACGGCCATCGCCAACGAGAACCCGAACAAGCAGGTGCAGGTCGGCCTGCGCGAGGCCGACGAGCCGGACCGCATCGACGCCACGATCACGGTGAAGGAAAGCCGTCCCTGGAACGTCCTGGTCAACGCTTCCAATACCGGCTCGGACTCCACCGGCCGTGACCGCCTGACGGTCGCGGGCAGCCACAGCAACCTGTTCGATCGCGACCACCAGTTCACCGGCGCGTACACCACGTCGGTCGAGCGCACGTCCGACGTTCGCCAGCTCGGCCTGGCATACCGCGCACCGCTCTACGAGCAGGGCGGCGTGCTGGGCGCGAGCTACACGCGCTCCGACGTGGTCGGCAGCTTCGGTGCGTTTACCAGCACGGGCGCGGGCCACACCACGGCCGTGAACTACACGCATTACCTCGCACCCCAGGGCGGCCGCCGCAGCTACCTGAGCCTCGGGCTGGAGGACAAGGTTTTCAACGCCGCGAGGATCAACGACGTCGTGGTGCCCGGCGCGCTCGACCGCCGCAGCCGGCCCCTCGTCCTGGGCTACAACGCGCGCACGGAGACCAACACGTCGACGTGGGGCTACAACCTTGCGCTGGCCTTCAACACCGGCGGCGGCCGCGCCAACAACCTCGTCTCGTACCAGAGCGAGGACCCGCGCATCACCACCACGAGCTGGAAGGCGCTGCGGGGCAGCTTCAACTACGCGACGCCGCTCGAAGACGGCTGGCTGCTCTCCTTCCGCACCGAATACCAGTACAGCCCGGACGTGCTGATCTCGGGCGAGCAGTTCGGCATCGGCGGCTACGGCTCGGTGCGCGGCACCGCCATCGAGCGGCCCCTGTCCGCGGACAAGGGCGTTGCCGCGACCCTGGAAGCGCTCACCCCCGAACTGCTGCCGGGCCTGCGCCTGTTCGGCTTCGCCGACGCCGGCCACCTCTGGAACAACGATCCCAACGGCCTGAACAAGCCGTCCACCGACCGACTGGCCAGCCTCGGCCTCGGCCTGCGCTACAACCAGGGCGCCTTCGTCGGCTCCCTCGAATACGGACGCCTCGTGACGGGCAGCCGCGTTCCGGTCGAGCTGAATTCGGCCGCTCCCGAGCGGGGCGACGACCGGCTCTACGTGAACCTCGGCCTGCGTTTCTGAGTCCCACCTCCATGGCAGCAACCACTTCCAGCGGCGCGACGCCGCAATCGCTCACCTTGCACGGCCGCTCGCGCGTGCTGGAGATCGGCTTTTCCGATGGCAGCCTGTTCCGCATCCCGTTCGAGCTGATGCGCGTCTACTCGCCTTCGGCCGAGGTGCAGGGCCACGGCCCGGGGCAGGAGGTGCTGCAGACCGGCAAGCGCGAGGTGGACATCGAGACGCTCGAACCCGTGGGCAACTACGCCGTGCAGCCGCGCTTCTCGGACGGCCACGACAGCGGCATCTTCTCGTGGGACTACCTCTATTTCCTCGGTTCGCAGCAGGACCAGCTGTGGGCCGAGTACGAGCGCCGGCTGGCCGAAGCGGGCGTCGACCGCGACGCGCCGATGGCCGCAGCGGGCGGCCACGGTTGCAAACACTGACACACGGAGCGGCTGAACGGGGATTGCCCCTACCATGACGGCATGAGCAGCACCCACTTCGGCTACCAGACCGTCGACGAGAGCGAGAAAGCGCGCCGGGTGCGGGGCGTCTTCGATTCCGTGGCGCCGCGCTACGACCTGATGAACGACCTGATGTCGTTCGGCCTGCACCGCGCCTGGAAGGCCTACACGGTGCTGGTCGCCAACGTGCAGCCCGGCCAGCAGGTGCTGGACATCGCCGGCGGCACCGGCGACCTGGCCCGCTCTTTCGCGCGCAAGGTCGGTCCCACCGGCATGGTGCTGCACACCGACATCAACGAAGCCATGCTGCGCAACGGCCGGGACAGGCTGCTGGACGCGGGCGTGGTGCTGCCCACCCTGGTGTGCGATGCCGAGCGGCTGCCGTTCGCCTCCGGCCGCTTCGACCTTGTCAGCGTCGCCTTCGGGCTGCGCAACATGACGCACAAGGACGCCGCGCTCGCCGAGATGCAGCGGGTGCTCAAGCCCGGCGGCAAGCTGCTGGTGCTGGAGTTCTCCCGGGTGGCTCGGCCGCTCAAGTCTGCCTACGATTGGTATTCGTTCAGGGTGCTGCCGCGGCTGGGCCAGGCGGTGGCGGGCGATTCGGCCAGTTACCGGTATCTCGCCGAATCGATCCGCATGCACCCCGACCAGGAAGAGCTCAAGGCCCTCATGAAGAAAGCCGGTTTCGGCCATGTGGACTATCACAACCTGACGGGCGGCGTCGTCGCCCTGCATGTTGCAATCAAGTGCTGAAGCCCCATCTGGGGACCAACGACATCCGAGCAGGAAGAAGGAAGGACCGATCATGAAGCTGTGGACCGCCGTACTCGCCAGCATGCTGGTGTTCGCAAGCGTCGACGCCGACGCCGCACGCCGCCTCGGCGGCGGCAGCTCGATCGGCCGCCAGTCAGGCAACGTCACCCAGCGCGATGCCGCGCGCCCCGCGCAGCAGCAGCCGCCGGCCAACAACACGGCCACGCAGCAGCAGCCCGGACAACCGGCCCAGGCGGCGCAGGCCCGTCCGGGCACGCCCGCCGCGGCGCCGCAGGCGGCCGGATCCCGCTGGGGCGGCATGCTCGGCGGCCTCGCCGCCGGACTGGGCCTGGCGTGGCTGGCCCACGCGCTGGGCTTCGGCCCCGAGCTCGCCCAGTTCCTGATGTTCGCGCTGATCGCGCTGGTGGTGATGGCCGTCATCGGCTTCGTGATGCGCAAGCGCGCCGGCGGCGCGGCCGGCGGCCGCCCGATGGCCTACCAGGGCGCATCGCCCGCCGATTTCGCCACTTCGCCGCGCCAGTACAGCCCCGACAAGGTGGGCAACGACTCCTCGGCTCGGCCGTGGGAGCGCGGCGTCACCCCGTTCGAGAACACCAAGTACATCGGCGGCGGCGTGCAGATCGGATCCGGCCTGGCCGGCTCGCAGAACTGGGGCATCCCCGCCGGCTTCGACGTGCAGGGCTTCGTCGAGGCCGCCAAGCGCAACTTCCTGACGCTGCAGGACGCCTGGGACCGCTCGGACATCCCGAACCTTCGCTCGATGATGACCGACGAGATGCTGTCCGAGATCCGCCACCAGCTGGCCGAGCGCGAGAAGCACATGGACGGCCAGCCGAACAAGACCGACGTCGTCCTGCTCGAAGCGCAGCTGCTCGGCATCGAGGACCTGGGCGACGGCTACATGGCCAGCGTGGAGTTCTCCGGGATGATCCGCGAGGAACCGTCCGCCGGGCCGAGCCCCTTCCGCGAGGTCTGGAACATGACCAAGCCGAAGAGCGGCAACAGCGGCTGGCTGGTCGCAGGGGTCCAGGCGCTCCAGTGATCGCCGCGCTCCGCGCATGAAGGACAGGGCTCCCACGGGAGCCCTTTTCGTTTGCACGGCCCTTTCCTGCGGCCGAGCAGGCGGCCATCATCAATAATCCGGGACCATGGCAACACGGTCCCCCTTCCCCTTCGTGGACAGCCTGCTGGACGCCTTCGGCCAGCGGTTCGCGCCGCCGCCCTGGGCGGTGCAGGAGGCGCAGCGCCGGCTCGTGCTGCTGCTCAACCACGTCCTGATGCAGGAGCCGCAGGCCATGGAGCGGCTGCGCCGCCAGGCCGGCCGCATCGTCGAAGGCCGCTGGCGCGTCTTCCACGTCCGCCTGGTCGCCACGCCGGCCGGCCTGCTGGACCTGGCCAGCCCCGCGGGCGCTCCGGACCTCACCCTCACCATCACCGAAGAGTCGCCCTGGGCACTCTCGCAGGCTGCGCTGCGCGGCGACAAGCCGCCGGTTCGGATCGAGGGCGACGTGCAGTTCGCCGCTGAGGTGAACTGGCTCGTGGACCACGTGCGCTGGGACGTCGAAGAGGACCTGGCCCGCGTCGTCGGCGATGCGCCGGCCCATGCGATCGGACAGGCGGCGCGCGGCATGGCCGACGCACTGCGCCGCTTCATCCCGGGGGCCGCTCCCGCGGCGCCCGCCGGCCCGGCGCCTGCCACAGGCACCACGGCCGGGGCCGGGGGCCCGGGACCCGCATGAGGAGGTACCTGCGCGGCGCCTTCATCCTCTGGGTGATCCTGCGCTACGGGCTCGACGAGCTCGTCCTCAACAGCTTCCAGCGTCCCTGGCTGCACCGGCTGGCGCGCATCGTCAGCTTCGGCCGGCGGTTGCACGCGCCGCGAGGGCAACGCCTGCGCGAGGCGCTCGAGCGGCTGGGCCCCATCTTCGTCAAGTTCGGCCAGGTGCTGTCCACGCGCCGCGACCTGCTGCCCCCCGACGTCGCCGACGAACTGGCCTACCTGCAGGACCGCGTGCCGCCGTTCGATCCGGCGATCGCGATGGCCACCATCGAGCGCGCGTTCCGCCGTCCGGTGGAGACGCTGTTCGCGAGCTTCGAGCGCGAGCCGGTCGCCAGCGCGTCGATCGCGCAGGTGCACTTCGCGACGCTGCGCGACCGCCAGGGGCTCACCCGCGAGGTGGCGGTCAAGGTGCTGCGCCCCGGCATGCTGCCGGTGATCGAGAACGACCTGGCGCTGATGCGCATGATGGCCGGCTGGATCGAGGGCCTGTCGTACGACGCCAAGCGGCTCAAGCCGCGCGAGGTGGTCGCCGAGTTCGACAAGTACCTGCACGACGAGCTCGACCTGCTGCGCGAGGCGGCGAACGCCGCGCAGCTGCGCCGCAACATGACGGGCATGGACCTGGTGCTGATCCCCGAGATGTTCTGGGACTGGTGCCATCCCGAGGTGATCGTGATGGAGCGCATGTACGGCGTTCCGATCAGCCAGAACGAGCGCCTGGTGCAGGCCGGCGTCGACCTGCGCCGGCTGGCGCGCGACGGCGTCACCATCTTCTTCACCCAGGTGTTCCGCGACGGCTTCTTCCACGCCGACATGCACCCGGGCAACATCCAGGTGAGCCTGGATGCGGCGACCTTCGGCCGCTACATCTCGCTGGACTTCGGGATCATCGGAACGCTCACGGAGTTCGACAAGGAATACCTCGCGCAGAACTTCAACGCGTTCTTCCGGCGCGACTACAAGCGCGTGGCGGAGCTGCACATCGAGTCGGGCTGGGTGCCGCCCACGACGCGCGTGGACGAACTCGAGTCCGCGGTGCGCGCCGTGTGCGAGCCGTACTTCGACCGGCCGCTCAAGGAGATCTCGCTGGGCATGGTGCTGATGCGCCTGTTCCAGACCTCGCGCCGCTTCAACGTGGAGATCCAGCCGCAGCTGGTGCTGCTGCAGAAGACGCTGCTGAACATCGAAGGCCTGGGCCGCCAGCTCGACCCCGACCTGGACCTGTGGGCCACGGCCAAGCCGTTCCTGGAGCGCTGGATGCTCGAGCAGGTCGGCCCGCAGCGACTGATCGACGAACTGCGCGACCAGGCGCCGCGCTACGCCAAGCTGCTGCCCGAACTGCCGCGCCTGATGCACGACTACCTGCGCCGCCGCGCCGAGCCGGAACGGCGCGAACTGCAGACGCTGATCGACGAACAGCGCCGCACCAACCGGCTGCTGCAGGCCTTCCTGTACGGCGGTGTCGGGTTCGCGCTGGGCCTGCTCGCGATGCAGGTTCTGGTGCGCGTCCGGCTGTTCTAGCGCGCCACTGCCGGGCATAATTTCGCGGGCCCGCCTACGGGCCTTCCAAAGGAGGACCGCTGGTGAACTACACGCTGATCTCGTTCGTAGTCCTGTACCTGCTCGGCACGCTGGCCATCGGGGCCTGGGCCGGCACCCGGATCAAGAACACCGCGGACTTCGCCATCGCCGGCCGCAGCCTGCCGCTGGTGATGGTCGTCACCACCACCTTCGCGACGTGGTTCGGCGCCGAGACGGTGATGGGCATCCCGGCCAAGTTCGTGCAGGGCGGCCTGAACGCCGTCGTGGAAGACCCGTTCGGCGCCGGCACCTGCCTGGTCCTGGTCGGCGCCTTCTTCGCGGCCAAGCTGTACAAGCAGAACCTGCTGACCATCGGCGACTTCTACCGCCAGCGGTACGGCAAGGGCGTCGAGGTGTTCTGCTCGCTCGCCATCATCCTGAGCTACCTCGGCTGGGTGGCGGCGCAGATCACGGCGCTGGGCCTGGTGTTCTCGGTGCTGACCGGCGGCGCGATGTCCGAGACCACCGGGATGATCGTGGGCACGATGGCCGTGCTGGTCTACGTGGTGATCGGCGGCTTCCTGGCCGTGGCCTGGACCGACTTCATCCAGATGATCGTGCTGGTGGTGGGCCTGGCGATCATCGCCGTCTTCGCGGCCGACCTGGCCGGCGGCGCGGGGTAGGTGATCTCGATGGCCTCCACCCAGAACCTGTTCAACTTCCTGCCGCCGCCCACCTTCACCGACATCGCCTTCTTCATCGGCGCCGGCCTGACCATGATGCTGGGCAGCATCCCGCAGCAGGACGTGTTCCAGCGCGTGATGTCGGCCAGGGACGTCGACACGGCGCGCAACGGCGCGATGATCGGCGGCTTCAGCTACATCCTGTTCGCCTTCGTGCCGATGTTCATCGTGGCCAGCGCCGTCGTGGTGATGGGCAACAGCGCGATGGAGATGGCCAAGGACGACTACCAGCGGCTGCTGCCCACCTTCGTGCTGACCAAGATGCCGCTGATCATGCAGATCCTGTTCTTCGGCGCGCTGGTGTCCGCCATCAAGAGCACCTCGTCGGCCACGCTGCTGGCGCCCTCGACCAGCTTCGTCGAGAACATCCTGAAGAACCTGCGCCCCGGCATGAGCGACCGGCAGCAGCTGCTGGCGATGCGCATCACCATCGTGGTGTTCACCGCCATCGTGCTGGCCTACGCCATCGCGATGAAGGGCACGCCCATCTACGACCTGGTGTCGTCGGCCTACCAGGTCACGCTGGTCGGCGCGTTCATCCCGCTGGTGATGGGCCTGTACTGGAGGCGCGCGACGACGCAAGGCGCGATCGTCTCCATCGCCCTGGGCATCGGCACCTGGCTGCTGTTCTTCCCTCAGCTCAACGAGAAGCTGGGCGAAGCCTTCCCGGGCCAGCTCGCCGGCCTGATCGCCGCCTTCCTGGGCATGGTGATGGGTTCGCTGGCGCCGCAGGTGCTGCGCAACCGGCACGAGCCGCGCGCGCCGCTGCACGCCTGACGCGGCGGGGTGGCCGGCGGGGCTTGAGCTTCGCCCCGCCGCCTATAATTGAGGGCTTTGCCACCCTGCACCACTTCCTGACGCCATGCCCATCTACGCCTACAAATGCGGCTCCTGTGGCCATGCCAAGGACGTCCTGCAAAAAGTGTCGGATGCGCCGCTGACCGCCTGCCCCGCCTGCGGCGCCGAAACGTTCTCCAAGCAGATCACCGCCGCCGGCTTCCAGCTCAAGGGATCGGGCTGGTACGCCACCGACTTCCGCGGCAACGGCTCCAGCGCCAAGAGCGAAGCCTCGGGCGACGCCAAGCCGACCGAATCCAAACCCGCCGAGGGGGCGAGCACCCCGTCCAAGCCCGACGCGCCTTCCGCCTCGGCCGGCGGCTGCGGCAGCGCCTGCGCCTGCCACTGAAAGGCCGGGTCCCCCACGCGATGGCCGCTCTCCGCCGCTGGCTGTTTGCCGGCCTTCTCGTCCTGGCGCCGCTGGGCATCACGCTGTGGGTGCTGCAGTGGATCATCGGCACGCTGGACCAGACGCTGCTGATCCTGCCGATGGACTGGCAGCCCGACCGGTTGCTGGGCTACAAGGTCCCGGGCCTGGGCGTGCTGCTCGCACTGGCCATCCTGCTGGCGGTCGGCGCCATCACCAGCAACTTCGTGGGCCGCAAGCTGGTGGCCTGGAGCGACGCGATCCTGCACCGCATCCCGGTGGTGCGCTCGATCTACTCCAGCGTCAAGCAGGTCTCCGACACGCTGTTCTCGCCCTCGGGCAACGCATTCCGAACCGCGGTGCTGATCGAGTGGCCGCGGCCCGGCATGTGGACCATCGCGCTGGTCACCGGCACGCCGGGCGGCGACGTGATCAACCACCTGTCGGATGACTACGTCAGCGTCTACGTGCCCACCACGCCCAACCCGACGGGCGGCTACTTCGTGATGCTTCGCCGCAGCGACTGCATCGAACTCAAGATGAGCGTCGACGAGGCCCTGCGCTACGTCATCTCCATGGGCGTCGTGGTGCCCTCCAGCCCCGCGCTCAACGTCCGCTGAACGCGCCCAAAGCGCGCGCAGCGTCCTTCCGGAAGGTTTCTCCCATGTCCTCACAGCAAATGCGCACCACCTACTGCGGCCTCGTGGACGAGTCGCTGCTCGGCCAGACCGTCACGTTGTGCGGCTGGGTGAACCGCCGGCGCGACCATGGCGGCGTGATCTTCGTGGACCTGCGCGACCGCGAGGGCTACGTGCAGGTGGTGTGCGATCCCGACCGGCCCGACATGTTCAAGGCCGCCGAAGGCCTGCGCAACGAGTTCTGCATCCAGGTCAAGGGCCTGGTGCGCGCCCGGCCGGCCGGCACCGTCAACGATCACCTGCGCAGCGGCCGGATCGAGGTCCTGTGCCACGAGCTGAACGTGCTCAATCCGTCCGTCACCCCGCCGTTCCAGCTCGATGACGAGAACCTGTCGGAGACCACGCGCCTGGTCCACCGGGTGCTGGACCTGCGCCGTCCCTACATGCAGAAGAACCTGATGCTGCGCTACAAGGTGACGATGGAGGTGCGCAAGTTCCTCGACGCCAACGGCTTCATCGACATCGAGACGCCGATGCTCACCAAGAGCACGCCCGAAGGCGCGCGCGACTACCTGGTGCCCAGCCGCGTGCACGACGGCATGTTCTTCGCGCTGCCGCAGTCGCCGCAGCTGTTCAAGCAGCTGCTGATGGTGGCGGGCTTCGACCGCTATTACCAGATCACCAAGTGCTTCCGCGACGAGGACCTGCGCGCCGACCGCCAGCCCGAGTTCACCCAGATCGACGTGGAGACCTCCTTCATGAAGGAGGAGGAGATCCGCACCATGTTCGAGGGGATGATCCGCAGCACTTTCCAGAACGTGCTGGGCATCGACATCGGCGCCTTCCCGGTGATGAAGCACACGGATGCGATGCGCCTGTACGGCTCGGACAAGCCGGACCTGCGCGTGAAGCTGGAGTTCACCGAACTCACCGACGTCATGAAGGACGTCGACTTCAAGGTGTTCTCCGGCCCGGCCAACCAGGAGGACGGCCGCGTGGTCGGCCTGCGCGTGCCCGCCGGCGGCGAGATGAGCCGCGGCGAGATCGACGGCTACACCGAGTTCGTCAAGATCTACGGCGCCAAGGGCTTGGCCTGGATCAAGGTGAACGACGTGGCCGCCGGGCGCGAGGGCCTGCAGTCGCCCATCGTCAAGAACCTGCACGACCGCGCGATCGCCCAGATCCTCGAGCGCACGGGTGCGAAGAATGGCGACCTGATCTTCTTCGGCGCCGACAAGGCCAAGGTGGTCAACGACGCCATCGGCGCGCTGCGAGTGAAGATCGGGCACAGCGAATACGGCAAGTCCCGGGGCCTCATCGAAGGCGAGTGGAAGCCGCTGTGGGTGGTCGACTTCCCGATGTTCGAGTTCGACGAGGAGGCGCAGCGCTGGAACGCCGTGCACCACCCGTTCACCTCGCCCAAGGACGGCCACGAGGACTGGCTCGAGACCGATCCCGGCCGCTGCCTCGCCAAGGCCTACGACGCGGTGCTCAACGGCATTGAACTCGGTGGCGGCTCCGTCCGTATCCACCGCGAGGACGTGCAGAGCAAGGTGTTCCGCGCGCTCAAGATCGGCGAAGAGGAAGCCAAGGCCAAGTTCGGCTTCCTGCTGGACGCGCTGCAGTACGGCGCGCCCCCGCACGGCGGCATCGCGATCGGCCTGGACCGCTTCGTGATGCTGATGACCGGCGCCGAGTCTCTGCGCGACGTGATCGCGTTCCCGAAGACCCAACGCGCGCAGGACCTGCTCACGCAGGCGCCGGGGCCGGTGGATGAGAAGCAATTGCGGGAACTGCACATCCGGTTGCGCAATCCGGCGGTGGCCTGACCTGTCTTCCTCCCTCTCCCCCCGGGAGAGGGCTGGGGTGAGGGCACGCACCGGCGCTTGCGGTGGCTCGAAGCTCATTTGGCCTTGCGCCCTCGCGTCAGGCGGTGCCTGGCCCGGGCTCATGCTGTGCCGGTCCGGCGTGCTCGCCTGGGGCTCGCACGCGGACGCGCGTGGCCTTCAACGCGGCCCGGCCTCCCGCGGTAGAACTCACAGAGAGAGCGGCCTGAAGGCCGCTCTCTCTGTTCAGACACCTCCCGCGAGTCAGAAGTTGAAACGGACTCCGCCCTCGCATGCGCGAGGGCTCGCGTCGGCCGGGCCGCTGCGGCCCCGCTCGTCCCGGAAATCGCCCGGTCCAGGCACCGCCTGCCGCGTGGGAACACTGTGCTTCATCGACGCGAAAACCGATCGCTCCACTCCCGCGAAGGCGGGGATCCAGTGCTTCCCGACCAGGCCGTGAAAGCGGACGCACTGGATTCCCGCCTCCGCGGAATGACGGGTTTGGGCTCGTCCCTCCGAAGAGCCGCAGGTGGGCAGAATGTCCGCGTGCCCAAGCCGTTCAAGATCCCCCAGTCCGTCCTGGTGGTGATCCACACCCCCGCCCTCGACGTCCTGCTCATCAACAGGGCCGACGCGCCCAACTTCTGGCAGTCGGTCACCGGCGCCAAGGACCGCGAGGACGAGCCGTTCGAGGAAACCGCCGTCCGCGAAGTGTTCGAGGAGACCGGCATCGATGCACGCAAGGGCGTCCTCACCGACTGGGGCCTCGAGAACGTCTACGAGATCTACCCGCGCTGGCGCCACCGCTATGCCGACGGCGTGACCCACAACACCGAACACGTGTTCGGCCTTCGGGTCCCGGAAGGCACCGACGTCAGGCTCAACCCGCGCGAGCACACCGGCTTCATGTGGCTGCCCTGGCGCACCGCCGCCGACCACTGCTTCTCGCCCAGCAACGCCGAGGCCATCCTGCTGCTGCCACAATTTGCGAAATGACGTTGTTGCGCGTCGCCACGTACAACATCCACAAGGGCGTCCAGGGGTTCGGTCCGGCGCGGCGGCTGGAGATCCACAACCTCGGCCATGCGGTCGAACAGCTCGATGCCGACATCGTCTGCCTGCAGGAAGTGCGCAAGCTCCATCGCCGCGAGGAGCGCTACTTCAGCCGCTGGCCCGAGCTGCCGCAAGCCGAATTCCTGTGTCCGGAAGGCTATGCCGCCGTGTACCAGACCAATGCGACGACACGGCACGGCGAGCACGGCAACGCGTTGCTGTCGCGCTGGCCGGTCGTGTCGCACGGGCACGAGGACATGTCGGACCACCGCTTCGAGCAGCGCGGCCTGCTGCACGTGCAGGTGCGCGTCGCGCGGCACGTGGTGCACGTCATCGTGCTGCACCTCGGGCTGATCGCGTCCAGCCGCCTGCGGCAGATCGAGCAGCTGGGCCGCTACGTCGACCGGGAGATCCCTCGCCGCGCGCCGCTGATCGTGGCCGGCGATCTCAACGACTGGGGCGGGCGGCTGCGGCCCGCCATGAACGACATCGGCCTGCGCGACTTCCAGGGCGACAAGGCGCGCACCTATCCGTCGCGGCTGCCGCTCACCCAGCTCGACTACGTCTATGCGCGCGGACTCCGGCCGCAGGGACTGGAGATCCCGCGCGGGCGTGCGTGGGGGCAGATGTCGGACCACCTGCCGCTGATCGCGACCTTCTCGATGTAGAGAGACGCCGCCATGCCGCACCGCATCCCGCCCCTGCGCGCCGGCCATTCGCTGCAACTGCTGGAGGGCAGCGCGGAGTACTTCCCGGCGCTGGTCACGGCCATCGATGCCGCGCGCCAGGAAGTCTGGCTGGAGACCTACATCCTGGACTTCACGGCGGCGAGCGCCGAAGTGGTGTGGGCGCTGGAGCGCGCCGCGCGGCGCGGCGTGAGCGTTCGCGTGGTGGTCGACGGTTTCGGCAGCGGACCCATGCCGGCGGCCTGGCGAGAGCGGCTGCTGGAGGCGGGCGTCGACTGGCGGGTGTTCGCGCCGGTCGGGCGCTTCGGCGTGCTCACGCCGTCGAGCTGGCGTCGCCTGCACCGCAAGCTGTGCGTGGTCGACGAGCGCGTGGCCTTCTGCGGCGGCATCAACATCCTGGACGACCTGCACGATCCCAACCACGGCCCGCTGCCGGCGCCGCGGCTGGACTTCGCCGTGCAGGTCACGGGTCCGCTGGTGGCGCAGGTCCGCGCGGCCATGCTGCGCCTGTGGCAGCGCATGCGCGCCTTCGAGGCATTGCGGCGCGGCGGGCTGAGCGGCGCGCTGACCTCCCTGCGCGCCTCGCGACCCGCCGAACCTCTCCCCCGGGCCGCCCCGACGGCGCGGCAGGGCAGCCGTGCGGCGCTGGTGCTGCGCGACAACTTCCGGCACCGGACGAACATCGAGCGTGCTTATCGGCGCGCCATCGGCCGCGCGCGATCCGAGGTCATCATCGCCAACGCCTACTTCGTGCCCGGACGCAAGATGCGGGAAGCACTCATCAATGCCGCGCGACGTGGGGTGCGCGTGGTGCTGCTGCTCCAGGGCCGCTACGAATACTTCATGCAGTACTACGCGGCGCGACCGATCTACGGCGCGCTGCTGCGTGCAGGCGTCGACATCCACGAGTACTCGCCCAGCTTCCTGCATGCCAAGGTCGCCGTGATCGACGGGCGCTGGGCGACTGTCGGTTCCTCCAACATCGACCCGCTCAGCCTGCTGCTGGCGCGAGAGGCCAACCTGGTGATCGAGGATGCCGGATTTGCGCAGGCGCTGCGCGCGCGGCTGCTGCATGCGGTCGCGCAGGAAGGCGAGCCGATGGAGGCGGAGCAGTACGCGCAGCGGCCGCTGCGGCAGCGGCTCCTGGAGCGGATCGCCCAGGTCGTGATGCGCCTGGCGCTCACCATCGAAGGCAAGAGGACGTACTGGTGAAGCCGCAGGACCTGGTCGTGCAGCGCCCGGAAGGCCTCTACTGCCCGCCGGGCGACTTCTACATCGACCCATGGCGGCCGGTTCCGCGCGCCGTCATCACCCATGCGCACGCGGACCATGCGCGGATGGGCAACGGCCACTACCTCGCGGCCGCGCCCGCCGAAGGCGTGCTGCGTGCGCGGCTCGGCGAGATCGAACTTCAGACGCTGCCGTACGGCGAGGCGATCACGCACCACGGCGTGCGCGTGTCGCTGCACCCGGCGGGCCACGTGCTCGGCTCGGCCCAGGTGCGGCTGGAGCACGGCGGCCAGGTGTGGGTGGCCAGCGGCGACTACAAGGTGGCGCCGGACCGCACCTGCGACCCTTTCGAGCCGGTGCGCTGCGACGTGTTCATCACCGAATCGACCTTCGGGCTGCCGATCTACCGCTGGTGCGCCGACCACGAGCTGTTCGCGCAGATCAACGGCTGGTGGTCCCGCAATGTGCTGGCGGGCCGCGCGAGCGTGCTGGCCTGCTACAGCTTCGGCAAGGCGCAGCGCATCCTGAGCGGAGTCGACCCGACCATCGGGCCGATCATCGTGCACGGCGCGGTGCGTCCGCTGAACGATGCCTATCGCGCGGCCGGCGTGGCATTGCCCGACACGCGCATGGTCACCGAGGTGAAGGACCGCGCCGAACTGCGCCGCGCCCTCGTGCTGTGCCCGCCCAGCGCCGTCGCCAGCACCTGGCTGCGCCGCTTCGGCGAGAGCAGCACGGCTTTCGCCAGCGGCTGGATGCGACTGCGCGGCGCCCGCCGGCGCGGCGGCTACGACCGCGGCTTCGTGCTGTCCGACCACGCCGACTGGCCCGGCCTGCTGCGCGCGATCGGCGCCACCGGCGCGCAGCGCGTCATCGTGACGCACGGCAGCGTGCCGGTGATGGTGCGCTACCTGCAGGAGCAGGGGCTGGAGGCCGAGGGTTTCGACACCGAGTACGGCGACGACGTGGTGGAAGCGGACCAGTCGGCGCAGGAGCCGGCCGGCGAGGGCACGTGAAGCAGTTCTCCCAGCTCTTCGCCGAACTCGACGCCACCACCTCCACCAACGCCAAGGTGGATGCGCTCCAGCGCTACTTCGCGGCCGCGACGCCGGCGGACGCGGCGTGGGCCGTCTACTTCCTCGCGGGTGGCAAGCCGCGCCAGGTGATGAACATGGGCATCCTCGCGCAGCTCGCGTGCGAGGAGGCCGGCATCGAGCCCTGGCTGTTCGACGAGTGCTACCAGGCCGTGGGCGACCTGGCCGAGACCATCGCGCATGTGCTGCCGCAGGCAGCCGAGACGTCGGACGTCGGGCTGGCCGTGTGGGTGGAGGAGCGCCTTCTTCCCTTGCGAGGACTGCCGCCCGACGAGATCGCGCAGCGCGTGCGCATCTGGTGGCGCGAGCTGGACGACATGGGCCGTTTCCTGCTCACCAAGCTGGTGGGCGGAGGCTTTCGCGTGGGCGTCAGCAAGCTGCTGGTGCAGCGCGCGCTGGCGGCGCACGCGGGGATCGATGCCAAGCGCGTGGCCCAGCGCATGATGGGCTACACCGACGGCAAGGTGATGCCCTCGGCCGAGCGCTTCGCGGCGCTCGTTGCGCAGGCGGAGGAGGGCGTGCACGAACGCGTCGACGAGGGCCAGCCCTATCCGTTCTTCCTCGCGCACCAGCTGGACGGGCCGGCCGAGGTGTTCACCGCGCGGCTCGGGCCGGTGAGCGACTGGCAGGTCGAGTGGAAGTACGACGGCATCCGCGGGCAGATCGTCAAGCGCTCGGGAAGGATCTGGGTCTGGTCGCGCGGCGAGGAGCTGGTCACCGAGCGCTTCCCGGAGATCGTCGCGCTGGCGCAGTCGCTGCCCGATGGCACGGTGCTCGACGGCGAGATCATGGTGTGGAAGGAAGAAGAGGGAGGCTTCGGCCGGCCGGCGCCGTTCGCGCTCCTGCAGCAGCGCATCGGCCGCAAGACGCTGACGAAGAAGGTGCTCGCCGAAGCGCCCGTCACGTTCATGGCCTACGACCTGCTCGAGCAGGGCGGCCTCGACATCCGCGAGCTGCCGCAGCGCGAGCGGCGTGCGCGCCTCGAAGCGCTGCTGGCCGGATCGCGCATGAAGCTGTCGCCCATCGAGTCCGCCGCGTCCTGGCTGGCGTTTGCGCAACAACGTGCCCGCTCGCGCGAACTCGGCGTGGAAGGCTTCATGCTCAAACGCCTGGACGCGGCCTACGGCACCGGGCGCACCAAGGCCGACGGCCTGTGGTGGAAGTGGAAGATCGACCCGATGAGCGTGGACTGCGTGCTGGTCTACGCCCAGGCAGGCCACGGACGCCGCGCGTCGGTCTACACCGACTACACCTTCGCGGTGTGGAGCCGCCCGCCCGCCGACAAGGCCGAGGCCGACGCGGTGCTGGAGGCCATCGCGCGCAAGGAGCCGCCGCAGCCCGGCGCGCTGCAGCTGGTGGCCTTCGCCAAGGCCTACTCGGGCCTCACCGACGAGGAGTTCCGGCAGGTCGATGCCATCATCCGCCGCACCACCCTGGAGAAGTTCGGTCCGGTGCGCAGCGTCCGGCCCACGCTCGTGTTCGAGCTGGGCTTCGAGGGCATCAACCGCAGCAGCCGGCACAAGAGCGGCATCGCCGTGCGCTTCCCGCGCATGCTGCGCATCCGGCACGACAAGCCGCTGCATGAGGCCGACACGCTGCAGCAGCTGGAGGCCCTGCTGGGCGCCGGGCGCTGAGCGGCCAACCTTGCTACCATCCCGATGCTCATGAAAGCAGATCCGACCCAGCAGCTCCAGCCTGCCGCCGACGAAGGCACGCCCGTGTCGGTCAGGATCCGCGAGCGCCTCCTCGCGGCGCGCAAGCGCTTCCATTCCAACGACAACATCGCCGAGTTCATCGAGCCCGGCGAGCTCGAGGCGCTGCTCGAGGAGGTCGAGTCCAGGATGCAGGGCGTGCTGGACAGCCTGGTGATCGACACGGCCAGCGACCACAACACCGGTGACACCGCGCGCCGCGTGGCCAAGATGTACCTGAACGAGGTGTTCAGGGGCCGCTACACGCGCCCACCCAGCATCACCGAGTTCCCGAACGCCGAGCACCTGAACGAGCTGATGATCGTCGGCCCGATCACCGTGCGCTCCGCCTGCAGCCACCACTTCTGCCCCGTGATCGGCAAGGTCTGGATCGGCGTGATGCCCAACGAGCACACCAACGTCATCGGCCTGTCCAAGTACGCGCGGCTGGCCGAATGGGTGATGGGCCGCCCGCAGATCCAGGAAGAGGCGGTGGTGCAGCTGGCCGACCTGATCATGGACAAGACCCAGCCCGACGGCCTTGCGATCGTGATGGAGGCCAGCCACTACTGCATGGCGTGGCGCGGCGTGAAGGACATGGACAGCAAGATGATCAACTCCGTCATGCGCGGCGTGTTCCTGAAGGATGCGGCGCTGCGCCGCGAATTCCTCGCGCTGATCCCCAAGCGCAACGGTAACTGAGATGCTTGTTCGACTTCTGTATTGCAGCCGCGCGGTCGACACCTCGCCCGCCGCGATCGAATCCATCCTGGCGCAGGCGCGCCAGCACAACCCGGTCAGCGGCATCACGGGCATCCTCTGCTACGGCGGCGGCATCTTCCTGCAGGCCATCGAGGGCGGGCGCATGCAGGTGTCGGACCTGTTCGGCCACATCCAGAAGGACGACCGCCACAAGGACGTGGCGCTGCTCCACTACGAGGAGATCCTGGAGAGGCGCTTCGGCGGCTGGACCATGGGCCAGGTCAACCTCAACAAGCTCAACCACTCGATCCTGCTCAAGTACTCCGAGAAGCCCGAGCTCGATCCCTATGCCGTCTCGGGCAAGGTGTCGCTCGCGCTGCTGGAGGACCTGATGGCCACCGCCGCCATCTGCGGCCGCGTCTGACGAAGCGCCGGGACTGCGATGGCAGCCGTCACCTTCCGCCTGCGCCGCTCGCTCAGCTGGGGCGACTGCGACCCGGCCGGCATCATCTTCTATCCCACCTACTACCGCTGGATGGACGCGGCCACCTGGTCGCTGCTGGCCGAGTGCGGCTGGCCCGGCACGCGCATGCGCGAAGAGCACCTGAGCATTCCGCTGCTGGACTCGCAGTGCGCCTTCGTCGCTTCCCCGCGGTTCGGCGACGAGATCGAGGTGCGGTCCACGCTCGAGCGCATCGGCCGCAGTTCGTTCGCGCTCCGGCACGAGTTCTTCCTGCTTGGCGAGGACAGGGTGCTGGCCCGCGGAATGGAAGCCCGCGTGTGGGCGCGCTACGAAGCGGGCCCTGGCACCACGCTGAGGAGCACGCCCGTTCCCGACGAGCTGCGCGCCGCGCTCGGCGGCACTCCCGCGTGACCCAGGCGGCCCTCGTCGGCTGCGACTTCTCCAGCAGCCCGACGCGCCGAAAGCCCATCGTGCTGGCCACGGGGCATGCGGACGCCGGCCGCGTGGTGCTCGACCGGCTGGTGGCGCTCGACAGCCTTCCGGCCTTCGCCGCCTGGCTCGCGCAGCCCGGTCCGTGGATCGGGGGCTTCGACTTCCCGTTCGGCTTGCCGCGCGAGCTGGTCGAGCACCTGGGCTGGCCTGTCTCCTGGCGCGAATGCATCCAGCACTACGCAGGACTCACGCGCGCCGAAATCCGCGAGACCTTCGCCGCCTTCTGCGCGGCCCGGCCGGCCGGCAACAAGTTCGCCAACCGCCGGTTCGACCGGCAGGCCGGCTCGAGTCCCTCGATGAAGTGGGTCAATCCGCCGGTGGCGTACATGCTGCACGCGGCCGTGCCGCTGCTGCTGGCCGCCGGCGTGCACATGCCGGGGCTCCACGAGGGCGATCCCAACCGGGTCGCGCTCGAAGCGTATCCGGGCCTGCTCGCCCGCGAGCTGATCGCGCGCCGCAGCTACAAGAGCGACGAACGCAGCAAGCACACGCCCGAACGCCTGATCGCGCGCAAGGACATCCTCACCGCGCTGGAAGCGGGCCGCACGCGGCTGGACCTGCGGCTGAAGCTGACGAACGCGCAGCGCGACACGCTGGTGCACGACGCCAGCGGCGATTCGCTCGATGCGGTGCTGTGCCTGGTGCAGGCCGCGTGGGCCGCGCGGATTGGGCCACCGAGCTGGGGCCTGCCGGAGGAGCTGGATCCGCTCGAAGGCTGGATCGTTTCGGCGTGATCGCCCGACAGAATCAAACAGCCGTACGCAGAAAGCGCGGAAAGGACGCAGAAAGCGCTGAAGAAATAGATGGAAGGATTCTTCTCTGCGTCCTCTGCGTCCTTTCTGCGTTTTCTGCGTACGGCTGTCCTCTCCCCCGCCGTTACGGGCTCAACCGCCCGAACGCCAGCAGCGCCTCCACATCCGTCCGGTACAGCTTCAGCAGCGGTCCTTCCTGCAACTCGCCCGCCTTGCGCAGCACCGTCTCCACCGGCAGCTTCATGCCGCTGACGTGCAGGGTCATGCCGCGTCCCTGCACCATGCGCCGCAACGTGCTGAACACTTCGACGCCGGTGGCGTCGATGCGGTTGATCGGCTGCGCGAACAGCACGACATGCTGCGTGTCCGGATGCGCCGCCAGGTGTTCCACCATCACCCGCTCGAGATCCGAGGCCGAAGCGAAATCGAGCTCCGCATCCATGCGCAGCGCATACGTCTGCGGCGCGATGGGCGCAAGCTGCCACAGGTGGCGGTCGCGCAGGCTGCCGTCGGGATGCAGGCCCACTTCGATGATGCGCGGATGCAGACGCGTGTAGAGGAAGTGAGCGAGGCCCACCAGCACGCCGCTGAGCACGCCCCAGTAGATGCGAGGCGCGGACAGCAGCGTGACCGCGAAGGTGATGCCGGCGGTCACGGCTTCGACCCGGTTGATCTGCCAAAGCGACGAGAACACGCGCGGCTTGAGCAGGCCCATCACGGCGGCGACCACGACCGCCGCGAGGACTGCTTTCGGCACGTGGTACAGCGCCGGCGTGGCAACCAGCAGCACGAGCAGCACGAACGCCGTGACCGCCACGGTGGCCCAGCCCGTACGCGCGCCCGAATGCAGCGTGATGGCCGAACGCGAGAAGGAGGTGCTGGTCGGAAAGCTCCCGGAAAACCCGGAGACCAGTTTGCCCACGCCTTGGCCCACCAGGTCCTGGTTGGCATCCCAGCGCTTGCCGTCGCGCTGGCTCTCGATCTTGGCGCTGGCGGCCATTTCGAGCGAACTGACCAGCGCGAGGACGACCGCGGGGGCCAGCAGGTCGCGCAAGGTGTCCCATGCCGGCAGGCCGGGCCAGTAGAAGTTCGGCAACCCGGCCGGGAGTTCGCCGACCACCTGGCCGCGGTCCGCGTAGCCGGTTGCAGCACTTGCCGCCGCAGCGGCCGCCAGCACCAGCAGCACCATCGGAACGCGGGGCGCCATCCGCTTGCCCAGCTCGAACAGCAGCACGCTGCCCAACCCGTACGCCAAGGCTTCGGTGTCGATCGACGCGGGGCCCTGAAGGATCGACGAGAGCGGGCCGCGCAGGCCCAGCAGCGAAGGAAGCTGCGACGCGATGATGAGGACGGCGGCCGCCTGGCTGAAGCCGGTGAGCACGGGCGAGCTGACCAGGTTCAGCATCCAGGCGGACCGGCTGGCGCCCACGGCCAGCTGGATCGCGCCCGACAGCAGTGCAAGCCAGACCGCCAGCTCCACCCAGCGGCCGCTGCCGGGCTCGGCCAGGCCGACCAGCGATGCGCCGATCAGCACGCAGCTCAAGGCAGACGGCCCGACCGAGAGGCGGGTCGAACTGCTGAAGAGGACGGCTGCCAAGGCGGGCAGGAAAGTGGCGTACAGGCCCGTTACCAGCGGCATGCCGGCCAGACCGGCGTAGGCCACCGACTGCGGGATCATCACCACCGTCACCGTGAGGGCCGCGATGATCTCGCCGCGCAGCAGCGCCCCGGTGGGCCGCGGCCAGCGGAGGAAGGGCAACCAGCGGGACAAGCTCGGCGGCATCACGCGAGCTTAAGCGACCGTCGACTCACCGCTGCGGCATGTCCTTGATGCCGTAGCCCAGGCTCACCGTTGCGTCGCCAGGAATCGGCGGCATGTCCGCGTTCCACGCCTCCCACTGCGCGCGCATTCGCTCCAGCCGCTGCGGATCGCGCGATCCGAGGTTGGCGCGCTCGCGCTCGTCGGCTTCCACGTCGAACAGGTAGTCGTGGCCGTCCACGCGCAGGTACTTCCAGCGGCCCTCGCGCAGTGCGCGCTGGCCGCGGTGGTTCATGCGCCAGTGCAGCGGACGCTGGAACGTCGCACCCGCGTCGCGCAGCACCGGCAGCAAAGACACGCCGTCCAGCGGGTAATCGGGATGTGCTCGGGCGCCGGCCGCTTCGATCATCGTGGCCGACCAGTCCATCGTCATGCAGTGCTGCGGCGTCACGCCGCCCGGTGCGATCACCGCCGGCCAGTGCGCGATCCAGGGCACGCGGATGCCGCCTTCGGTCAGGTCCATCTTGCCGCCCACCAGCGGCCAGTTGTCGGAGAAGCGTTCGCCGCCGTTGTCGCTGGTGAAGACCACCAGCGTGTCGTCGGCGAGGCCGTGGCGGCGCAGCGCCTGCATCACCCAGCCGATGCCTTCGTCCATGTGGTGGATCATGCGGCGGTAGGTGTGGATGTTGCCGCCGTGCAGGTGGAACAGGTTGTCCTTCACTTCGCCGGCCAGGTGCGCGTCGTCGCGCGTCTCCCAGGGCCAGTGCGGCGCCGTGTAGTGCAGGCTCAGGAAGAAGGGCGCGCCGCCGGCCGCCATGCGGTCGATGTAGTCCACCGCGCGCTTCGAGATCAGGTCGGTGAGGTAGCCCTCCTCGTGCTTCTCTTCCTCGCCGACGTAGAGGTCGTGCGTGCCGTTGTTGCTCGCGTGGCTGAAGTAGTCGACGCCGCCCGACATGGGGCCGAAGAACTCCTCGTAGCCCGACTTGAGCGGCCCGAACACCGGCGGATAGCCCAGGTGCCACTTGCCGATCAGCGCCGTGCGATACCCCGCGTCGCGCAGCAGCGAGGGCAGGGTGGGATGCTCCGGCGGCAGGCCGAGCGTGGTGCTGCCCTTGCTGCGGCTGCTGATCGGTTCTTCCGCCGCGCCGCGCAGCCGGTACTGGTAACGCGCCGTCATCAGCGCGAATCGCGTCGGCGAACACACGGGCGAGTTCGCATAGCCCTGCGTGAACTTCAGCCCCGCGGCGGCGAGCCCGTCGAGCACCGGCGACACCGCACCGAAGTCCGCTTCGCGGCCGCCGTAGCAGCCCAGGTCGGCGTAGCCGAGGTCGTCGGCGACGATGAAGATGAAGTTGGGGCGGCGCGGAATCATTCGACCTTCATCCCCGTGGCGCGGATCACCTTGCCATAACGCTCCGAGAGGTCGGCCAGCCGCTTGGCCGCGGCCGCGCCTTGCTGCCCCTCGTGGTGCATGTCCAGGCTTTGCAGCCTGGTGCGCATCTCGGGCCGTGTCAGGGCCTCGGCCACGCCCTGCTGCAGCTTCTGTGCGATGGGCTCGGGCGTTGCCGCCGGCACCATGACGACGTAGAGCACCTCCTGCTCCAGCTGCGGCAAGCCGGCTTCGCCGACCGTCGGCACGTCGGGCGCGAGCTGCGAGCGCTGGCGGCTGGTGACGGCCAGCGGCGTGACCTTGCCGGCCTTGACGTGCGGCAGCATCCCCGGCGTCGCCAGCACGCCGCCGGTGACCTCGCCCGAGAGCACCGCCGTCACCGCCGGCGCGTTGCCCTTGTAGGGCACGTGCGTGATCTTCATGCCGGTGGCGTCGGTGAACATCTCGGCGGCCAGGTGGCCGGGGCTGCCGCTGCCCGCGCTGCTGAAGCTCACGCCCTTGGCCTTGCCCGCGGCGACGAGGTCGGCCATCGTCTTGAAGCCGTTCGACGGGTGCACGCCCACCAGCAGCCCGGAGGAACTCATCACCACCAGCGGCCGCAAGTCCGCCGGCTTGAACGCCATGCCCTTGTAGATGTGCGGATTGACGGTGAACGTCGAGTCGATGCCGAACAGCACCGTGTGGCCGTCCGCTGCGGCCTTGGCGACGGCGTCGGCGCCGATGTTGCCGCCGGCTCCCGCGCGGTTCTCGACGACGAAGGGCTGCTTGAACTGGCCTTGCAGCGCCTCGCCGACCGAGCGCGCCAGCACGTCGAGCGGGCGGCCTGCGGGGAAATTGACGATGAGTTTCACCGGCCTGGAGGGCCAGTCGCCCTGCGCGAATGCGGCGGGCACGGCTGCCAGCGCGAGCGCCGCGCCGAAGACCAGTTGTTTCATGGAATGAGCTCCTTGCACGTCAGTCCGCCTTGAGGTCCAGCCGCTTGACCAGCGGCTCCCAGCGCGCGATCTCCGTCTTCATCACCTGCTGCGCCTGGGCCGAAGTCGTGCCCTGCGCCACCAGGTCCGATGCCTGAAGCCGGGAGCGGACCTGCGGGTCCTTCATGATCTCGGCGGCCGCGCGCTCGATCTGCGCGACGACGGCGGGCGGCGTGCCGCTGGGGGCCTGCAGCACGAGACGGAAGGTCGCGTCGAGCTCCGGCTGGTTGAGCGCCTTGGCCAGCGTCGGCACATCGGGCGCCAGGGGCGAAGGGGTGGAGGAGGACACGGCCAGGGCGCGCAGCTTGTCGGCCTTGACGTGCTGGATGACCGTCGGCGTGGCCAGGAATCCGCAGTCCACCTCGCCCGCGAGCACCGCCTGCGTCGCCGGAGCGGGCCCGCGGTAAGGCACGTGCTGCATCTTCGCGCCCGAGGCCTGCAGGAACATCTCGGCCGCCAGGTGTCCCGGCACGCCCGGGCCGCCGCTCGCATAGGTCATGCGATCGGACTTGGCCTTGGCCGCGAGTTCGCCGAGCGTCTTCACGCCGACCTTCGGGTTGCACACCAGCATCTGCGTGAAGCTGGTGAGCACCGAGACCGACAGCAGGTCGTTGCGCGCGTCGAAGTTCTGGTTGCGGTAGACCAGCGGGTTCACCGTGAGGACCGTGTCGGGGCTGAGCACGAGCGTGTGCCCGTCGGCTTCGGCTTTCGCGGCGACGCCGGCCGCGAGGTTGTTGCCCGCGCCGGGCCGGTTCTCCACCACGACCGGCTGGCCGCCGCGCTTGTTCAATTGTTCGGCGAACAGGCGCGCCGTGATGTCGGACGGGCCGCCGGGCGGCGAGCCCACCAGGATCTTCACCGGCTTGCTGGGCCAGGCGGGGGACTGTGCCGCGGCCGGTGCCGTGGCGGCGGCAAGAAGGGCGCTCGCGACCGCGAGCAGCGAAATGCGTTTGTTCATCTTTCGTCTCTCCTTCAGTCCAGCACCACGCCGGTGGACTTGATCGGCTTCTCCCAGCGCGCGAGGTCGGCGCGCTGCGCCGCGGCCAACTCGGCCGAGGTCGAGCCGATCGGCTCATAGCCCAGCTTCAGGAATCGCTCGCGCAGTTCGGGCGTCTTTACCGCCCTGGAGACGGCGCGTTCCAGTCGGGCCAGCGCTTCCTGCGGAACGCCGGCCGGTGCATACATCGCGAACCACGCCGTGGCTTCCATGTTCACGCCCGATTCCTTGAGCGTCGGCACTTCGGGCACCTGCGGATCGCGGCTCGCGCCGGTCACCGCGATGATGCGCACCTTGCCGGTGCGGTGCAGTTCGGCCGTCTCCGACACGACGTCGAACTTGTAGCCGATGTGCCCGCCCAGCAGCGCGTTGTTGGCCGGCGCGCCGCCCTGGAACGGCACGTGGGTGAAGGGGATGCCGGTACTCTGCTCCATCAGCACGCCCATGAAGTGCGGAAGCGTTCCCTGCCCCGGCGAACCGTAGGTCGCGCTCTTCGGATCGGCCTTGGCCTTGGCCAGCATTTCGGCCACCGTCTTCACGTTGCTTGCGGGACCCGAGACCACGCCGAACTGGAACCGCGCCAGCTGCGAGACGGGGGTGAAGTCCTTTACCGGGTCGTAGTCCAGCTTCCGGTACACGTGGGGGAACAGCACCATCGGGCCGCTGGGCAGCACGATCACGGTCTGGCCGTCGGGCTTGGCCTGCTTGACCGCGGCGAGCGCGATGCGGCCGCCCGCGCCGGGGCGGTTCTCCACCACGATGGTCCCGAAGTCCTCGCGGATCGCATCGCCCACCAGGCGCGCGATCACGTCGGCCGAGCCGCCCGGCGGGAAGCCGACCAGGATGCGCAGCGGCGGCTTGTCCTGCGCGGCGGCATGCGGTCCCCATGCGCCGAGCGTCGCGATGAACAGGACGGGAAGTATGCGAAGGCGCATGCGCATGGGCTGGTCTCCTCGGGACGGAACCGATCACTCTAGCCGCACAATCGACCGATCGAATCGATCTATCCCTCAAAACCCTGTGTCCCGCCGGCTGGATGAGCCCGACCATGAGATGAGGTCCACGAGCCCCGGCCGGGAGTGGATGGCTGCTCGCGGCTGGCAGCCCTTCGCCTTCCAGCGCGACGTCTGGCGGGGCGTTTCCGAAGGCCGCAGCGGATTGCTGCACGCGACGACGGGCGCGGGGAAGACGTACGCGGTGTGGCTGGGCATGCTCGACGCGCTGCTGCAGCGGCATCCGCCCGGCCGCTCGGCCGAACCCCTGCGTGCTTTGTGGCTCACACCGATGCGCGCGCTGGCGGCGGACACCACGCGCGCTCTCACGCAGCCGCTGCAGGACCTTGCGCCCAACTGGACCATCGGCCAGCGCACCGGCGACACGGCCGCGGGTGAGCGGGCGAAACAGGACCGGCGCTTCCCCACCGTGCTGGTGACCACGCCCGAGTCGCTCAGCCTGATGCTCACGCGCGAGAACAGCCGCGACGAACTGGGCGCCGTCGAGTTCGTCGTGGTCGACGAATGGCACGAGCTGATCGGCAGCAAGCGCGGCGTGCAGGCGCAGCTGGCGCTCGCCCGGCTGCGCCGCTTCAATCCCGGCCTGGTGACCTGGGGGCTGAGCGCGACGCTCGGCAACCTGGAAGAGGCGATGAAGGTGCTGTGCGGCGAAGCCGCGCAGCCTTCGCCGGTGCTGGTGCGCGGCAAGATCGACAAGCAGCTCGTGATCGACACGCTGATCCCGCCGGACCCCGGCAAGTACTCCTGGGCCGGCCATCTGGGCAAGCGCATGCAGGAGCCGGTGGTGGACGAGATCGCGCGGGCCGAGGGCACCACGCTGGTCTTCACCAACGTGCGCTCGCAGGCGGAGATCTGGTACCAGCTGCTGCTGGAAGCCAGGCCGGAGTGGGCGGGACAGATCGCTCTGCACCACGGCTCGCTGGACCGCGCCACGCGCGAGTGGGTGGAGCTGGGCCTCAAGGACGGCACGCTGCGCGCGGTGGTGGCGACCTCCTCGCTCGACCTCGGCGTGGATTTCCTGCCGGTCGAGCGCGTGCTGCAGATCGGATCGGCCAAGGGCGTCGCGCGGATCATGCAGCGCGCGGGCCGCAGCGGCCACGCGCCGGGCCGCGCCAGCCGGCTCACGCTGGTGCCCACGAACACGATGGAGATCATCGAGGCGGCGGCCGCGCGCTGCGCCGCCTACGAAGGCCGCATCGAACGACGCGAGTCACCGGCCAAGCCCCTCGATGTGCTCGTGCAGCACGTGGTCACGATCGCGCTCGGTGGCGGCTTCACGTCCGATGAGCTGTTCGACGAAGTGCGCACGGCCTGGGCGTACCGGACGCTCACGCGCGAGGAGTTCGACTGGGCCCTGACGTTCTGCGAGCGCGGCGGCGAAAGCCTGGCGGCGTATCCGGACTACCACCGCATCCGCCGCAACGACGAGGGCGTGTGGCATGTGCCCGATCGGGGCATCGCGCGCCGGCACCGAATGTCGGTGGGCACCATCGTGAGCGACGCGTCGATGCAGGTGAAGTACCTCTCCGGCGGCACGCTCGGCACGATCGAGGAAGGCTTCATCGCGCGCCTGCGCAAGGGCGACTGCTTCTACTTCGCCGGCAAGCTGCTGGAGTTCGTCCGCGTGCAGGAGATGGCCGCGTACGTTCGGCGCGCGACGCGCAACAAGGGCACGGTGCCGACCTGGAGCGGCAGCAAGATGGCGCTCTCGACCGAGCTGGGCGACGCGGTGCTGGAGATGATGCAGACGGCCGCCGCCGGCCGCTATCCGCATCCGGAACTGCAGGCCGCGCGGCCGATGCTCGAAACGCAGGCACGGCTGTCGCGCATCCCGACGCCGCTCACCGTGCTGGTGGAGAGCTTGCGCTCGCGCGAAGGCCAGCACCTCTACATCCATCCGTTCGCGGGGCGCCACGTGCACCTGGGGCTGGCCAGCCTGCTGGCCTGGCGGCTCGCGCGCGACCGGCCCAACACCTTCAGCATCTCGGTGAACGACTACGGCTTCGAGCTGGTGAGCGCCGAGCCGTTCGACCTGGCGCCGGTGCGCGACAAGGGCATCTTCGCCACCGGCGACCTGCTGCACGACGTGCTGGATTCGCTCAACTCGTCCGAGCTGGCGCAGCGGCGTTTCCGCGAGATCGCGCGCGTGGCCGGGCTGGTGTTCGCCGGCTACCCGGGCCAGCCCAAGAGCATGCGGCAGCTTCAGGCGTCCAGCGGCCTGTTCTACGAGGTCTTCCGCAAGTACGACCGTGGCAACCTGCTGCTGTCGCAGGCGGAGCAGGAGGTGCTCAGCCAGGAGCTGGAGATCTTGCGGCTGCGCTCGACGATGGAGCGGATCCGCGAGCGCGAGCTGGTGCTGGTGGAACTGCGGCATCCCAGTCCCATGAGCCTGCCTTTGATGGTCGAGCGGTTTCGCGAGAAGCTCACGACCGAGCAGCTGTCCACCCGGCTGGATCGCATCCTGCGCGACATGGAGCGCGACACTCGATGAGTTGCTGCGCGAGTGCTCCTACAGGAGCTTGCGTGGATGCGAGACGACACGCCGTGCATCTCCGCGCCTACAGTGGGCCATGGACATTCGACCGATCGGCTTCGCCATCTGGATCACCTCCGTGGTCGCGGTGGCCGCCTGCAGCCCTCGCGAGGACGAGCGCGACCTGCACACTCCCGTCGCGCAAGACGCCGCCACTCGCGCGACGGCAACGCGGCAGCAGCAGACCGGCATGAGGCAGGCCACCAACCCGGCTTCATCCACGTCATCCACTGCGCAGCGCGCCGGCGATCCGACCACCGTCATGGGCGGTGCGTCGTCTTCCGCCGCGCCGCGCGCCGACGATGCTCAGATCACCGCGCGCGTGAAGGCGGAACTGGCCGCCGCGCGCGACCTCGCCGGCGCGCGCATCGACGTGGACACGCGCGATGGCGTGGTGACGCTGAGCGGACCGGTGCGCACCGCGGCCGTGAAGGCGCGCGCGAGCGAGATCGCGCGCATGGTGCCGGACGTTCGCGACGTGAACGACCAGCTCACACTGGTCATGAGCTGATTCAGGTCGGCTGCGGCTGCGGCTGCGCGGCGGGCTCTTCCTGCGCCATGGCGGACTCGTCCGCCGGCTGCGCCTGCCTGGCGCGGCGCGGGCTGTGGATCACCTCGTGCACGAAGCGCAGTTTCTCCAGCGAGGCGCTGGTCAGCGCGAAGGGATAGGCGTCCTCCTGGCCCAGGCTGCGGTTGAGGCTGTTGACCAGCAGCGTGACCGGCACCCATTGCTCGACGAGCTTGTCGAAGTCGGCCTCGCTGGTGGCGAACGGGTCGTCCACCTCGTCGCTCTCGCCGCCCGGAACTTCCACGCGCGTGTTGTACGAAGCCGCGGTCTCCAGCAGGTCGACCATGTGCAGGTAGTGGGCCCAGGTCTCGGCCCAGTCTTCCCAGGGATGGGAAGTCGCGTAGGCGCTGACGAAACGCTCTTCCCATCCGGGGGGGTGGCCGCCGCTCGCATAGTGCCGCTGCAGCGCCTGCGCGTAATCGATGGATTCGTCGCCGAAGAGCGCGCGGAATTCCGGCACGCGGCCTTCCTCGTCGATCAGGCGGTCCCAGTAGTAGTGGCCGGACTCGTGCCGCAGGTGGCCGAGCAGGGTGCGGTAGGGCTCGTGCAGTTCGATGCGGCGCTTCACGCGCTCCGGGTCGTCGGCCTCGGCGACGTTCAGGGTGATCACGCCGTCGGCATGGCCGGTCATCACCATGTGGCCGGGCGTGTCGGCGAGGAACTCGAACACCGGGCCGTCGCGCTCGCCGTTGGGCGGGCAGACGTTCACCAGGCGCAGCTGCGCCAGCGTGTAGAACAGCCGGCGCTTGGCCACCTCGACCTTGTACCAGCGCTCCACGTTCTCCGGCACGGAGAGGTCGGGCAGCAGGCGCGTCTGCCGGCAGGAAGCGCAGTACGGGTTGGGGTCGTCCTCCGGCACCGCGAAGTTGCAGGCCTGGTGCTCGGTGTGGTTGCGGCACAGGCGCCAGAAACGCGCGGCGGGCTGCCGGCGTTGGGGCAGCTTGCGCTGGAAGAGCCCCTCCTCGCGATCGGGCGCCGGCTCGATGGCGCACAGCGCCAGCCGGTCGGGCAGGAAGGCCAGCGCGCTGCCGCACTGCAGGCACTGCACGTTCTCGAAGAAGAGGGGATGGCCGCAGTTGTCGCAGCGGAAGGTTTTCATGCTCGCTCGATTCAGGCAAGGGGCGTGCCGCCGGGCGCGAGCGGCCGGCGGCGCCGCCGACTCAGGGACGGACGATGATGGCGTTGCGCACGGAGCGCACGCCCTTGGTGTTGCGCGCCAGGTACTCGGCCTGCGCCTTTTCGGCGTTGGACTTGGCGAAGCCGGACAGCTGCACGGTGCCGTTCAGCGTCTCGACCCGGATGGCTCCGGCGTCGACGGTCTTGTCCTCGACGAACTTGGCCTTCACCGCGGTGGTGGTGGCCGCGTCGTCGACGTACGCGCCCGCGGTTTCCTGGCCCCGGACCACCGCGCAGCCGGTGCCGGCCAGTGCCGCGACCGCCAGCGCCGCGGCGGCCAGCAGGGTCCTTGCGTTCATGTTCATCATCGACTCCCGAACATCCGTTCCGGTGCGCTCCTGCATCGTGCTCGCCGGCCGGTCCGCACCAAGCCGCCGGTTCGCCTTCATTCCTGCACCGGCTCGTCGTCGCGCGGGTTCTGCGAGGCGGACATGGCCTGCATGACGAGCTGCGCCACGTGCGGGGAGCGGGCCAGCGCCACCAGCACGCCGGTGATCGAGATCAGTTTCCAGGGCCGCATGAAGAACAGCCCCGCGCCGAGCAGCGCGGCCGCGCCCAGGTAGGTCGCCGGGTTGCGGCGGGCATAGGAGCCGAGGGCGGGGCGCGCGATATCGAAGGCCATGTGCGCCGGGTGGTACTTCCACCAGTCACTGACCACCTCGCGCAGCGTCTCCAGCCAGCCGCCCGCGCCGGGCCGGTGCGCCCGCCGGTGGCTTTGCCAGGTGCCTTCGTCCGCGTGCTCGGGACCGGTGTCTTCCGGCGCACGGCCGCGGCGGCGCTGCTCCTTGTTGTGGAGGTGCTCGAGGATGGCGAGCCGGCTGCGTTCGAGGCGATCCGAGCCGGCGCTCACGGCCGGCCTCCAAGCGTGCGCAGCACCTGCGCGTCGGCATCGATCTGCGCCTTCAGTTCGGCGAACGCCTTGGCCGGCATCGGCTGGCGGGCCTTGCCGAAGGCGACGGCCGCCACCGCCAGCGGGATCGCCGGCACGATGACCAGCGCCCAGTGGAATTCCTCGTGCATGGCCCCGAGCATCACCGCGACCCCGGCGAACACCAGGAACAGCAAGGCGCCGACGCCGCATGCGGCCCACGCGGCGGCGCGCTTGGCGACCTCGGTACCCGCGGACGTCGCTTCCTCCTGGACCAGTGCCGCGTAGCCGGCGACGTGGTCGATGACCAGTTCGGGCTTGCTCACCAGCACCGAAAAGATCGGGTGCACGAGGCTCATCGTGCCGCTCAGTAGTAGTAGCGGTTGCGGCGGCTGCGGGCCACCATCACGATCGCCGCGACGGCGGCGCCGACGGCGGCTGCGATCAGCGCCGACTTGACCGGCTGCTCGCTGACGTACCGTCCGGTGACGCTCGCGTAGCGGCCCAGGCGCTCCTGCGCGACCTGCGCCGATTCGCCGACGGCGCTCAGGCTGCGATTGGCCAGGTCCTGCACGCCATAGCGCAGGTCCCGCACCCGCTCGAGCGCGTCGTCGGCCAGGGATTGGGTGGTGGCTCCGGCGCGAGCCGATCTCGTTGCAATGGCCATGTCGTGTCCTCTCGTTCGTGGTCGTGATGCAGCCGCGTGGCGTGCGCGGCCCCGTCGCAAGCGCTGCGCGAGCGATGCGCTTTTCGAGAGGTGAGCGTACGCGGCGAGGTCAGCCGTAAATGATCAGCCGCAGGCGTGACCGGCTGTCGGTGGGCAAGGTGCCGACCTGTAGGAGCCCGCCGACAGCACGACGGGCCTTTTCAGGCCTGCAGTACGCGGGTGGGAAGCACGGCCGAAACGCGCGTTCCGGCGCCCGGTTTCGTGTCCAGCGTGAGCCGGCCGCCGGCCGCCTCGACCCGGTGGCGCATGCCCGCCAGCCCGTGCGTGGAGGGGCGGATGCGGGCCGGATCGAAGCCCTTGCCGTCGTCGCGCACCGAAACTTCTACATGGTTGGCGTACGCGCGCACCGTCACCTCGGCATGGCGTGCATGCGCGTACTTGGCCATGTTGGTGAGCGACTCCTGCACGAGGCGGTAGACCGTGAGCTGGTGCGACTCGTCCAGTTCCACCGGCTCGAGGCTGGTGACCACCTCGACCCCGGAGCGCTCGGAGAACTCGCGCGCCAGGATCTCCAGCGAGGCGTGCAGGCCGAGGTTCGACAGCGACGAGGGACGCAGGTCTTCGATGATGCGGCGCTTGAGCGCGATGCCGCTGTTCAGCGTCTCGGTCAGGTGCTGAAGGCGCTGGGACACCTCGGCCGGTTGCGAACCCAGGCGCGACTTCAGCCGTGCCACGTCCAGCTTGGCCGCAGTGAGCAGCGCGCCGAGTTCGTCGTGCAGCTCGCGCGCCAGGTGGCCGCGTTCCTCCTCGCGCACCTGCTGCAGGTGGGTGGCCAGTTCGGCCAGGGTGGCGGTGCGATCGCGCACCTGCTGCTCGAGCAGGTCGCGTTCCTGCTGCAGCGCGCGCTGCTGCTGGTCGCCTGCGGCGCGCAACGCGGTGGTCTGCCGCAGGTACAGCCAGAACGCCAGCAGAGCGGCAAGCGTGACGACCGCGATGCCCAGCCTTGAGTACAGCAGCGAGGTCCTCACCTGGTCGTCGCTGGCTTCGATGCGCCGCGCGGTGGACTCCAGCAGCCGGCCGGACTGCGCGCGGATCGACTCCATCTGCTGCTGCCCGACGTCCGAGAGCACCACGAACTTCCAGGCATCCTCGTTGCCCTGCCTGCGCATGCGCACCGACAGCTCCATCTCGGCCAGCTTGCGCTGCACGTCGGCGCCGAGCTGCTGCAGGATTGCGGATTCCTGCGGCCAGTGGGCGTATGCTGCGTGCAGTGCGTCCAGGCTTTGGCCGATACCGGCCACCGCGTTGTCGTATGGAGCCAGGTACCGTGCATCCCCTGTCAGCAAGAACCCGCGGGAACCCGTTTCAGCATCCAGCACCTGCTGCAGCAGACGACTCATCGCGGTGCGCGTGGCGAAGCCGCGCTCCATGTTGTCGAGTTCGGCGCGCGCGCGGTTGTGGGCGGTTTCGTTGATGCCGATCAGTACGCATGCGGCCAGCAGAGCCAGCAGCAGACTGATCGCCGTCTTCGGTAGTGCTTTCGAGTGGATGAAGTTCACCGGCAAGCGCACCCAATGACAATAAAATCCAGAATAATCATGACTGAAGGGTAGGCGATTCCAGCAGATGCTGGCCGCCCGGGAAGCCCGCGAGAGGGCGCTGAAAGAGAACAGACATGATCAAAGTCGGCATTGTGGATGACCACGCCATCGTCCGGTCGGGACTCAAGCAGTTCTTCTCGGAGCAGGTCGACCTGCGCGTGGTGGGAGAAGCGGCCAGCGGCCGCGAAGCCATCGACCTGGTCCGCACCACGGAGCTCGACGTCTTGGTGATGGACCTGTCGATGCCCGGCCAGAGCGGAATCGATGCGCTCGGCATGATCCGCGCCAAGGCGCCGGACGTCGGCATCCTCATCCTCTCCGGCTACCCGGAGGAGCACTACGCGATGAACCTCATCCGTCAGGGCGCCAGCGGGTACCTGAACAAAGAGTGCGAGCCGATGGAGATCGTCAACGCGATCCGCACCATCGCCCTGGGCCGCCGCTACATCTCGCCGGCCGTGGCCGAGCTGCTGGCGCAGCAGCTCAATCGCAAGGAAGGCGGCGCGCCGCACGAGCAGCTGTCCGAGCGCGAGTTCCAGGTGTTCCTGAAGCTCGCCAAGGGCGAGACGGCGGGCGACATCGCCAAGGCCCTCTCGCTCAGCGTCAAGACGGTCAGCACGTACCGCACGCGGCTGATGGAGAAGATGAGCCTCGCCTCGAACAGCGACCTCACCTACTACGCCCTGAAGAACAAGCTGATCGACTGAGCCGCACGCGCAAACTAGGCGCGCGAGCGGGCATCGGCCTGCTGCACGCAGTAGTCGATCAGGGCGTCGATCTCGTTGGACTTGTCGAACACCGCATCGGCGCCCAGCTGCGAGCAGCGTTTTCGCATGTCGGTGGTGGCGTAGTTCGACAGCACCACCACCCGCTGCCCGGGCGAGCGTCCGCGGCACGCTTCCAGCACTCCCAGCCCGCTGCCCTGTTTGAGGAAAAGATCGATGACGGCCAGGTCCCACTGCTCATGGGACTTGCGCAGCCACGCGCGCGCATCGGCTTCGTTGTCGGCCCACCCGAGCGCCTTGATGCACGCGAGCTCCTCCAGCGTCCCGATCAGGTTCTCGCGGATGGTGACGTTGTCCTCGACGAAGAAGGTTCGCAGTTCCAAGGGCAGGCTCGTTGCGGGCGCGGACCAAAGCGTGCATGCGGCGCACGACGCGGCGATTGTGCCAGCCGCCTCCCAGCGCGGCCGTAGGATCGCGCCTACCGATGCCCTTCCGAAAGAGCCCCCTTCCATCCGGGCGCGGCTGTAGGCTCGGGACGACGACACCTGACGCACGGCACTGACCGGAAGCGCTCTCCTCAACAGCCACACTCGCCGCAACTTGCATGCGTGCGTCCGCACGCCATTCGGCATGAAGCTGGTCCTGCACACCCTCATCGTTTTTTTCGGCACGCTCGCCGCGGCCGGGCTCGTGGCCCTGGGCGAACCGCTCGAGGCTGCGCTGCAGTCGTTGACCTCGCCGCAGGCGGTGCCCGCGCCGTTCCACGACGAGTGAAGGCACTCGCATGAGCACCGCCGCCGCGTCGCCCCTTCGCAACCGTCTCTGGTTCAAGGTCGTCGCGGGGATCGTGCTCTTCCTGCTCGCGCTGGTGCTGCTGGCCGTCTTCTTCCCGTGGGACACGCTGCGCGGCCCGGTCAACCGCTACGTCACCGAGAAGACCGGGCGCCAGTTCGAGATCACGCGCCACCTCGACGTGAAGCTCGGGAGGACGACGCGCGTGATCATGGACGGCATCGAGTTCGCCAACCCGCAGTGGGCGCAGGATCGCCACCTCGTGAAGGCCGAGCGCGCCGAGGTCGAGGTGCGCCTGTGGCCGCTGCTGTTCCGCCGCGAGATCGTCCTGCCTTCGATCCACCTCACCAAGCCTCAGCTGGGCCTGCAGATCGAGCCGGATGGCCGCCGCACCTGGGCGCTGGGCGAAGACACCAAGGACGAGCGCAACGTGCCGTCGATCGGCGCGCTGGTGATCGACGAAGGCAGCGCGCACTACGTCGCGCGGCACCAGGGCGCGGACATCCGCCTGCAGTTCGCGATGGACCGTCAGCAGGCGCAGGCGGCAGCCACCAGCACGGGTTCGCGCATGCCGCTTCGCTTCAAGGCCGATGGGCGCTGGCGCGAACAGGCCTTCAATGCCGAAGGCCGCACGGGCGACGTGCTGTACCTGAGCGCACCGTTGCAGCAGCCTTTCCCGGCGGAGGTGCACGCCAATGCCGGCGGCACCCAGCTGCACGCCCGCGGCTCGATCGCGAGCCTCGCGACGCTGGACGGCGCCAACGTCAACTTCCAGCTGCAAGGCCCGAACCTCGCCGAGCTGTACCGGCTGGTGGGCGTCACGCTGCCCGACACCCCGCCCTACAGCGTGGCGGGGCAGCTCTCCAAGCAGGGCGAGGTGTGGCGCGTGCGCGAGATCGGCGCGAAGCTGGGCAAGACCGACATGGCGGGCGAGCTGGCCTTCGACAATTCGCAGAAGGTGCCGCAGCTGGCGGGCAAGCTCCAGTCGCGCACGCTGGACTTCGAGGATCTCGCGCCGGTGATCGGCCTGAAGGACGAGCGCCGCGGTCCGCCCGGTGAGCAGCAGCGCGTCGCCAAGGCGCAGCCGCAGGACGCGAAGGCCAGGGACGGCAAGAAGGAACCCAAGGACCCCAACCGCAAGGTGCTGCCCGGCGCGCCGCTGGACGTGAGCCGCCTCAATTCCATGAACGCCGACGTGCGCGTCGACGCGGCGCGCGTGGTCAATGCCAAGGGCCTGCCGCTGGACCGCATGGGCGTGCACGTACGCCTGCAGAACGGCTTGCTGGTGCTGGACCCGCTCGACCTCGGCGTGGCCGGCGGCCGGGTGGCGGGGCAGGTGCGCATCGATTCGAATGCGAAGCCCGTCGCGGTGCAGACCAGGCTCGATGCGCGATCGCTCGAATTGAACCGCCTCTTCCCGAAATCGGAGTCGGCCCGCAACAGCTTCGGCAAGATCCAGGGGCAGGTGGACCTCACGGCCCGCGGCGGCTCGGTGGCGCAGATGCTCGCCAACGCGAACGGCAACGTCGCACTCCTGATGGGCAGGGGCGAGATCAGCAACATCCTGCTGGAATTCGCCGGCCTCGACGGCGGCGAGATCCTCAAGTTCCTGGCGCGCGGCGACAAGCGCGTGGAACTGCGCTGCGCGGCCACGGCGTTCGACGTGAAGGACGGCGTGATGACGTCGCGCGCGCTGGTGCTCGACACGGACGACACCGTCTTCCACGGCGGCGCCGAGATCAACCTGGCGCGCGAATCGATGAATGCCCTGATCAAGCCGCAGCCCAAGGACACCAGCATCCTGAGCCTGCGTTCGCCGCTGAAGGTCGCGGGCACGTTCGGCGCACCCGACGTCGGGCTGGAGAAGAGCGCGCTCGCGGGGCGTGCCGCCCTGGCCATCGGCCTGGGAGCGATCAACCCGCTGCTGGCGCTGGCGGCGACGATCGAGACCGGCCCCGGCAAGGACGCCGACTGCGTGGGCACGTTGAAGGAAGCGGCCGCGTCGCGCGCCGAGACGCGAGTCGGAAAGTCGGCGCCGCCGGCCGAGGGACCGGGCACCAAGCCGTCCGAAGCACCTGCCGGCACGCGAATGGGCGCGGGGCCCGCACCCAACAACAGCAACGCGCGTGCCGCCGGCAACAACGCTGATGCCCGCCGGCCCGGCAACACGCAGGCGGCCGCTCGGGCGCCCGCAGCCGATGCGCTGGGCACCGGCACGCCCGGCAAGCCGATCGCGCCCTAGGCGGTCATCGCCCGGGTCGCACAGACGGGGCAGTCCGCGCGGCGCGGTGTTCGCATCCGCGTCCATTCCATCGTCCGCGCATCCAGCATCAGCAGCTCGCCGGCGAGCGATTGACCGGCACCCGAGAGCAGCTTCAGCGCCTCGGCCGCTTCCATCGACCCGATGATGCCCACCAGAGGCGCGAACACGCCCATCGTGGCGCAGCGCGTTTCTTCCGGCGCGCTGTCGGCGGGGAAGAGGCAGGCGTAGCAGGGCGAGTCCGCACGCCGCGGGTCGAACACGCTGAGCTGCCCGTCGAAGCGGATCGCGGCACCCGAGACCAGCGGCACGCCGTGCCGGAAGCACGCGGCATTGACGATCTGCCGCGTGGCGAAGTTGTCGCAGCAATCGATCACCACATGCGCCTGCGGCACCAGCCGGTCGAGCAGCGAGTCGTCGGCGCGCTGCACGATGGCTTCGACCTGCACGTGCGGGTTGAGCGACGCGATGGCTTCGCGCGCGGAGTTCGCCTTGGGATGTCCGACGCGCGCCATCGCATGCGCGATCTGGCGCTGCAGGTTGGTGACATCGACGCTGTCGTGGTCCACGAGCGTGATGCGGCCGACGCCCGCGGTGCCCAGGTAGAGCGCGACGGGCGATCCGAGGCCGCCCGCGCCGATCACGAGCGCATGGCCTTGTCCCAGCTTCTCCTGGCCTTCGACGCCGATTTCCTCGAGCAGGATGTGGCGCGAGTAGCGCAGGAGTTCGTCGTCTGTCATGGCGCGCATTGTCGGCAAAAAGAAAAAGCCGGCTGGCGCCGGCTTTCCTGGACAGGTTTGGGCTACGACCCGTCGGGATCAGTTTTCCTTCTTCTCGGCCTTGTTCTCGATGATCTGCGTCTTGCTCACCAGGACCGGGCGGCCCTTGAGCTGGTTGAGGGCTTGCACCAGCTGGAAGTCCTTCTCCGGCGTGCCGAACTCCGGCGTCTTGCGCTCGGAGACCGGCTTGCGGGACTCCTCCTCCGCTCGCTTGCGCGCTTCTTCGCGCAGGCGCTCGCGCAACGGGTCCTTCGCTTCGGGGCCCTGGCCGCTGCCCAGGTGCTTGTCGAGGTCGGCCTCGCGCGTGCGCAGCATCGAGAAGATGTTGCCTTCCTCGCTCTCGTCGACCAGCACGTCGGGCACGATGCCGCGGGCCTGGATGGACTTGCCGCTGGGCGTGTAGTAGCGGGCGGTGGTCAGCTTCAGGCCCGTGTCGGGGCCGAGCGGGCGCACGGTCTGCACCGAGCCCTTGCCGAAGGTCTGGCTGCCCAGGATCATCGCGCGCTTGTGGTCCTGCAGCGCGCCGGCCACGATCTCGCTCGCCGAGGCCGAGCCTTCGTTGACCAACACCACCAGCGGCACCGTCTTGATGGAGGCCGGCAGGCGGCGCAGCGGGTCGCTGCCGGAGCGGCGCTGATAGAACTCCGGCGACGCCTTGTAGACGAACTTGCTCTCCGGCAGCTGGCCGTTGGTGGACACCACGGTCACGTTCTCCGGCAGGAACGCCGCAGACACGGCGACGGCTGCATCGAGCAGGCCACCGGGGTCGTTGCGCAGGTCGAGCACCAGGCCCTTGAGGTTGGGATCGGCCTTGTAGACCTCCTCGACCTTGCGCACGAAGTCCTCGACCGTGCGCTCCTGGAACTGCGACAGGCGGATCCACGCGTAGCCGGGCTCGACCACCTTGCCCTTGACGGACACGGTCTTGATCTCCTCGCGCGTGATCGTCACCGGAAAGGTGCGGTTCTCGTCCTTGCGGAAGATCGTGAGCGTCACCTTGGTATTGGGCTCGCCGCGCATGCGCTTGACCGCATCCGACAGCGACAGGCCGCGGACCACGGTGTCGTCGATCTTGGTGATCAGGTCATTCGGCTTGAGGCCGGCGCGGTAGGCGGGCGAGCCTTCGATGGGCGACACCACCTTGACCAGGCCTTCTTCCTGCGAGATCTCGATGCCAACTCCGACGAAGCGGCCGGACGTGCCTTCGCGGAATTCCTTGTAGCTCTTCTTGTCGAAGTACTGCGAGTGCGGATCGAGGCTGGCGACCATGCCGGCGATCGCGTCACTGATGAGCTTCTTTTCGTCAACGGGCTCGACGTAGTCGCTCTTGACCATGCCGAACACGGCGGCCAGCTGCTGGAGCTCTTCCAATGGCAGCGGGGCCAGGGAGCCACGGGCGACGGTCTGCAGCGAGACCGTGGTCAACGCGCCGGCCAGGGCGCCCGCCGAAATCCAGACGGCGATCTTCAGTTTGTGGCTCATAGGGGAAAACTTCAGTCCTCTCGACTTTCAATATACACCTGAGAAGACACTATGACGCGCCCGTTACCGGCGGGTTCCGGAAGAGCGCGCCATCGCGTGAAAAAAGGCTTCCGGCCTTGGTCTGGCGCAAACTCGGCAGCAGCCTGGCCGAGCCTTGGTTTGTCAGGCCTTGCCTTGGTTCGCCACGGCCGCGGCAGCCTTGGCCGCGGCTTCCGCGTCCCCCAGGTAATAGTGGCGCAGCGGTTTCAGGTCCGCGTCCAGTTCGTAGACCAGCGGGATCCCGTTCGGGATGTTCAGGCCGACGATGTCCTGGTCGGAGATGCCGTCGAGGTACTTGACCAGCGCGCGGATCGAGTTGCCGTGGGCCGAGACCAGCACGCGCTTGCCGGAGCGGATGGCCGGGGCCATCGCCTCGTTCCAGAACGGAAGTACTCGCGCCACCGTGTCCTTCAGGCATTCGGTCAGCGGCACCTCTCCTGAAGCCAGCCGGGCATAGCGCGGATCATTGCGCTCGCAGCGCGGATCGTTCGCTTCCAGCGCCGGCGGCGGGATGTCGTAGCTGCGGCGCCAGACCAGCACCTGATCGTCGCCGAATTTCTTGGCGGTCTCGGCCTTGTTCAGGCCCTGCAGTGCACCGTAGTGGCGCTCGTTGAGCCGCCATGACTTGACCACGGGCAGCCACTGCCGGTCCATCTCGTCCAGGCAATGCCACAGCGTGTGGATGGCCCGCTTGAGCACGCTGGTGTGGCAGACGTCGAATTCCCAGCCCTCGGCGCGCAGCAGGCGGCCGGCGGTCTTCGCCTGCGCGATGCCGGTGGGCGTGAGCGGGACGTCGGTCCAGCCGGTGAATCGGTTCTCCAGGTTCCAGGTCGATTCGCCGTGGCGGATCAGGACGAGCTTGTGCATGCGCAAGGCCCATGCCGGGCAAAAAACGTCGATTCTAGAATCACGCCTTTGCGCCGAGGGGGCGCTTCTCAGGACAACGATGGATTTCGTGATCAACAACTGGATGCTCTTCGCCGTGGCTTTCGCCTCCGGAGCCATGCTGCTGTGGCCCGTGGTGCAGGGCGGCGCGGCGGGCGGGCTGTCGACTTCCAATGCCGTGCAGCTCATCAACCGCGAGAAGGCCGTCGTGGTGGACGTGAGTGAGACGGAGGAGTTCGCCGCCGGCCACATCGGCGGCGCGCGCAACATCCCGCTGAACCAGCTGGAGCAGCGGCTGCCCGAAGTGGTGAAGAACAAGGCGCTGCCGGTGCTGCTGGTGTGCCCCAATGGCATGCGCGCCAATCGCGCGCTGGGCGTCGCGAAAAAACTCGGCTACGAAAAGGCCCAAGTGCTGGCCGGCGGGCTGAAGGCGTGGAAAGAGGCTAACCTGCCCGTCGAGAAGGCCTGAGGGCCGCTTCGACAACCGCAGAGAAACCGTCGACCGACATGCAACCCGTCACCATGTACACCACCGCCGTCTGCCCGTACTGCATCCGGGCCAAGCAGATCCTCAAGGCGCGCGGGGTGGAGAACATCAACGAGATCCGCGTCGACGCGCAGCCGCAGGAGCGGCTGAAGATGATGGAGATCACCGGCCGGCGCACCGTGCCGCAGATCTTCATCGGCGACACCCACGTGGGCGGCTGCGACGACCTGATGGCGCTGGACAGCCGGGGCGGCCTGATGCCCCTGCTGAACGGCGGGTAGGGCCTGAGATAATCCGGCCCCGACCCGAATCCCGGCCCGCTTCGGTTGCACCCGGCGGGCCTTTTCCTTTGCACGAAAGCACCACTGCCATGGCCGACTCCCAGGACCCCGTCTTCCAGATCCAGCGCGTCTACCTCAAGGAAGCTTCGCTGGAACAGCCCAACTCGCCCGCGATCCTGCTGGAGCAGGAGCAGCCCAACGTGGACATCCAGCTCGGCGTCGAGGCCACGCAGGCCGCCGAGGGCATGTTCGAGGTCGCCGTGACCGCCACTGTCACGACCAAGATCAAGGAGCGCACGGTGTTCCTGGTCGAAGTGAAGCAGGCCGGGATCTTCGAGATCCGCAACGTGGGCGACCAGCTCAACGCCATCATGGGCATCGCCTGCCCGCAGATCGTCTACCCGTACCTGCGCGGCAACGTGGCCGACATCATCACGCGCGCCGGCTTCCCGCCCGTGCACCTGGCCGAGATCAACTTCCAGGCCATGTACGAGCAGCAGCAGTCGCAGCTGCAGCAGCAGGAACAGCCCTCGCGCATCATCACCACGGCCTGACGGCGGGGCGGCGGCTTCGATGCGGCTGCTCGTGCTCGGCGCCGGCGCCTGGGGGACGGCCCTGGCCGCCAACGCCACGGCGCGCCACGACGTCGTGCTCTGGGCGCGCGATGCCGACCAGGCGCGCGACATGCAGTCGCGCCGCGAGAACACGCGCTATCTGGCCGGTTTCGCGCTGCCGCAGGCGTTGCGCATCGCATCCGGCGACGTCGGTGCGGTCGCGCAAGACCGTGAACTGCTGGTCGTCGCCACACCGATGGCGGGCTTGCGCGAGATGCTCGTGGCGCTTGCGCAATCCAACGCGCCGGTCGCATGGCTGTGCAAGGGCTTTGAAGCGCGCGAGGACGGGCCGGGCCTGCTCGGGCACGAGGTCCAGCAGCAGGTCGCGCCCGGTCTCGCCGCCGGCGTCCTGACCGGTCCCAGCTTCGCGCAGGAAGTGGCGCGCGGGCAGCCCACCGCGCTGGTCGCGGCGAGCGCGCGCCCCGAGGTGCGGCAGGCGCTGGTCGAGACGTTCCACGGTCCGCAGCTGCGCGTCTATGCGAACGACGACGTCGCCGGCGCGGAGGTCGGCGGCGCGGTGAAGAACGTGCTGGCCATCGCGACCGGGCTGTGCGATGGCCTCTCGCTCGGCCTGAATGCCCGCGCCGCGCTCGTCACGCGCGGGCTGGCCGAGATGACACGGCTGGGCATCGCGCTCGGCGGCCGCGCCGAGACCTTCATGGGACTGTCGGGCCTGGGCGACCTGGTGCTCACGGCGACGGGCGACCTCAGCCGCAACCGGCGCGTGGGCCTGCTGCTGGCTCAGGGGCAAAGCCTCGACCAGGCGCTGGCGGAACTCGGCCATGTGGCCGAGGGCGTCTACTGCGCGCGGACCGTGGTGAAGCGCGCCGCTCAGCTGGGCATCGAGATGCCGATCGCGGAGGCCGTTGCCGCCGTGCTCGAGGGTCGCTTGCAGCCGAGGCAGGCCGTCGCCCGGCTGATGCAGCGCGACCCGACTCCGGAGTCTTCCTAGGGCGCACGCGGCGGCTGCGGCGCTAGCCTGCGTTCTCCACTCCAGGAGACGCCCCATGCAACCCCTGCCCGCCGTTCTCGCCGCCGTTTGCTCCGCCACGTTGTTGTCCGCCTGCGCCGGATCGCCGCCCGCGGGTTCCGGCGCAACCGGTGGAACCGCGGCCCGGAACAACATGAGTTTCTTCGTGACGAGCGCGAACCCCGGCAAGGGCGCGGACTTCGGCGGCATCGCCGGCGCCGATCGCCACTGCCAGGCGCTCGCATCGAGTGTCGGTGCCGGTCAGCGCACCTGGCGCGCCTACCTCAGTTCGACGGCGGGCGACGGCCGCACGCCGGTGAACGCGCGCGATCGCATCGGCCGCGGCCCCTGGCAGAACGCCAAGGGCGCAGTCGTCGCAAGCAACGTGGACGAACTGCACGGCCAGAACAAGCTGACCAAGGAAACGGCGCTCACCGAAAAAGGCGAGACGGTCAGTGGCAGCGGCGACCCGGTCAACCAGCACGACATCCTCACCGGCAGCACGCCCGACGGCCGCGCCACCACGGCGGCGACCGGCGACACGACGTGCCGCAACTGGACGTCCGGCGCGGAAGGATCGGCCATCGTCGGGCACCACGACCGCAGGGGCCTGCGCGACGACGAGCCTTCGCGCTCGTGGAACTCGTCGCACGGCTCGCGCGGCTGCAGCCTGGAAGCCCTGCGCGGCACGGGCGGCGGCGGGCTGATGTACTGCTTCGCGGCCGACTAGCGCGCTTCGATCTGCGCCAGCGCGTCGGCGATCGCCTGCGGGTCCTGCGGCCGCACCAGCCGGGCCACCTCGCGGCCGTCGCGCAGGAAGACCAGCGTCGGCCACAGCTTGATGCGGAACGAGCGGCCGAGCGGGCGGCCGGGGCCGTCTTCGACCTTCACGTGCCGCACCGACGGATGCGAAGCGAGCGCCTGCGCGATCTTCGGCTGCGCGCTGCGGCACCAGCCGCACCACGGCGTGCCGAATTCGAGAAGCGCGGCGCCGGGCCAGGCATCGACCTCCGCGCGCGCGGGTTCCTTGTCGAGATACGCGGTTTCCATGCGCGGATTGTCCGTGCGGCGGCCGGGCACGCCCGTCAGCCGGGATGCCGACGAAGGCATCGGGCAAAGGCTATGCTCGCCGCATGCAACGCTTCGATTTCAGCCCGGCGGCGATCGCCGAACTGGCCCGGCAGGACGCCGCCCGCGCGCTGGCCGAGGACGTGGGCGAGGGCGACCTCACCGCCAGCCTGGTCCCGGCCGCGCGGCAGGCGCAGGCCGTGGTGATCGCGCGCGAGGCCGCCGTGGTGTGCGGCGGCCCGTGGTTCGTCGCCGCGGTGCGGCAGCTCGAGCCGCAGGCCACGATCACTTGGGCGGTGCCGGAGGGCCGGCGCACCTCCGTGGGCCAGCCGGTGGTGGAGATCCGCGGCTCGGCGCGTGCGCTGCTGACCGCCGAGCGCACTGCGCTCAATTTCCTGCAGTTGCTCAGCGCAGTCGCCACGCGCACCTCGACATACGTGGAGGCCGTTCGCGGAACGCGCGCCCAGATCGTGGACACGCGCAAGACGCTGCCGGGCCTGCGCCTCGCGCAGAAGTACGCGGTGCGCACCGGCGGCGGCACCAACCACCGCATCGGCCTGTACGACGCAATCCTCATCAAGGAGAACCACATCGCCGCGGCGGGCGGCGTGACGCCGGTGCTGCGCGCCGCAAGCGAGCTCTCTCGCTCCGCCGGGTTCGTGGAGATCGAAGTGGAGACGCTGGCCCAGCTGCAGGAGGCGCTCGCCGCAGGCGCGAAGATGGTCCTGCTCGACAACATGGACCTGCCCACGCTGCGCGAGGCCGTGCGCCTGAACGAAGGCCGTGCCATCCTGGAGATTTCCGGCGGCGTGACGCTGGAGCGCGTGCGCGAGCTTGCGGAAACCGGCGTCGACCGCATCTCCATCGGAGCGCTCACCAAGGACGTGAAGGCCACGGACTATTCGATGCGCTTCAAGGACCTCTGAACCGAACCCCATGAGCGCCGTCATCCCCATCTTCGACGTCGAGTACGAACAGCCCGTCGGCAATGCCTGCGATACCCGGCATGCGTGGGCGCGTATTCCACAGGAGCCCACGCCCGCGGAGCGGACCGAGCTCAAGGCGCGCATCAGGCGCCTGCTCAAGGAGCGCAACGCCGTCATGGTGTCCCACTACTACGTGCATCCGGACCTGCAGGACCTGGCCGAGGAAACCGGCGGCATCGTCAGCGACTCCCTGGAGATGGCGCGATTCGGCCGCGATCACCCGGCGCAGACGCTGGTGGTCTCCGGCGTGCGCTTCATGGGCGAAACGGCCAAGATCCTGTCGCCCGAGAAGCGGGTGCTGATGCCGGACCTGGACGCGACCTGCTCGCTGGACCTGGGCTGTCCGATCGCCGAGTTCAGCGCTTTCTGCGACCAGCATCCGGACCGCACGGTGGTGGTCTACGCCAACACCAGCGCGGCCGTGAAGGCGCGCTCGGACTGGCTGGTCACCTCAAGCTGCGCGCTGGACATCGTCAACGCGCTCAAGGAGAAGGGACACAAGATCCTGTGGGCACCCGACCGCCACCTGGGCAGCTACATCCAGCGCGAGACCGGCGCCGACATGGTGTTCTGGAGCGGCTCGTGCATCGTGCACGACGAGTTCAAGGCGTTCGAGCTGGAGGCGCTGAAGAAGGAGCATCCGCGGGCCAAGGTGCTGGTGCACCCCGAGTCGCCCGCCGACGTGGTGGCGCTGGCCGACGCCGTCGGCTCCACCTCCGCCATCCTGAAGGCCGCCCGCGAGATGGATGCCAAGGAGTTCATCGTCGCGACCGACAACGGGATGATGCACAAGCTGCGCACGCTCAATCCCGGCAAGGTGTTCTTCGAGGCGCCCACGGCGGGCAACAGCGCCACGTGCAAGAGCTGCGCGCACTGCCCCTGGATGGCGATGAACGGGCTGGCCGGCCTGGCGCAGGTGCTGGAGACCGGCGCCAACGAGATCTTCGTGGACCCGGCGGTCGGCCAGCGCGCGCGCGTGCCGATCGACCGGATGCTGGCCTTCACGGCAGCGCTGAAGAACGGCCAGCCGGCCGGCGCGCTGGTGCCGCATTTCGGCGCGGCCTGACCGCCGCGCCGCCGCGCGCTCAGAGCGGCTTGATCTCGACCTTGCGGAACTTGACCGTTCCGCGGCCCCACTGCAGCGCGACGGGCCCGCTGGCGAACTTGCGGTCGCGGTGGTCGACGGTCTTCTCGCCGTTGAACATCACGACCAGGTGGTCACCCTTGGCCGTCACTTCCATGGTGTTCCACTTGCCGCCCGCCTTCGGCGGCGGCTGGCGCACGGGAGCGACCTTGACGATGGAGCCGGTGCCGTAGGTCGGGTCCGGCCGCTGGTCGAATACGTTGGCCTCGTAGCAGTTCTCGTCGGTGATCTGCTGCGGGTTCTGGCAGCGCACGAAGATGCCGCTGTTGGCGTCGTCGCTGGCCCAGAACTCGGCGCGGATCGCGAAGTCCTTGTACGACTCGCGAGTGACGAGGAAGGCCGGGGTGCTGCCGCCGCGCGTGGCCTGGATCGCGCCGTCAACCACCGCCCAGTCGGCCTCCCCGACACGGTTGAACCGCTCCAGCCCCTTGCCGCTGTCGACCAGCGGCACCCAGCCGCCACCGCCCATCATGTTCGCGCAGCCCGCCAGAGCCACCGCGCCGGTCAGCGCTGCGGTGCGTAGTGCGCTCCTGATCCTGGTGCCCATGTGCCGTCTCCTGGTTCGTGTGGGAGGGCCATGCTAGAGCCGCGACGCTCGGCAGAGCACCGGGTGCAAACCCGCATGCGAAGTCGGCCCGATCAGCTCAGCGGTGCCAGGAGCGAACTTATCGCTGAGGCGTCAGGGTGGTCGGCTGCGCGTCCGCGTCCATGGACGGGTAGTCGCGGCTGAAATGCAGGCCGCGGCTCTCATGCCGCGCCTGCGCCGACCGGACGATCAGGTCGGCCACGGTGACCAGGTTGCGCAGCTCGAGCAGGTCGCGGCTGATGTGGAAGTTCGCGTAGAACTCCTGGATCTCCTCCTGCAGCAGCCGGATGCGGTGCGCGGCGCGTTCCAGGCGCTTGTTGGTGCGCACTATGCCGACGTAGTCCCACATGAAGCGGCGCAGCTCGTCCCAGTTGTGCGAGATGACCACCGATTCGTCGGGGTCTGTGACGCGGCTCTCGTCCCAGACGGGCACCGGCGGCACGGCCGGCTCCCGCGCTTCGCGGATGTCCAGCGCGGCGGAACGGGCGAACACCATGCATTCGACCAGCGAGTTGCTGGCGAGGCGGTTGGCGCCGTGCAGGCCGGTGTAAGCCGTCTCGCCGATCGCATGCAGGCCCGGCAGGTCGGTGCGGCCGGCCAGGTCGGTGTGGATGCCGCCGCAGGTGTAGTGGGCCGCGGGCACCACCGGGATCGGCTGGCGCGTGATGTCGATGCCCAGCTCCAGGCAGCGCGCGTGGATGTTGGGGAAGTGCTCGCGGATGAAGGCCGCCGGCTGGTGCGAGATGTCCAGGTACACGCAGTCCAGGCCGTGCTTCTTCATCTCGAAGTCGATGGCGCGGGCGACCACGTCGCGCGGCGCGAGTTCGGCGCGCTGGTCGTGCTGCGGCATGAAGCGCGTGCCGTCCGGCAGCAGCAGCCGCCCGCCTTCGCCGCGCACGGCCTCGGTGATCAGGAAGCTCTTGACCAGCGGGTGCCACAGGCAGGTCGGGTGGAACTGGATGAACTCCATGTTCGTCACCCGGCAGCCGGCGCGCCATGCCGCCGCGATGCCGTCGCCGGTGGCCGTGTCGGGATTCGTGGTGTACAGGTAGACCTTGCCCGCGCCGCCGGTGGCCAGGATGGTCTGCGGCGCGCGGAAGGTGACGACCTGGTCCGCCTGCTCGTCCAGCGCGTACAGGCCCAGGCAGCGCTGCGGCAGCTGGCCGATGCGGCGGCTCGTGATCAGGTCCACCAGCGTGTGGTGCTCGAAAAGGCGGATGTTCGGCGTGCGCCGCACGTGGTCGATCAGCGTGTGCTGCACGGCCGCGCCGGTGGCATCGGTGACGTGCACGATGCGGCGCGCGCTGTGGCCGCCTTCGCGGGTGAGGTGCAGCTGGCCGTGCTCCTGCGAGAACGGCACGCCCAGTTGCTGGAGCCAGGCGATGCTTTCGGGCGCGTGCTCGACGACGAAGCGCGTGGCCTCCGGATCGGACAGCCCGGCGCCGGCCACCAGCGTGTCGTCGACGTGCGATTCGAAGCTGTCGCCCCGGTCCATCACGGCTGCGATGCCGCCCTGGGCCCAGCCGCTGGAGCCGTCGGCCAGGCCGCGCTTGGTGATGACGGCGACCCGGTGCGTGGGCGCGAGATGCATCGCGGCGGAGAGGCCGGCCAGTCCGCTGCCGACGATGACGACATCGAAGTCGAGCGAGGTTTCCATCAGGCGGGCTGGTAGGCCAGGCGCACGTAGATCGGCGCGAAGGCTTCCGCCTGCGTCACCTCGATCAGCGTCTCCTTGGCCAGTTCCAGCATGGCGATGAACGTCACGATCAGCACCGGCATGCCGCGGCTGGTGTCGAACAGGTTCTCGAACTCCACGAACTTGCGGCCCTGCAGCTTGCGCAGCACGATGCTCATGTGCTCGCGCACCGAGAGCTCCTCACGCGTGATCTTGTGGTGCTGCACCAGCCGGGCGCGCTTGAGGATGTCGCGCCAGGCTTCCTGCAGGTCGACGACGTTGACGTCCGGAAAGCGCGGCTGCATCGACTGCTCGATGTAGACCTGGGCGCGCAGCACGTCGCGGCCGACCTGGGGCACCGCGTTCAGGCGCGCGGCGGCCATCTTCATCTGCTCGTACTCCAGCAGGCGGCGCACCAGCTCCGCGCGCGGGTCCTCCGGCTCCTGGCCTTCCGCCGTCTTCTTGGGGGGCAGCAGCATGCGCGACTTGATCTCGATGAGCATGGCCGCCATCAGCAGGTATTCGGCCGCCAGTTCCAGGTTGCGCGAGCGGATCTCGTCGACGTACTGGAGGTACTGGCGGGTCATCGCCGCCATCGGGATGTCGAGGATGTTGAAGTTCTGCTTGCGGATGAGATACAGCAGCAGGTCCAGCGGGCCTTCGAATGCCTCGAGGAAGATCTCCAGCGCATCGGGCGGGATGTACAGGTCCGTCGGCATGGCGAACAGCGGTTCGCCGTAGAGACGCGCCAGCGCGACCTGGTCGACCACGTCGGGCATGCCCGGGACGTCCGCGGAAGCGCCTTCGGGCAGGCTGGTTCGTTCGCTGTCGTTCACTTGGAATCCGACGAGTCGCCGCCGCTGCCGTACACGTAGGGCTTCTGCGGCACGCGGGCCTTCTTCCAGTCCCCCAGCGCCTCGCGGTCGATGTGCTTGTCCCACCAGATGGCGCGGCCGGCGCGCTGCTGGGCTTCGATGTCGGGGCGCTGCGCCTTCAGCTGTTCGATGAACTGGGTGACGTCGGACTTGTAGTCCGGCCGGCGGAAGATGCGGAGCAACTTGGACATAGACTCGATCGGGTGAGCAGGCAATTTTACCTACGGTGCTCGATGGGACTCGTCAGTGGATTGCTAGCCGCGCTGGCCACGCTGGTCGGCTGCGACCAGCGGCGTATCGAAAAGCTCGAGGAAGGCGTCTCGACCGAGGCGGACGTTCGCGCCCAGTTCGGCAACCCGGAGAACATCTGGGACGGCCCCGGCGGCGCCCGCGTCCTCGAATACAACCGCAACCCCGCGGGCCACCAGAACTACATGATCACCATCGGCGCGGACGGCAAGATGTCCGCGCTGCGCCAGGTGCTCACCCCCACCACCTTCGCGCAGGTGCAGGCCGGCATGTCGATGGAGCAGGTGCGCCGCATGCTCGGCAAGCCCGCCAAGCGCACGCCGTACGCGCTCAAGCGCGAGGAGGCGTGGGACTGGCGCTACATGCAGCCGCCCAACACCTCGATGATGTTCACCGTCTGGTTCGACCCCGACATGCGCGTGGTGCGCACCTCCACCGGGCCCGACCCCGAGGCGCCCGAGAACCGCGGCGGGCCGAGCCGCTAGACGGCCACTTCCGGCGAGGCCAGGTGCTGCGTCAGCTCGGTGCCGAAGCCGGATCGCTCGATCACCTCGCGCGGCTGCTCCTGCAGGTTGTCCAGCCGCAGCGTGCCGCCGCGCAGCAGCACCACCTTGTGAAGCTGGCGCAGGGCGTCCAGGCCCGACGTGTCCAGGTGGACCAGCTGCAGCGCGTCGAGCACCACCACCGGCGCAGGTCCCGAGCCCTCGACCGCCTGGACGACCGTGTCGATGCGCGCGACGGCGCCGAAGAAGAGCGAGCCGTACAGGCGAAAGCGCAATTGCGCTTCCTCGCCCGGCACCTGCTCCACGCGGAACAGCGAACTCATCTTGCGGATGAAGAGCGCGCAGGCGGCGACCAGCCCGACCTCCAGCGCCACGGTGAGGTCGAACACCACCGTGAGGAAGAAGGTGCCCAGCATCAGCACCCGGTAATGCGCGCTGTAGCGCTTCAGGTGCGCGAACTCGCGCCACTCGCCCATGTTCCAGGCCACGAACAGCAGGATGCCCGCCAGCACCGACAGCGGAACATGCAGCGCCAATGGCGCGGCGGCGAGCACCAGGATCGCGAGCGTGACCGCGTGCACCGCGCCCGCGACCGGCGTGGTGCCGCCCGAGCGGATGTTGGTCACGGTTCGCGCGATGGTGCCCGTGGCCGGCATGCCGCCGAAGAAGGGCGCCACGAAATTGGCCACGCCCTGGGCCATGAGTTCCTGGTTCGGGTCGTGCCGAGGCAGCCCGCTCACCTGGTCGGCCACGCGCGCGCACAGCAGCGATTCGATGGCGCCGAGCAGTGCGATCGTCAGCATGGGCGTCACCAACTGCTTGACCGTCTCCCACGAAAAGTCCGGCAGCGCCAAGGGCGGCAGGCCGGCCGGAATGCCGCCAAAGCGGCTGCCGATGGTCTCGACCGGCAGCTTCAACGCGAAGGCCAGGGCGGTGAGAGTGACCAGCGCGACGATCGGGCCGGGCACGCGAGCGGCCACCTTGACGGCCTGGCGCATGCCCGGCAACTCCAGCGCCGGCCGCACCGGCGACTCGGCGTTCCACAGGCGCGGCCACAGGAACAGCCCGGCCAGGCAGGCGCTGCCCAGCGCGAAGGCGTGAAGGTCGAAGGTGTGCAGGTGGCCGGCGATCACCCGCAGCTGGGCGAAGAAATCTGCCGGCATGCGATCGACCTCGAGCCCCAGCCAGTCCTTGAGCTGCGACATCGCGATCAGCACCGCGATGCCGTTGGTGAAGCCCACCACGATGCTGACCGGCACGTACCGCACCAGCGAGCCCAGTCGCAGCAGGCCCAGCGCGAACAGCAGCACACCCGCGCAGGCCGTGGCGATCAGCAGGTTGGCGACGCCGTACCGCTCGATGATCCCGTAGACGATGACGATGAACGCGCCCGCCGGGCCGCCGATCTGCACGTTGGAGCCGCCCAGCAGCGCGACCAGCAGACCGGCGATGATGGCCGTCCACAGCCCGGCCGAAGGCGGCAGGCCGGAGGCGATGGCGAAAGCCATGGCCAGGGGCAGGGCGACGACGCCGACGGTGAGGCCGGCGCCGAAGTCGCGCAGGAAGCGTCCGCGGTCGTAGCCGCGCAGCGCATCCAGCAGTCGCGGGCGGAAGGCGAAGGACGGGGCCAAGGCTCAGGCGCGCCGGTTGCGGCGCGGCCGGCCTCGCAGCGAACCGCTGCACTCGGCCCGCAGGCGGCCGGCATAGCAGCGGAGGCTGCGGCGGGACAGGCGGTGGCGGCGCGGCGACATGGGCGGCTGGATCCGGAACTTACGGATGAGCCGCATTCTATGGATGAGTTGTAACGCGGCCGTGCGCCGCGGTAAGCAGCCGTTGAGCGCTCAGCGCACCCGCATGCCCGGCAGCGCGCCGGGCGTGGGCTCCAGCACGAAGATGCCGGGATTCGCCTTCTCGTCGGCGTGGCTCGCGGCCAACACCATGCCTTCGCTCACGCCGAACTTCATCTTGCGCGGCGCGAGGTTGGCGACGACCACCGTCAGCTTTCCAACCAGCTGCTCGGGCTTGTACGCCGAGGCGATGCCGGAGAACACGTTCCGCATGCGGCCTTCGCCGACGTCCAGCGTCAGGCGCAGCAGCTTGTTCGAGCCCTCGACGGCCTCGCACTGCACGATCTTCGCGATGCGCAGGTCGATCTTCGCGAAGTCGTCGATCGTGATCGGCGCAGCCAATGCCTCTCCCCCGGGCAGTTCACTCGCTCTCCCACCCGCCGCAGAGGGCTGGGGTGAGGGCTGCTCCGCTTCCGCCGGCGCCTCGAACAACGCATCCACCTGCTTGGCATCCACCCGCTGCATCAGGTGCTTGTACTCCCCGATGACATGCCCGGCACCGAGCGGCCGGACCGCGTTGTCCCAGTCCAGCGGCTCGCATTTCAGGAACGCCTCGGCCTCGCGCGCGAGCGCAGGCAGGATCGGCTTCAGGCAGGCGGTCATCACCTTGAACGCCTCGAGGCATTCGGAGCAGACCAGGGCGGCCTTCTCCTGCTGGCCTTCCTTGGCCAGCTTCCACGGTGCGGCGCCGTCGAAGTGCAGGTTCACGTCGTCGGCGAACGCCATGATCTCGCGCACCGCCTTGCCGTATTCGCGGCCTTCGTAGAGGTTGCGCACCTCGTCGACCAGCCGCGTGGCGCGTTCCTCCAGCACCGAGAACGGACCGAGCAGCTTGCCGCCCGGCACGAACTTGGCCGCGCGGCTGGCGATGTTGACGTACTTGCCGATCAGGTCGGCGTTCACCCGGGCGATGAAGTCCTCGGGGTTGAAGTCGACGTCCTCGACCTTGCCGTTCAGCTTGGCGGCGATGTAGTAGCGCAGCCACTCGGGATTCATGCCGAGCGACAGGTAGCGCAGCGGGTCGATGCCGGTGCCGCGGCTCTTGCTCATCTTCTCGCCGCTGACGGTGATGAAGCCGTGCACGTTCACCTGCGTGGGCGTCTTGCGGCCGGAGAACTGCAGCATCGCCGGCCAGAACAGCGTATGGAAATAGACGATGTCCTTGCCGATGAAGTGCACTTGCTCCACGGCGGGGTCCGCCACGAACTCCTCGAAGCTCGCCTTCGTGCGCGAGGCCGCATGCCAGTGGTCCTTCGCCTGGCCCTTGTCGAAGTGGTTCTTCAGGCTGGCCAGGTAGCCGATGGGCGCGTCGAGCCAGACGTAGAAGTACTTGCCGGGGGCTTGGGGGATCTCGATGCCGAAGTAGGGCGCGTCGCGGCTGATGTCCCAATCGGCCATGCCGGCCTCGAACCATTCGCTGGCCTTCTTCGCCACCTCCTGCTGCAGCTTGCCGTCCTGCGTCCAGGCCTTCAGGAAGTCGACCACCTTCGGGTCGGACAGCTTGAAGAAGTAGTGCTCCGAGCTGCGCAGCTCGGGCCTGGCGCCGCTGAGCGTCGAATACGGCTCGATCAGCTGCGTGGGCGAATACACGCTGCTGCACACCTCGCAGCTGTCGCCGTACTGGTCCTTGGCGTGGCAGGTGGGGCATTCGCCCTTGATGTAGCGGTCGGGCAGGAACATGCCCTTGACCGGGTCGTAGAACTGCTCGATGGTGCGCGTGGCGACGAGGCCGCGCGCCTTCAGCGCCTTGTAGATGCCCTGCGCTAGCTCGGTGTTTTCCGGGCTGTCGGTGGAGTGCCAGTTGTCGAAGCGGACGTGGAAGCCGTCCAGGTACTCCTTGCGGCCCGCGGCGATCTCGGCGACGAACTGCTTCGGCGTCTTTCCCGCCTTCTCGGCCGCGATCATGATCGGCGCGCCGTGCGCGTCGTCGGCGCCGACGAAGTGGACCATGTGCTCGCCCATGCGCTGGTGCCGCACCCAGATGTCGGCCTGGATGTATTCCATGATGTGGCCGATGTGGAACTTGCCGTTGGCGTACGGCAGGGCCGTGGTGACGAAAAGCTTGCGCTGGGGCATGGTGGGTATTGGCGCGGGGAGCCGGCGATTTTAGGCGGCTCGTTACACTGGCTGGTTCAGTAGTCAATTCAGCCATGGCCACCACCGACCAAGTGCTCGCCGCCCTCGCGGCCGTCAAGGACCCGAACACGGGCCAGGATTTCGTTTCGACCAAGGCGGTCCGCAACCTGCAGGTGAACGGAGGCGATGTCGCCTTCGACCTCGAAATGGGTTATCCGGCCAAGAGCCAGGTGCCCGCGCTGCGGCAGGCCGCCATCGCGGCCGTGCGCGCGCTGCAGGGCGTCAGCAACGTCTCGGTGAACATCAACACGAAGGTCATCGCGCATGCCGTGCAGCGCGGCGTGCAGCTGATGCCCAACGTGAAGAACATCATCGCGGTCGCCTCCGGCAAGGGCGGGGTGGGCAAGAGCACCACCGCCGTCAACCTGGCGCTGGCCCTCGCGGCCGAGGGCGCTTCGGTCGGCGTGCTCGATGCCGACATCTACGGCCCCAGCCAGCCCATGATGATGGGCATCGATGGGCGCCCCGAGAGCTCGGACGGCAAGACCATGGACCCGCTGGAGAACTACGGCGTGCAGGTCATGTCGATCGGCTTCCTGGTCAACCCGGACGAAGCCATGATCTGGCGCGGCCCGATGGCGACGCAGGCGCTGGAGCAGCTGCTGCGGCAGACCAACTGGCGCGAACTCGACTACCTCGTGGTGGACCTGCCGCCCGGCACCGGCGACATCCAGCTGACGCTGTCGCAGCGCGTGCCGATGACCGGCGCCGTGATCGTGACCACCCCGCAGGACATCGCGCTGCTCGATGCGCGCAAGGCGGTCGCCATGTTCGAGAAGGTCGGCGTGCCGATCCTGGGCCTGGTGGAGAACATGGCCGTGCACATCTGCAGCAACTGCGGCCACGCCGAGCACATCTTCGGCGAGGGCGGCGGCAAGCGCTACGCGGCCGAGCGCAACCTGGAATACCTGGGCGCGCTGCCGCTGGACATGAGCATCCGCGTGCAGGCCGACGGCGGTCGGCCCACCGTGATGGCCGACCCGGATGGCAAGCTCGCGGGGATCTACAAGGAGGTCGCGCGCAAGGTGGCGGTGCGCGTCGCGGCCAAGGCCAAGGACTTCTCCTCGAAGTTCCCGACCATCACCGTCTCGAAGAACACGTAAGGAGTCGCCGTGAGCGCGCGCCCGGGCCTGAACGTCGCCGTCGTGATGCGGCGCGTGCGGCTGGCCAACCGCTGGCAGCCGTACCGCTGGGAGCTGCACGAGGTCGTGCCGCATGAAGAGGCGTTCGGCAGCGAGCCGCGCCGCATCTTCGGGGACGACCACGAGGAGCGCTGGCTGCACCCGGGTTACCGCGTGGAGCTCTACGCCGACGACGCCGAGGGCTACTACCTCAATGCCACCGTCGACACCCCGTGCTGGTTCGTGCTGTGGCGCATGGAAGAGGCCGCCACCGTCGCCGAGGAGCCGATCGCCCGCCCCGAGGTCGTCACCGTGAGTTATCACGATGCCGGGCGGTGGCTCGACGCGCAGGAGAACGTGGAGCAGGTGCCCGCGCCCGCGGAGGTGGTGGCCTGGTTCCGCGAGTTCGCCGACGCCCATTACGTGCCCGAACCGCGCAGACGCAAGCGGCCGGAAAGCTTCCGGCGGCTGGAAGACCGGTTCGGCAATCCGGCATCAGTGTCCACGGGCAAGAAGTACGGCGGCGGCGAAGGGGGCGGCGGTGGCTGACGGTTTCCTGGGCCGCTGGTCGCGGCGCAAGCTGGATGCGAAGGAGGGCAAGCCGCTGGAGGCGGAGCCGGTTCGCAAGGCCGAGCCGGAGCAGCCCTCACCCCAGCCCTCTCCCGCAAGCGGGAGAGGGAGTGAGGCCGCTTCGGTTTCCGGCGTGGCGGGTTCCTCTCCCTCTCCCCTCGGGGGAGAGGGCAGGGGTGAGGGGGCTCCGCTGCCCGAACCGCCCCCTCCGCCTACGCTCGAAGACGCAAACGCCCTCACATCCGACTCCGACTTCACCCGCTTCGTGAAGTCCGACGTCCCGGCCGACGTCCGGAACGCCGCGGTCAAGAAGCTGTTCGCCGATCCGCACTTCAACGTGATGGACGGACTCGATACCTACATCGACGACTACACCAAGGCCGATCCCATCCCCGAGTCGATGCTTCGGCAGCTCGCCGCGGGCCGCTTCCTGGGCCTCTTTCGTGAAGAAGAGCGCAAAGATGAGCCAGGAGCCGAAGCAAGGGAAGATGCCGAGGGGCAAGCGCCGCAATCCGTGGCACAGTCGCACCCGCCCGCGGCCCCCGAGCCCGCGGCCGATCCCCAAGCAGTACCCCCCGAATCCCATGCCGACCCTGATCTGCGACTGCAACAAGACGATGCCGCTCGACCCGGCGAAGCTGGGCGCGGCACTGGGTGAGCCGTCGCTTGCCCTGCACAGCAGCCTCTGCCGGCGCGAGGCTGCCTCGTACCAGCAAGCCATTCGCTCCGGCGAGGAAGTCATCGTCGCCTGCACCCAGGAAAAGAAGCTGTTCGCCGAAGTCGGCGCGCAGACCGAAGGCGCGGTGTCGCCGGTGCACTTCGTCAACATCCGCGAGACCGGCGGCTGGAGCCGCGACGCGCGCGAGGCCATGCCCAAGATCGCGGCCCTGCTCGCCGCTGCGCGCCTGCCCGAGCCGGACCCGGTTCCCACCGTCACCTACAAGAGCGGCGGCCGCGTCCTGATCATCGGCCGGCTGCAGGATGCCGAACGCGCCGCGTCGATGGTCGAAGACGTCCTCGACGTCACGCTGTTCTCCACCGGCGGTCCGGGCGCGCAGGAGCGCAAGTACCCGGTGGTGTCCGGGCGCATCGATTCGCTCACCGGCTGGCTGGGCGCTTTCCAGTTTGCGTGGACGCCGACGAACCCGATCGACCTGGACCTGTGCACGCGCTGCAATGCCTGCGTGGCGGTGTGCCCTGAAGGCGCCATCGGCCTGGACTACCAGATCGACATGGACCGCTGCAAAGGCCATCGTGCCTGCGTGAAGGTGTGCGAGGCCGCCGGCGCCATCGACTTCCAGAGGGAGGCGCAGGCGCAAACCGAGACGTTCGACCTGGTTCTCGACCTTCGCGAGACGTCCGAGTTCGCGCAACACGCGCCACCGCAGGGCTACCTGCGCTGGGACGGCCGCGACCTGCCCACGCTGCTGAAACTGCGCGAGCTGGTGGGCGAGTTCGAGAAGCCCAAGTTCTTCGTCTACAAGCAGAAGCTGTGCGCCCACAGCCGCAACGAGAAGATCGGCTGCAATGCCTGCGTGGAGATCTGTTCGGCCGCCGCGATCTCCAGCGAGGCGTCGCGGCAGCAGATCAAGGTCAATCCCAACCTGTGCGTCGGTTGCGGCGCCTGCACGACGGTGTGCCCGACGGGCGCGCTCACCTTCGCGTACCCGCGGGCGAGCGACCAGGGGCAGAAGCTGCGCACGCTCCTCGGGTCGTACCTGCAAGCCGGCGGCCGCGAGCCGACGATCCTGTTCCACAGCCAGGAAGCCGGCCAGGCGCTGGTCGAAGACCTTGGGCGCGCAGCGCGCCTGGGGCAGGCACAAGGTGTTCCGGCCAACGTGATCCCGGTGGCCCTTTGGCACACCGCCAGCACCGGCGCGGACCTGTGGCTGTCGGCCGTCGCTTTCGGCGCGCGCCAGGTGGTCGTGCTCACGACCGGCGAAGAGGCGCCGCAGTACCTGGCGGGCCTGAAGGCGCAGATGGCGGTGGCGCAGGCCATCCTCAGCGGCCTGGGCTACGCCGGCGTCCATTTCGAGCTGCTGCAGGCGCAATCGGCCCTGGCGCTGGACAAGGCGCTGCAGTCGCTGCGCAGCACGCGCCAGCAGGGACCGAAGGAGCCGGCGCGGTTCGCCGTCGCGGCCGAGAAGCGGGCGACCCTCGAACTGGCGCTGGACCACCTGGTGGCCTTCGCGCCTGCCCGGCCCGAGGCCATCGAACTGCCGCCGCAAGGCTCTCCCTTCGGCAGCATCGCCGTCGACAAGGACAAGTGCACGCTGTGCATGAGCTGCGTGAGCGCCTGCCCGTCCAGCGCGCTGCAGGACAACCCGCAGGCGCCGCAGCTTCGCTTCATCGAGAAGAACTGCGTCCAGTGTGGCCTTTGCGCCGGCACCTGCCCGGAGAACGCAATCACGCTCAAGCCGCGCCTGCTGCTCACGCCCGAGCGGCGCGAGGCCCGCGTGCTGAACGAAACGAAGCCCTATGGCTGCATCCGCTGCGGAAAGCCTTTCGGCACGCTCAAGGCAGTCGAAGCGATGCTCGGCAAGCTCGCCGGGCACGCCATGTTCCAGGGTGCGGCGCTGGAGCGCCTGAAGATGTGCTCCGACTGCCGCGTGATCGACATCTACTCGGCCCAGGACGAAACCAAGATCTCCGATGTCCGCTGACACGCTGCTGCCGGCCAGCTCCGCGCTGGACGAGGAAACCGCCCGGGCCGAGGTGTACGGCCTGCTCTCCCAGCTCTACTACGCGCCGCCCGGCCCGGAGCTTCTCGGCGCCCTGCGGGTCGCCGTGACCGAGGCGCCCGCCGCCGGTGGCTTCCTGGAGGAGCCGTGGCGCGAACTGGTCGGCGCAGCGCGAGCGGAGCCCGATGCCGAAATCGCCTCGGAATACGACGCGCTCTTCGGCGGCGTCGGCAAGCCCGACGTGTACCTGTTCGGCTCGCACTACCTGAGCGGCTTCCTGAACGAGCGGCCGCTCGCGCAGCTGCGCGACGACCTGCAGGCGCTTGGCCTCACTCGCGACGAGGCCATGCCCGAGACCGAGGACCACATCGCCTATCTCTGCGAAGTGATGCGGTACCTGATCGCCGGCGACGACGTGGCGGTCGCCAACCTCACGCGCCAGCGCGAGTTCTTCACCCGCCACTTGCAGCCCTGGTTCGGCGCCATGTGCGAGGCGATCACGGGCCATCCGAGCGCCCGGTTCTACGCGGCGCTCGCGGCTTTCACGCAAGCCTTCTTCAGCGTGGAGCAGCAGGGGTTCGACCTGCTGGAGTGAGGGGTTTGCCACATTGGGGTTTGTCCGGATGGAACACGCGTACAGCGAGGCGTGGCGCGGCGTACGCTGCACATACCCGAGCAAACCTTTTGGTTGAGGCAATTACCCTGTGCCCCTCTTCGGTGCGTTTGGCTATGCTCGGGCCTGCATAAGCATGCCAACAGCGTTAGCAGTCCAAGGAGACCAGCAATGAGCCAGTCCCAGAGCAAGCTTTCCCGCAGGACCCTGTTCGGTGCGGCCGCCACCACCGGCGCCGTGGCCGCAGTCGCGAGCCTGCTGCCCGCGCAGCGGCCCGATGCGGAGGCCGTGACAGAAAAGCCCCAGGAGCCGCCCTCGCGCGGCGGCGGCTACCAGCTCTCCGAGCACGTCAAGCAGTACTACCAGACCACCCGCATCTAACCCGCCTGTCCCGGGAGCCTTCCATGTTGCTGACCAAGAAATCGGGTGCCGCCCACGGTGTGGCGCGCGTCAACGGCGAATCGCGTTCGCCTTTCATCCACAGCCTGCAGCGCGGCCTCTCGCACGCGCTGCCCACCATGGACCGTCGCGCGTTCCTGCGCCGCTCGGGCCTGGGCGTCGGCGTCGGCATCGCCGCCGGCAGCCTGACGCTGGTGAAGAAGGCGAAGGCGGCTTCGGCCAACGGCCCGGCGGTCGGCACCGGCAAGATCGAGGTCAAGCGCACGGTGTGCACCCACTGCTCGGTGGGCTGCGCGATCGACGCGGTGGTCGAGAACGGCGTGTGGGTGCGGCAGGAGCCGGTGTTCGATTCGCCGATCAACCTGGGCGCCCACTGCGCCAAGGGCGCGGCGATCCGCGAGCACGGCCACGGCGAGTTCCGCCTGCGCTATCCGATGAAGCTCGTCGACGGCAAGTACCAGCGAATCAGCTGGGACCAGGCGCTCAACGAGATCGCCGGCCGGATCCAGGAGATCCGAAAGGCGAGCGGCCCGGATGCCATCTACTGGATCGGCTCGTCCAAGCACAGCAACGAGCAGTCGTACCTGATGCGCAAGTTCGTGAGCCTGTTCGGCAGCAACAACTGCGACCACCAGGCCCGCATCTGCCACTCCACCACCGTGTCCGGCGTCGCCAACACGTGGGGCTACGGCGCGATGACGAACTCGTACAACGACATGCAGAACAGCAAGGCTGCGTTGTACATCGGCTCGAACGCGGCCGAAGCGCACCCCGTCTCGATGCTGCACATGCTGCACGCCAAGGAGAACGGCACGAAGATGATCGTGTGCGATCCGCGCTTCACCCGCACGGCGGCGAAGGCGGACCAGTACATCCGCTTCCGTTCGGGCACGGACATCCCGGTCCTCTTCGGCATCCTGTACCACGTCTTCAAGAACGGCTGGGAAGACAAGAAGTACATCAACGACCGTGTCTACGGCATGGACAAGGTCCGCGAGGACGTGCTGGCCAAGTGGACGCCCGACAAGGTGTTCGAGGCTTCCGGCGTGCCGGAGGAGGCCCTGTACAAGGCGGCCGAGACGATGGCGAAGAACAGGCCGTCCACCATCGTGTGGTGCATGGGCCAGACCCAGCACTCGATCGGCAACGCCATGGTGCGCGCCTCCTGCATCCTGCAGCTGGCGCTGGGCAACGTCGGCGTCTCCGGCGGCGGCGCGAACATCTTCCGCGGCCATGACAACGTGCAGGGCGCGACGGACATCGGTCCCAACCCCGATTCGCTGCCCGGCTACTACGGCATCACCGAAGGATCGTGGCGCCACTACGCCACGGTCTGGGGCGTCGACTACGACTGGATCAAGGGCCGCTTCGCTTCGCCCGCGATGATGAGCAAGCCTGGCATCACGGTGTCCCGCTGGATCGACGGCGTGCTGGAGAAGAACGAAGTCATCGACCAGGATCCCAACCTGCGGGCCGTCGTGTACTGGGGCCACGCGCCCAACTCGCAAAGCCGCGGCGCCGAGATGAAGCGGGCCATGGACAAGCTGGACCTGCTGGTGGTGGTCGATCCCTACCCGTCGGCCACTGCGGCGATGGCGGCCATGCCGGGCAAGCCGGAAGACCAGAATCCGAACCGGGCCGTCTACCTGCTGCCGGCAGCGACGCAGTTCGAGACCAGCGGCTCGGTGACGGCTTCCAACCGGTCGATCCAGTGGCGCGAGAAGGTGATCGAGCCGCTGTGGGAGAGCCGCAGCGACCACATGATCATGTACCAGCTGGCCGAGAAGCTCGGTTTCGGCAAGGAACTGGTCAAGAACTACAAGATGCAGAAGGTCAAGGGCATGGACGAACCCGTGCCCGAGGACATCCTGCGCGAGGTCAACAAGTCGAACTGGACCATCGGCTATACCGGCCAGAGCCCCGAGCGGCTGAAGGCCCACATGAAGCTGATGGCGCACTTCGACGTGAAGTCGCTCCGCGCCAAGGGCAGCGTCAAGGATCCGGAGACCGGCTACGACATCCAGGGCGACTTCTTCGGCCTGCCATGGCCCTGCTGGGGAACGCCGGAGCTGAAGCACCCCGGCACCCACGTGCTCTACAACCCCTCCCTGCCCGTGATGGAAGGCGGCGGCTGCTTCCGCGCGAACTTCGGCGTGGAGAAGGATGGGGTCAACCTGCTGGCCGAGGACGGCTCCCATCCCCAGGGCTCCGAGATCACCACGGGTTATCCGGAGATCGACCACGTCTTCGTGAAGAAGCTGGGCTGGTGGGGCGAGCTGACGCCGGCGGAACAGGCGCTGGCGGAAGGCAAGAACTGGAAGACCGACCTCTCCGGCGGCCTGATCCGGGTGGCCATGAAGAATCACGGCGTCTATCCGTTCGGCAACGCCAAGGCGCGCGCGATCGTGTGGAACTTCCCCGACGGAATCCCGCAGCACCGCGAGCCGATCTACAGCACCCGGCCCGACCTGGTGGCCAAGTACCCGACGCACGACGACAAGAAGGCGTTCTGGCGGCTGCCCACGCTGTACAAGACGCTGCAGCAGAAGAACCTGCAGGACAAGGTCCACGAGAAGTTCCCGCTGATCCTCAGCTCGGGGCGCCTCACGGAGTACGAGGGCGGCGGCGACGAGACCCGCTCCAACCCGTGGCTGGCCGAACTGCAGCAGGAGGCTTTCGTCGAGATCAATCCGAAGGCCGCGGCCGAGCGGAACATCCGCAACGGCGACAGGGTGTGGCTGAAGACGCCGACCGGCGCGCAGCTGAACGTGCAGGCGCTCGTCACCGAGCGCGTCGGCCCGGACACCTGCTGGATGCCGTTCCACTTCGCCGGCCGCTGGATGGGGACCGACATGCTGCCGTACTACCCCAGCGGCGCGGCGCCGGTCGTGCGCGGCGAGGCCGTCAACACGGCGACCACCTACGGTTATGACAGCGTGACGATGATGCAAGAGACCAAGACCACGATCTGCAACGTGGAAAAGGTCGCCTGAGGAGCAAGACATGGCACGAATGAAATTCATCTGCGACTCGGAGCGTTGCATCGAGTGCAACGGCTGCGTCACCGCATGCAAGAACGAGCATGAGGTGCCGTGGGGCGTCAACCGCCGGCGCGTCGTGACGCTGAACGACGGTGTGCCGGGCGAGCGCTCGGTCTCGGTCGCGTGCATGCACTGCTCCGACGCGCCCTGCATGGCGGTGTGCCCGGTCAACTGCTTCTACCGCACCGAGGAAGGCGTGGTGCTGCACGACAAGGACACCTGCATCGGCTGCGGCTACTGCAGCTACGCCTGCCCGTTCGGCGCGCCGCAGTTCCCGGCGGCCGGCACCTTCGGCGTGCGCGGCAAGATGGACAAGTGCACGTTCTGCGCCGGCGGCCCCGAGGACCACGGCTCGCAGGCCGAGTTCGAGAAGTACGGCCGCAACCGGCTGGCCGAAGGCAAGCTCCCGGCCTGCGCCGAGATGTGCTCCACCAAGGCCCTGCTCGCCGGCGACGGCGACGTGGTGGCCGACATCTTCCGCAACCGCGTCCTCAAGCGCGGCAAGGGCGCCGAGGTCTGGGGCTGGGGCACCGCCTACGGTTCGCGCCAGGCCGGCCAACCGCAAGGACAGAAATCGTGATGCGCACCCTCCTCATCACCGCCGCCGTGCTGGGCCTTGCCGCTTGCGGCGAGGACCCGCAGATCGCCAACCGCGTGAAGCAGGACGCCGCTTCCTTCCAGGGCACCGGCAAGGCCGCCCCCTACATGGCTTCCGGCTGGAAGGCCGGCGACCGTGGCAGCTGGGAGGCGCAGCTCAAGACGCGTACGCAGATGGGACAGAACGACTATGCCAAGGTCAACTGAGCTGCTCGCATCGGCGCTGATCGCGCTGGCCGCGCTGTCGGCTGTTCCGGCGGCGCTGGCGCAGGCGCCCGCGCAGCAGGGGCAGAGCGCGGCCACGCAGCCGGCCAAGCCCGTCGTCGACGACCCCGCCCCGGGCCAGCAGCCCGGCGGCATCCAGGGCCAGAACATCTTCGACGTGAAGCCCGAGGTCAAACGCGATGCGTCCAACGACCCCGGCTACATGGACCAGACCAATGGCCAGCGCAATGCGGTGCAGCCCGGCAACAACGCGCCCATGTGGCGTGACGTGCAGCGCGGCATGGCGGGCTATTCCAGCCTGCCCAGGAGCCAGGCGCCCGAAGCGGGCGTGCTGATCCAGGCACCGGTGCAGTACCCGGGTTCGCGCATGACCACGGCCGGCGAGGCGTGGCGCCAGGTGCGCAACAACTGGTTGATCCCGTACGGCGGCGCGCTGATCCTCATCTCCATCGTCGCGCTGCTCATCTTCTGGTTCGCGCGTGGCCCTATCGGCCACAACGAGGCCGTGGGTGGCGGCGGGCGCCGCATCGAGCGCTTCACGCCGTTCGAGCGCGCCGCGCACTGGACGAATGCGATCGCCTTCGTGGTGCTCGGCATCTCGGGCATCGTGATGGCGTTCGGCAAGTTCTTCCTGCTGCCCATCATCGGGGGGACGCTGTTCGGCTACTTCACGTACCTGCTGAAGAACCTGCACAACTTCTTCGGGCCGCTGTTCGCGGTGTCGCTCCTGATCGTCATCATCACGTTCATCAAGGACGAGTTCCCGCGCAAGGGTGACATGGGCTGGCTCGCGAAGGCCGGCGGCGTGTTCAGCAAATCCGGCGAGGAGCCGCCCACGCACCGCTTCAACGCGGGTGAGAAGGTCGTGTTCTGGATCGCCGTGGTCCTGCTCGGCATCGTCACGGTGGGGTCCGGACTGGTGCTGGACAAGCTGATCCCGTCGATGGACTACCTGCGCAGCACGATGCAGCAAGCGCACATGGTCCACGCCGTGGCCGCCATCCTGATGATCTGCCTGATCGGCTTCCACATCTACCTCGGCACGGTCGGCGTGCGCGGCGCGTACCGCGCCATGCGCGAAGGTTACGTGGACGAGGCCTGGGCCCGCGAGCACCACGCCTACTGGCACGAGGACATCCAGGCCGGCAAGATCCCCGCGCAGCGCAGCACGCAACAGGGCGCGCCGCTCACCGAACCCGTTCGCACCGCCTAAGGCAAGGAAACATGAGCAAGCGCCTCCTTTCCCTCCTCCTGGCCGCCGCCTTCGGCGCCACCGCGCAGGCCAAGCTGCCCGCCCCCCAGCTGGACGATGCCGCCAAGGCCAAGGCGGCCGAAGCCGCGGCCCGCACAGCATGGCAGGCCAAGGTCGACGCGTTCCAGCTCTGCAAGGCTCAGGACCGGGTGGCCGCGAAGGTCAAGACCGGCGGGAACAAGTCGAACGACGCCAAGGCGACGCCCGTGGTCGCCAAGTCGGCGCCCGCGCCGGCTGCGGCTGCCTCCGCTCCCGCCGCGGCTGCTTCGGGCGCGACCACCCCGACGGCCTCCGCACCGCCGGCCCCCTGCGTCGAGCCCGGCCCGTTCGCCTTCAACCCGCCGGAGCAGAAGCCGCTGGAAACCTCGGGCGCGCACTCGCCCACGGGCACGTCCGGCGGTCCGCCGAGCGTGCGGTCCGAGTCGGCGCAGATGGCGCCCGCCAAGCCGACGACCGGTCCTTCCGGCGGCGCAGCAGCCCCTGCCGCCCAGAAGTAATCGTCATACCCCGCGCGGCCTCGTGCCGCGTCTGAACTGCCCGCGATGCTGCCTCGGCTGACCCAGGCGCGCGCGCCCCTCACGCGCGAAGTGGACGTGCTCGACGAGCACGGCCGGCAGCAACGCATCTCCATTCCGGCCGAGCGGGACCTCACGGTCTACGTCGACAAGCGCGAACTCGTCACGCTGATGACGCTCGGCGCCCATCCGGAGTGGCTGGTCCTCGGCTACCTGCGCAACCAGCGGCTGGTGCGCTCGGTCGAGGAGGTCGAATCCGTGAGCGTCGACTGGGAAGTCTCCAGCGCGGCAGTGAAGACGCGCTCCGGCATCGACCAGATCGAGGAACGCACCTCGCGCCGCGTGGTCACGACCGGCTGCGGACAGGGCAGCGTGTTCGGTGCGCTGATGGATGAGGTCACTTCCCTGCGGCTTCCGCCCGCCGTGCTCGACCAGGCCACGCTGTACGCGATTCTCGAAGCCATCCGCCGCCAGGAGAGCACCTACAAGTCCGCCGGCTCGGTGCACGGCTGCGCGCTCTTCCGCGGTGCCGAGATGCTGCTGTTCGTCGAGGATGTCGGTCGCCACAACGCCATCGACACCATCGCCGGCTGGATGTGGATGCAGGGTCTCGCCGCCGAGCAGGCGCGAGAGGATGAGCCCTACGTCTTCTACACGACGGGCCGGCTCACCAGCGAAATGGTGATCAAGTCCGCGCAGATGGGCGTGTCGATCGTGGTCTCCCGCAGCGGCACCACGCAGATGGGCCAGCAGATCGCGCAGCAGCTCGGCCTGTGCACGGTGGGACGGGCGCTCAACCGGCGCTTCATCTGCTACACGGCGCCCGAGCGACTGCGCTGGCAGCCGGAACTCGCTGCAGCGCCCGCCTGAAGGCGACAGGTTCAGTGTGCGGCCGCGCCCTGGCCGGCGCCGCCGCCCATGACGTAGTAGCCGCGCGAAGTCGGCTGCGCGTCCCAGCGCCGCATCCGCCAGTCCTCGTAGTTCGTCGTGACCCGCGCGACGAACGAAGGCAGCCGGTCGTACAGGTGGACGGAGATGCGCGGCAGGCGCATCAGGTCGTCGCCGGCACGGGCGCGCGAACTCACGATCGCCGTGCCGCTCGTATAGCCGGCCTGCCGCACCATCTCGGCATGGTCGGCGCGATGCTCGCCGTAGGGGTAAGCGAAGCTGCGGACCTCGGTGCCCAGCAGCCGCTCCAGGTCATTCTTGCAACCGGCGATCTCATCGCGCGCCGTCGAGTCATCACAGCGGCAGAGGTTGACGTGGTTGCGCGTGTGCGCGCCGATCTCCATGCCCGCCGCCAGCCAGGCGCGGAGGTGGTCCGCGTCCATCAGCGGAACGGCAGGCGCCCCCACGGGCTGGTCCCAGACATTGGTGCCGCCGATCTGGCCGCTGACGATGTACGCCGTGGCGGTGAAGCCGAGCTCGCGCAGCAAGGGCAGGGCGTGCTCGAAATTGTTCACGTAGCCATCGTCGAGCGTGATGCCGAACACCTTGCCCGTCTTCTCGCCCAGCAGATAAGGCTCCAGGTCCCGCATCGAGAGGCCCTGCCAGCCCAACAGGCGCAAGGTGCGCAGCTGCAGGCCGAAGCGCCACGGTGGCAGCACGAGCGATCGCACCGGCGTGCCTCGCCGGGGCGTGGGCGACGTCTGGTGATACGAGAGCACGGCGATCGGGCTCGACGGACGAGCTGCCGCTCCACGGGTTTGTCTCACTTCGTTGTCCATTGCGACCTGCTGTAGCTGTGCAGTCGCAATGATCAGGCAGGAGCGGACAGGGCCTGTAGGCGCAAGTCCCGTGCCACTGTAGGCCTGCAAGGCGGTAGTCCGACCGGGCCACTCTCGCGCCCACACAAGCGATGGGCCGCGTGTGAACATCCCCTGTGACAGGACGCAACGTGGGCGTCCCAGGGATGTTGAATGCAGTCAAGTGGCGTGGAGGTATGGACGGCGCAGCCGCAGAGGCTGGGGAGCGATGCATGCGCGGAGCTCGCGGCGGTCCTCGACCAGGAGGAGCGTGAACGCGCCGGCCGCCTGCGTTTCGAACCGGACCGCCGCGCCTTCGTCGTCTCGCATGCGATGCGCCGCATCGCCCTCGGCCTGGTGCTCGCCGCCGACCCGCACGAACTGCGCTTCGCGAGCGGTGCGCAGGGCCAGCCCATCCTGCTGGACGCCCGCGCGGGCGCGCTCTCTTTCAGCCTTTCGCGCAGCCGCGAGCTGGTCGCCTTCGCGTTGTCCGCCGGGGGACCGGTGGGCGTGGATGTCGAGGCCGTGCGGGACGGCGTCGATGCGGCGCTGCTCGCGCCCTACATGGACCTTCGCGATGTCGGAGAGCCGATCGGCATCGAGGACTTCTACGTGCGCTGGACGGCGCTCGAAGCGTACTGGAAGGCGCAGGGGCTTGGCCTGTCGCGCACCCATCCGCGCATCGCGCTGAACGCCACCGGTGACAGCTGCATGGAAGTGCGCATCGGTGCGGGCGTGCGGCCCTCCGGCCTCTTCGCCGTCCGGCTGCCCGCGCCGCCGACGCATGTGCTGAGCGTGGTGTGCCGCAAGGTCGACAGCGTGCGGATCGTCGAGCTGGAGAAGCTCGCGCCGCCACCGGCCATGGACCCCGGGACGAACGACTCGGGTCGCAGGGAGGGCCACTTCGTGGTGGCTGGTGCTCCGAGGATTTTCAGTTCATAACGTGACGATAGGGAGAGGGATGGTGATCACAAACGCGGTGTTCGTGGGGGACGGAAGCCTGCTGGTGCAGTGCGCCGACGCGTTCCGCAAGGCAGGGCATGGCATCGTGGCGGTGGTGTCCGCCAGCCAGCCGAATCTCGACTGGGCGGCGGCCGAGGGCCTGCCCGCGATCCGGATGGAAGGAGACTGGGGCGCGCAGCTCGATGGCCTCTCGTTCGACTATCTCTTCAGCGTGGCCAACCTGCGCATGCTGCCGCAGCCGGTGCTGGACCGGCCTCGCCGAATGGCCATCAACTTCCACGATGCGCTGCTGCCACGCTATGCCGGCCTCAATGCCACGTGCTGGGCGCTGATGGCGCAGGAGCCGGTGCACGGCATCACCTGGCACGAGATGACGGCGAAGGCCGATGCCGGCCGCGTGGTCCGGCAGGCCTCGTTCGAGATCTCGCCCCATGAGACCGCGCTCAGCCTCAATGCCAAGTGCTACGAAGCGGGACTCGCGACTTTCGAGCAGATCGCGCAGGACCTCGCGCGCGGCGAGCTGACTTTGTCTGCGCAGGCCGGCGAGCGCCAGTACTTCGGGCGGCACAAGCGGCCCGAAGCCTTCGCGACGCTGGACTTCCGCAAGCCTGCGCGCGAGCTCGCGGCCCTCGTGCGCGCGCTGGACTTCGGCACCTACGCCAACCCTCTCGGCCGCGCGAAGGTGTTCGACGGCACGCAGCTTCTGCTCGTTCGCGGCGCGTCGGTGATCGAGCCGACGGCCAATGCAGCTGCGGGCACCGTGCTGGCGGTCGAGGGCGACACGCTGCGTGTCGCCGCGATCGGCGGCGACGTGACCCTCACCGGCTGCACCGACTTCGAAGGCCGCCCGGGCGCGCCAGGACTGCGCGTCGGCAGCGTGCTGCAATCGCCGTCGTCCGATGCGCTCGCGAGGCTCTCGCAACGCACCGAGCAGATCGCAAAAGGCGAGCAGCATTGGACGGACGCGCTGCACACTGCCGCGCCGGTCGAGCTGCCGTACCCGCGCCGCAACGCCACCGAAGCCGCGCAGTTCCTTCGCTTTCCGCTGGGCACCGCCCCGCGCGGCTCGACCACCGTCGCCGCCTTCGCGGCCTGGCTCTCGGCGCTGACGGGCCAGGAGCGCGTCTCCGTGCTGTACACGGACGCGACGCTGCTCGATCAATGCCTGGGCCTCCAGCCGTGGCTGAGCGCCTGGGTGCCGATGACGGCGGAGAACGCGCCGCAGAGCACGACGCTGGAAGCGGCGGGCCGCACTGAAGCGCTGGTGGCGCGCAGCCGCGCCGCCGGTCCGATGACGCGTGACCTGCCGCTGCGCATGGGGGACCGCCATTCGCCGCTGCCCGCTGTCGCCAAGGTCGCGTTCTCCCTTGCGCGAATCGAGCCGCCCGCAGGCTGCGAACTGCTGCTGACGCTCGATGCAAGCGGGCAGGGCCTGGAACTCGTGGTCGATGGTGCGGTGTTCGGCGCCGGCACGGGCCTGGCCATCGCCACGCACCTGGGCGTCTGGCTGAAGGCGTTCGCACAGTCGAACGCCGAGCTCGCGCAACTGCCGCTGCTTCCCGCCGTGGAGCAGCAGGCGCTGGACCAGTTGAATGCCACTTCGGTCGCCTTCGACGCAACCGGCACGGTCGACCAGGCGATCGTCGCGCAGCTGCGCCGCACGCCGGACCAGCTGGCGGTCACCACGGGCCCGGATAGCCTGAGCTGCCGCGAGCTGGACGAGCAGTCCACCGCGCTCGCCCACCGGTTGCTCGGGCGAGGCGTGAAGCCGGGCGACATCGTCGGCCTGTGCCTGCCGCGCACGCCGCAACTGCTGGTGGCGGTGCTGGGCGTGATGAAGGCGGGCGCCGCCTACCTGCCGCTGGATCCGGAGTACCCGCGCGACCGCCTGCAGTTGATGGTGGAAGACTCGCGTGCGCCCGTCGTGCTGGTGAGCGCGGCGACTGCTGCGTCGCTGGAGCTGGAGCCCTCGCGACAGGTGCGCATCGACGACGGCGAGACCCCGGAGATCACTCGCGAGCTGCCCGCGCCCGATGCACGCCGCCCCGCGTACGTGATCTACACCTCGGGTTCGACGGGCACGCCCAAGGGCGTCGTGGTCACGCACCGCAACGTGATGAACTTCTTCGCGGGCATGGACGAACGCGTGCCGCACGAGGCCGGTTCGCGCTGGCTGGCCGTGACCAGCCTGTCGTTCGACATCTCGGTGCTGGAGCTGTACTGGACCCTGGCACGCGGCGTCACCGTTGTCCTGCATTCGGACATGGCCGCCGAGGCCGCCAAGGCGCCGGAGTTCAGCCTGTTCTACTTCGCGAGCGACGATTCGCGCGACCCGCGGCAGCACTACGAGCTGCTGATGGAGGGTGCGAAGTTCGCCGACCGCGAAGGCTTCACCGCGGTCTGGACGCCGGAGCGCCACTTCCACGCCTTCGGCGGCCTGTACCCCAACCCCGTGGTCACGAGCGCGGCGATCGCCGGTGTCACGTCGCGCGTGCAGATCCGCGCCGGCAGCTGCGTGATCCCGCTGCACCACCCGGTGCGGGTGGCGGAGGACTGGGCCTTCGTCGACAACATCTCCAACGGGCGCGTGGGCATCTCGTTCGCTTCGGGCTGGCAGCCGAACGACTTCATCCTGATGCCCGACGCTTTCGCGAAGCGGCAGGACGAGATGGTGGCGCGCATGGACATCGTGCGGCGCCTCTGGCGCGGCGAGGCCGTTGCCTTCCCGGGCCCGAACGGCAACCTGGTCGAGACGCGCACGCTGCCGCGGCCGGTGCAGAAGGAGATCCCGGTGTGGATCACCGCGGCGGGCAATCCCAAGACCTTCGAGCAGGCCGGCACGCTGGGCTGCCGACTGCTGACCCACCTGCTCGGGCAGAAGGTCGAGGACGTCGCCGAGAAGCTGCAGATCTACCGCGCCGCCTGGCAGAAGGCCGGCCATCCGGGCAACGGGCACGTCACGCTCATGCTGCACACCTTCATCGGCGCGGACGAAGACGCAACGCGCGAGACGGCCCGCGGGCCGATGAAGAAGTACCTGCGCAGCTCGGTGGACCTGATCAAGAAGGCCGCCTGGTCGTTCCCGACCTTCGTGCAGCGCGGCGCGGCCAGCGGCAAGACGCCGCAGGAAGTGATGGAGTCGGCCCCGCTCTCCGACGGGGAGATGGACGCCCTGCTGGACCACGCGTTCAATCGCTACTACGGCACCAGCGCGCTGATCGGAACGCCCGAGCGCTGCCTGGAACTGGTGGACAAGGTGCAGGCCGCCGGCGTGGACGAGATCGCCTGCCTGATCGACTTCGGCATCGCGCCCGCGACCGTGATCGAACACCTGCGTGACCTGAAAGGCCTGATGGAACTGGCTCGCGCGCCGCGCGCCTCCGCCCGCCGCGTCTCGGTCGCCGAGCAGGTGCTGCAGCACGACGTCACGCACCTGCAGTGCACGCCTTCGATGGCCGCGATGCTGCTGGCCGACGCGCCCGGCCGCGCCGCGCTGTCCAGGCTGAAGGCGATGATGGTCGGTGGCGAGGCGCTGCCGCTGGAGATGGCCACGCAGCTGCGTTCGCTGGTCCCGGGTGAGCTGCTCAACATGTACGGCCCGACCGAGACGACCGTGTGGTCCACCACCTGCAACCTGCAGCGCGTGGAGGGCTACGTGCCGCTCGGCCAGCCGATCGCCAACACACAGCTGTCGATCCGCACGCCGTGGGGTGCGGAGTGCCCGGCCCTCGTGCCCGGCGAGCTGTATATCGGCGGCGACGGCGTCACCGACGGCTACCTGCACCGCCCCGAGCTGAACGCCGAGCGCTTCGTCGCCGACGCAGCCGATCCTGGTCAGCGCTGGTACCGCACCGGCGACCTGGTGCGCCGATTGCCCGACGGCGCGATCGAGTTCCTCGGCCGCATCGACCACCAGGTGAAGATCCGCGGCCACCGCATCGAGCTGGGCGAGATCGAGAGCGTGCTGCTGCGGCAGGAAGGCGTGAAGCAGGCCGTGGTGGTGGCGCGCACCGACACCGCGGGCCAGACATTCCTGGCCGGCTACGTGACGCACAAGCCCGGCGCCATGCTGCACGCCGCGAAGCTGCGCGAAGCGGTGTCGCAGGCGTTGCCCGAGATCATGGTGCCGCAGGCCGTGCTGGTGCTGCCCTCGCTGCCGATGACGCCCAACGGCAAGATCGACCGCAAGCTGCTGCCGGACCCGCGCCTGTCGAGCGATGCCAAGCCCGCCGCGGCGGGTGCGCCGGCCGCGACGCCCGGCAACGAGATGGAGCAGACCATCGCCGCCATCTGGCAGGAAGTGCTCGGGCTCGAGACCGTGGGCACCACGGAGAACTTCTTCGACCTCGGCGGCCATTCGCTGCTGGTGGTGCAGGTGCAGCGGCGCCTGCGCGAGGCCACGGGCCAGGAGGTCGCGATCACCGACATGTTCCGCCTGCCCACCATCCGGGCGCTGGCGGCGCACCTGGGCGGCGGCGGCGCTTCGACCGCCGTCGCGCAGGGACAGAGCAGGGCGCAGGCGCGCCGGATGCTGCGCAACCGCAGCATGCAGGCGCAGCCGACGACATGAGGCAGTGAGGGAGACCGTATGACAGAAAACGTTTCGCAAGGCATCGAACCCGGCTGCGTGGCCATCGTGGGCATGGCCGGTCGCTTCCCGGCCGCGCGCACGCCGGCCGAGCTGTGGAAGCTGCTGGCCGGCGGACGCGAGGCCACCCAGTGGCTCACCGACGAGGAGCTGCGTGCCGCCGGCGTGAGCGATGCCGAGCTGAACGACCCAAACTACGTGAAGGCCAGCCTGGTGCTGCCCGACATGGAGATGTTCGACGCCGAGTTCTTCGGCTTCTCCAGGCGCGACGCCGCCATCCTGGATCCGCAGCACCGCCACTTCATCGAGTCGGCGTGGGAAGCGCTGGAGGACGCCGGCCATCCGCCAGAGAAGTTCGAGGGCGCCATCGGCGTGTTCGCCGGCTGCGGCATGCAGGCCTACCTGCCGTATAACCTGCTCACCAATCCCGAGCTGAAGAAGTCGGTGGGCCTGTTCCTGCTGCGGCACACCGGCAACGACAAGGACTTCCTGTCGACCCGCGTCTCCTACCTGCTCGACCTGAAGGGCCCGAGCCTGGGCATCCAGACCGCCTGCTCCACGTCGCTGGTGGCCGTGCACGTCGCGTCCCAGAGCCTGCTGGCCGGCGAGTGCGACATGGCCCTGGCCGGCGCGTCCAGCATCGAGCTGCCGCACCGCCATGGCTACCGCTTTGCCGAAGGCGAGATCCTCTCGCCCGACGGCCACTGCCGCGCGTTCGACGAGAACGCCAGCGGCACGCTGTTCGGCAGCGGCGCCGCCGTGGTGGTGCTGCGCCGACTCGAAGACGCGATCCGCGACCGCGACAACATCTACGCCGTGATCCGCGGCTCCGCCGTCAACAACGACGGCTCGCAGAAGGCCGGCTACCTGGCGCCGAGCGTCGATGGGCAGGCGCGCGCCGCCGTCGAAGCGCTGGGCGTGGCCAACATCGAGCCCGCGAGCGTGCAGTACATCGAGGCGCACGGCACCGGCACGCCGGTGGGCGACCCGATCGAGATCGCGGCGCTCACGCAGGCCTACGGCGAAGGCGGCCGCGGCTTCTGCGGCATCGGCTCGGTCAAGACCAACATCGGCCACCTGGACACGGCCGCCGGCGTGGCGTCGCTGATCAAGGTGTCGCTCGCGCTGCGCAACGAGCTGATCCCGCCGTCGCTCAACTTCACCCGCCCCAACAGCCGCTTCGACATCGAGAAGACGCCGTTCCGCGTCGTCGACCAGCCGCGGCCCTGGACGCGCGGGCAGCAGCCGCGCCGCGCCGCGATCAACTCGCTCGGCGTGGGCGGCACCAACGCGCACGTGATCGTGGAGGAGGCGCCCCGCCTCGTTTCGCAGGCGCCGGCGCAGCAGCCGCTGCAGGTGCTCACACTGTCGGCGCGCACGCCCGCTTCGCTGGAGCGCCTGAAGGCCAAGTGGAGCGACTACCTCGCCCAGCGGCCGGCGGACTTCAGCCTGTTCGATGCCGCCTTCACGCTGCAGGAAGGCCGCCGCGCCTTCGCGCATCGCTGCGCCATCGTCGCGCAGGACGTGGAAGGCCTGGCCGCCGCGCTGGACACGCGCAACCATCCGCGGGTGGCCGCGGGCAAGTCCGGCACGAGCGCCCCGGGCGTCGTGATGATGTTCCCCGGCGGCGGCGCCAGCTACGCGGGCGCCGGCCGCGAACTGCTCACACAACCGGCGTTCCGCGCCGCGGTGGACGACTGCTTCCGTCGCATGCCCGCCGACGTGCCGTCCGACCTGCGCTCGGTGATGTTCGAGCGCGAGCCCGGCGACGAGCAGGGCGGCCGCGTGCTGGAGCAGCCGCGCTACAACATCCCCGCGCTGTTCGTCCTCGAGTACGCCATCGCGAAGCTGTGGGAAAGCTGGGGCGTCAAGCCCGCGGCCGTGATCGGCCACAGCGCGGGCGAGTACGCCGCGGCGGTGATCGCGGGCGTGATGAGCCTGGAAGACGCGCTCAAGGTCGTGGTGCTGCGTGGCCAGCTTTTTGAGCAGGTGCCCTCCGGCGCAATGCTGTCGGTGGACCTGCCGGAGTCCGAGCTGCGCACGCTGATGGAGGGCCTGGAGCTGGACATCGGCGTGATCAACGCGCCCGACCTGTGCATCGCTTCGGGTCCCTCCGCATCGATCGACGAGCTGGCCAGGCGCCTGGCGGCGCAAGGCCGCGAAGGCCGGCGGCTGCACATCAAGGTGGCTGCGCATTCGCGCCTGCTAGACGGCATCCTGGAGCGGTTCCGCCAGGGCGTTTCGAGCATCCGCCTCTCGCCGCCGACGATCCCCTTCATCTCCAACCTGAGCGGGGACTGGGCCGATGCGGCACTGCTGTCCGATCCGGACTACTGGGTGCGCCACCTGCGCCAGCCGGTGCGCTATGCCGCGGGCCTGGCCAAGGTGCTCGAGATGGGCGACGCCGTGCTGCTGGAAGCCGGTCCGGGCCAGGGCCTGTGCGCTCTCGCCCGCCAGAACCTGCAGGGCCAGCAGCGCACCGTGCTGCCGTCCACGTGCAAGGCGCAGGAGCCGAATGCCGACCTGTCGCTGATGCTGACTTCGCTCGGCGCGCTGTGGACCCGCGGCATCACGCCGGACTGGAACGCGGTGCGCGGCGGCGGTTCGCCGCGCCGCATCTCGCTGCCCACCTACGCTTTCGATCACCAGCGGCACTGGATCGAGCCGGGCAGGATCACGCACGAGGAAACTTCGCAGCAGGACGCCGTGCCCGTGCAGTCCGTGCGCCGCCTGCCGCAGATGGACGACTGGTTCGGCGTACCGCAATGGAGTCCCGCGCCGCTGCCGCACGTGCCGGCCGCGCAACCCGGCCAGCAGTGGCTGGTGTTCGGCGGCAACGACGCCACGACGGCAGGCGTGCTGCGCCGCATCGCCGAAGAGGGCGGCAAGGCCACGCTGGTGCGCCACGGCGACGCGTTCGCCTCCGGCGCCGACGGCTACACCGTCCACCCCGACGACGAAGCCCAGTTCGAACAACTCTTCACCGCACTCGACCAGGCGGGCCGCTCGCCCGACCACATCGTCCACCTCTGGTCGCTGGAGACCGGCGCGCAAGGGCGCGGCGAGGGCCTGCTGCTCGGCCAGGCGCTGGCCTTCGACAGCCTGGTGCACATCGCCAAGGTGCTGCAGACGCTGGACGTGCGCCAGCCGGTGCGGCTCACGGTGATCGCCGCCGGCAGCCAGGCGGTGAACGGCTCGAAGGTGGAGCATCCGGTGCGAAGCCTCGCGCTGGGGCCGTGCCGCGTGATCCCGCGCGAGCTGCCCAATGTCAGCACCGTGCTGGTCGACCTCGACCCGCGCGACACCGCTTCGGCCGCGATCTGCCGCGCCGTCGTGTGCGAAGCGCTGGCGGCACCGGGTGCCGACCTCGTCGCCTTGCGCGGAGGCACGCGCTGGGTGGCGCAGCTGGTGCGCTCGGCGTCTTCCACGTCGGCCAAGCCGCTGGTGCGCGAAGGCGGCGCCTACCTCATCACCGGTGGCCTGGGTGACATCGCACTGGAGCTCGCATCCTTCCTGGCGGGCCGCTATAAGGCGCGCCTCGGGCTGGTCAGCCGGCGCGCACTGCCGGAGCGTTCGGCCTGGCAGGCGCTCGCGTCCAGCCGCGACCAGGGCGAGCCGGCGCAACTGGTGCGCCGCCTGCTGGAGATCGAGTCCTCGGCCGGTGCGCAACTCGCGACCTACAGCGCCGACGTCACGGATGCGGCCGCCATGTCGCGCGTGGTCGAGGACATGCGGCGCCGCTGGGGCGCGATCAACGGCGTCTTCCACGCCGCGGGCGCGCTGCAGGATGCGCCCATCGCCGCCAAGACCGCCGAGTCGCTGCGCAAGGTGATCGCGCCCAAGGCGGTCGGCGCCCAGGTGCTGCACGAGCTGCTGCCGCCCGGCCAGCTGGACGTGTTCGCGGTGTTCTCCTCCACCAGCGTGTACCTCGGCCCGCCGGGACAGGTCGACTACGTGGCGGCCAACGCCTTCCTCGATGCGCTCGCCGCGGCCCGCCCGGACGGCCTGGCCATCCACTGGGGCATCTGGGGCGACAAGGGCATGGCCGCGCGCGCCTACGGCCGCACACCCGCCCCTCCGTTGCCACAGGGCGGGCATCCGCTGCTGGGCGTGCGGCGCGACACCGAGAACGGTCCCGCGTTCGAGGCGACCTACTCGGCGCAGGACCTCTGGGTGCTGCGCGAGCATGCCGTCGCCGGTCGCCCGGTGCTGCCCGGCACGGGCTACATCGAGATCGCGCGTGCCGCGATGGCGCAGTTGCATCCCGGCGCAGGCGTGGAGATCCGATCGCTCTCCTTCGAGGAAGCGATGGTGTTCGACGCCGGCGGCCGCCGCGAGGTGCGCATCGAGATGCAGCGCAGCGGCGAAGGCTACGAGTTCGTGGTGCGCAGCCGCGCCGAGGCGCGCGAGCCGTGGCAGGAACACGCCCGTGCCCTGGTGGCCCGCTTCAACGGCACGCTGCCGCCGAACACGCAGCCCCCCGCCGGCGCCTGGCAGGAAGGTCGGCTGCCGCAGGACGGCGTCGCCTTCGGTCCGCGCTGGCACAACATCGCGCGCATGCAGCTGGACGGCCACCGCGGGACCGCGGAGATGGCGCTGCCGGAGCGCTTCGCGGCCGACCTGCAGCCCTATGCGCTGCATCCTGCGGTGACCGACATCGCGGCGACCTTCGGACTGCACCTGCTCGATGAGCAGAACCGCCGCGACAGCCTCTTCGTGCCGCTGTCCGTGGACCGCATCCGCATCGTGGCGCCGCTGCCGCTGCGCAGCATCAGCCGCGCCGAGCTCAAGGGCCCGGTGAAGGACCGCTTCGCCGCGTTCGACGTCAGCCTGCACACGCCCGAAGGCGCGCCGATCGCCACCTTCGAAGGCTTCAGCCTGCGCGGAGTCGACCCGCAGGCGATGTCGCGCAACGCGGCCAGCCATGCGCGCAAGGAACCCAGCCTGGCCGAGGCGATGCTGGCGTGCGGCCTGCGGTCCGAGGAAGCGCCCGCGCTGTTCGAGCGCGTGCTGTCGGGCGGTGCGCGTGACGTGGTCGTGTCCTCGATCTCGCTGTCGGCCGTCAAGCGCGCGATGAGTGACGCCGCGCCCAAGCCGCTGCCGCCGGTGGCGGCCTCGCGTGCGCCTGCTGCTTCGGCGGCGCAGCTCAATCCGGTCGAGTCGGTCATCGCCGAGGTGTGGCGCGAGCTGCTCGGCGTGGACGAGGTCGGCCGCGATGACGACTTCTTCGCGCTGGGCGGCCATTCGCTCGCGGCGGTGCGCCTGTTCGCGCGCATCCGCAAGCAGTGGAACGTCGACCTGCCGCTGGCCACGCTGTTCCAGGGCTCCACGCTCGCCGGCCTGGCCGCGATCGTGGCCGAAGCCGGCCGCCTGGACACCAGCATGCCGACTGCGCCTGCGCCCACGGCAGCGCCCGCCGCCTCCAACGTCATCCAGCTGCCGCGCGCCTGGTCGCCGCTGGTAGCGATCTGCCGCGGCTCGGCCGAGCGGCGCCCGGTGTTCTGCGTGCACGGCGCGGGCGGCAACGTGCTCAACTTCAAGGTGATCTCCGACCGGCTCGGGCCGCAGCAGCCGTTCTACGGGCTGCAGGCCCAGGGTGTGGACGGCCGGCTGCCGCCGCTGACCAGCGTCGAGGCGATGGCCGCGCAGTACGTGGAAGCCATCCGCACGGTGGACCCGGCCGGCCCGTACCGGCTGGCGGGCTACTCCGGCGGCGGCGTCATCGCGTACGAGATGGCGCAGCAGCTGCGGCGCGAGGGCCGGCAGGTCGACACCATCGTCATGATCGACACGCTGGCGCCCGAAGCGGCGCGACGCAAGGTGCCGCTGCTGCAGAAGGTCTGGCTCAAGCGCCACTGGAACCTGGAGTTCCTGCTCGACTGGCCGGCCCGGCGGCGTCGCGGCCGCGAGATGCAGCGTCAGTACCAGGTGGCGATGGAGAAGGTCGCGCGCGGCGAGCCGCTGCCGCCAGAGCTGGCCGACTTCCACCTGTTCCGCAACTTCACCGACGCGCAGGAACGCTACCAGCCGCAGCGCTACGAGGGCGACATCGTGCTGCTGCGCGCAGCGCAGGCCGAGACGGTCTACCTGTTCGCCGGGCCGCAGCTCGGATGGAACGAGCTCGTGTCGGGCGAGATCCGCGTCACCGAAGTGGGCGGCTCGCACTTCTCGATGATGGCCGAGCCCGGCGTGTCGGAGGTGATCGAAGCTTTCCGGCGCGAGCTGGCGCGGCTGGACGGCGAGGGCCCCGCGGGGAAGGGCACGGCGGAAGGCCGCAAGGGCCTGCGGTCGGTTGGGTCGCGCGGATTGAGTCCGGTGGCCTGACGCCCGCGAGGGCCGGCGTCGCGATCGTCATGCCGGCCTAAGCCAAGCCTGCTAAGGTCGGCCGTCATGGAGACCTCTGCCTGGCGCCTTGGCTGGCGCACCCTCGGCCGCGACCTGCGCGCCGGTGAGCTGCGGCTGCTGATCGTCGCGGTGATGCTGGCGGTCGCGGCGCTCACCGCGGTCGGGTTCTTCGCCGACCGGCTCAAGGGCGGGCTGGCCCGCGACGCGCGCCAGTTGCTGGGCGGCGATTCCGTCGTCGTCAGCGACAACCCGACGCCGCAGGCATTCCTGGAAAAGGCGCGCTCGCTGGGGCTGCAAAGCGTCACCACGATCCTCTTTCCGACGATGGCACGGGCGCCCGACGACAAGGGCGGCGGTGCGCGGCTCGTGGCGCTGAAGGCGGTCGAGCCGGGGTATCCGCTGCGCGGCGGCCTCACGGTGGCCGACCAGCCGGACGGGCCGGGCGAGGCGACGAGCGACGTGCCGCGCGCCGGCGAAGTCTGGGTCGACCGCGCGCTGCTGGAAGCGCTTGGCCTCGCGCCGGGTGACCGGCTGCTCCTCGGCGACGCCAGCCTGCGCATCGCGCGCGTCGTGGTGCTCGAGCTGGACCGCGGCACCGGCTTCTCCACGTTCGCGCCGCGCGTGATGGTCAACCAGTCGGACCTGCCGGCCACCCGGCTGATCCAGCCCGCGAGCCGCGTTGCTTATCGCTTCGCCGTCGCGGGGCCCGACCGCGCGGTCAAGAGCTTCACCCAGTTCGCCACGGCCGAGGCGACCCGCACCCAGGTGCGCGGCGTGCGCGTCGAGTCGCTGGAAAGCGGCCGGCCCGAGATGCGGCAGACGATGGACCGCGCGGAGAAATTCCTGAACCTGGTGGCGTTGCTGTCCGCGTTGCTGAGCGCGGTCGCGGTGGCGCTGGCGGCGCGCGGCTTCGCCGCCAGCCACCTGGACGATTGCGCCATGCTGCGCGTGCTGGGACAGTCGCAGCGCACCATCGCCGCCGTGTACACGGTGGAGTTCGGGCTGATCGGCCTGGCCGCGAGCCTGCTCGGTGTCGCGATCGGCTTCGCGGTGCACTTCGTGTTCATCCTGCTGCTTTCCGGCCTGGTGGAAACGTCGCTGCCCGCAGCCAGCCTGTGGCCGGTGGGCTTCGGCCTCGGCATGGGCCTGACCTTGCTGTTCGCGTTCGGGCTGCCGCCGGTGCTGCAGCTCGCGCAGGTGCCGCCGCTGCGCGTGATCCGGCGCGACGTGGGCAACCTCAAGCCCGCTTCGGCCCTGGTGCTGGGCGTCGGCGTCGCGGGCTTCGCCACGCTGCTGCTGGCGGCCAGCAGCGACCTGAAGCTGGGCGGCATCGCGGTGGGCGGCTTCGCGGGCGCGGTGCTGCTGTTCGCGCTGCTGAGCTGGGCCGCCGTGAAGCTGCTGCGCGTGTCGGTGAACGAGGTGACCGCGCCGCGCTGGCTGGTGCTGGCCACCCGACAACTCTCGGCGCGGCCGGTGTACGCGGTCGTGCAGGTGAGCTCGCTCGCCGTCGGGCTGCTCGCCCTGATGCTGCTCGTGCTGCTGCGCACCGACCTCGTCGCCAGCTGGCGCAAGGCCACGCCGCCGGATGCGCCCAACCGCTTCGTCATCAACGTCATGCCGGAGCAGGGCGAAGCCTTCCAGCAGGCGCTGCGCGCGGGCGGCGTGAACCGCTACGACTGGTACCCGATGATCCGGGGGCGGCTGGTCGCCGTGAATGGTCGCGCGGTCGGTCCCGACGACTTCACCGACGATCGCGCACGACGCCTCGTCGATCGCGAATTCAACCTCTCGCACTCGGCCACTGCACCCGCCCACAACATGGTGGTGGCCGGCCGCTGGCAACCGGAAGAGGCCGACGCCGTGAGCGTCGAAGAAGGCATCGCGGAAACGCTAGGCCTGAAGCTGGGCGACACGCTGCGCTTCGACATCGCCGGCGTCACGAGCGAGGCGAAGATCACCAGCCTGCGAAAGGTGGACTGGGGTTCGATGCGCGCCAACTTCTTCGTCATGTACCCGGTGAGCCAGATGCCCGATGTGCCCAGCACCTACATGACGTCGTTCCGCGCCCCCGAGCGCAAGGGCTTCGACAACGCGCTGGTGCGCCAATTCCCCAACATCACCAACGTCGACATGACCAGCACGATCAACCAGGTGCAGGCGGTGCTCGACAAGGTGGTGCGCGCGGTGGAGTTCCTGTTCGGATTCACGCTCGCCGCCGGCGTGGTCGTGCTGTTCGCGGCTGTCACCGCGACGCGTGAGGAGCGCGCGCGGGAGTTCGCGATCATGCGCGCCGTCGGAGCTCGCGGCTCCTTGCTGCGTCAGGTGCAGCGCGCCGAGCTCGCGGGGGTGGGGCTGCTGGCGGGCTTTCTGGCGAGCGTCGTCGCTTCGGTTGTGGGCTGGGGATTGGCGCGCTTCGTTTTCGATTTCCAGTGGACCGCTTCGCCGCTCGTTCCGCTGGCGGGCGCGCTCACGGGCGCTGCGCTCGCGCTCGGTGCGGGCTGGTGGGGACTGCGCGAGGTGCTCAGGCGGCCGGTGGTCGAGACCCTCCGCCGCGCGGCGGAGTAGGGCGCGCGCGGGGGCTTAGCGCCCCAGCGTCGGCAGGTCGTGGCCCCAGGCTTCGATCTCGTCGGGAAAGTGCATGCGGCTGCCGGAGGCGCAGCCCGACAGCGCGAACGCCGCGAGGCAGGCAAGGGCGATCAGACGTCGGCTCATGGTCGTGCTCCTGGCGGCCGGCGGGCGTCACGCAGCAACGTCCGGCTCGGCCTGCTCCGGAGTCTCCGCCGCGAACCGGCGCACCGGGGCTGCCATCGGCGCAAAGCCGCGTAGGAGAGCCGCCCCGCGTCAGGGTAAACGTCGCCTCCCCGCGTGCGCGGCCACTCCTATCATGGGCGCGTGCAGACATGGCACCTGGACCCGACGCCCGCGCCGCAACCGCTTGCGGCGGACTCCGTGGCGCTGCTGTTGCAGGCGCCGCAAGACGACGCGCCGGGCGCCACGCTGCTGGCCTTCCTCAATCGACTGACTGCCGTCGACTACCTCTCGCTGGTCGAGTACCTGCCCCAGCCGCGAAGTCCTCTCGCCGCGCCGGAGCTGGTGGAAGGCCATGCGCGCCCGGGCCTTGCGAACGTCACGCCCGATTGCTTCCAGCGATACCGGCAGTGGTTCTGGCGCGAGGACGAAGGCACGCGGCTGGCCCACCAGGCCGACCGTCGCGGCGGCGGCCTGGCCGCGCTGCACGTGCAGGCAGAGGACATCCACGTCGCGTCATGGCGCAGCGAGATCTACGACCGCGCGCACCTGTCCGCCCGCTTGAGCTTCTTCTACGAACCCGTGCCGGGCACGACGTTCTCGATGAACCTCTACCGCGACCGCTCGCACGGCGGCTTTGCCGCGGACGAGATCGCCCGATTGCTGGCAGTCGCCCCGCTGTTGCGGCAGGCGCATCGCTGCGTGCTCCGCAGCTCCCCGGCTGCTGCCCGCCCAACGAGCCGCGACCAGCAGGTCGAACGCGCGCAGGCGACTCTGCGGCGCAAGGCCCCGGAACTCTCCGCGCGTGAGCTGGCGGTGTGCGCGCGAATCGCCTGCGGGATCTCCGCCGACGGCATCGCGGCGGAGCTGGACGTTGCGCCATCGACCGTGATCACGCTGCGCAAACGTGCCTATGCCAAGCTGTCCGCGCGCGGCGTCACCGGCGGACGGCTGCAACTGGCCGCCTTCCTGCACTAGCCCGGCGATAACCGCACTCGTCCCCTTTGCGGGGGACAAGGGCCCGCCACCCGCCGCGCCAGCATCGAAGGCGGTTGAACGACTTGCCTGGAGGATGACGGCATGTGGCTTCGCAACTGCTGGTACGTGATCGCGTGGGACCATGAGATCCCCGCGGCCGGTTCGCCCGAGCTGTTCACGCGCACCGTGCTGGGCGAGCCGGTGCTGGTGATCCGCCGCGAGAGCGGCGAATTCGCCGCGCTGGAGGACCGCTGCTGCCATCGCCTCGCGCCGCTGTCCAAGGGCCGCCGCGAAGGCGACTGCGTGCGCTGCGGCTACCACGGGCTGAAGTTCGACGCGCAGGGCCTGTGCGTCGACGCGCCCGGCATCCCCATCATCCCGGAGAAGGCGAGGGTGCGCACCTATCCCATCGTAAACAAGAACCGCTGGGTGTTCGTCTGGATGGGCGACCCGGCCAAGGCCGACCCCGCGCTGCTGCCCGACAACTTCTCCTGCGATCACCCGGACTGGAAGCACAAGCCGGGCTACCTGCACTACGACACGCCCTACCTGCTGATCTGCGACAACCTGCTGGACTTCTCGCACCTGTCGTACGTGCACGAGAAGACGCTGGGCGGCTCCACCGCCATCGCGCAGGCCAAGGCCGAGACCGAGCGCGTCGACGGCCCGGGCATGCCCGGCGTGAAGGTCACGCGCCGCGTGCCCAACGTCCCGGTGCCGCCCTATTACCGCAAGATGCGCAGCTTCACCGAAGGCGCTCTGCTCGACCGCTGGTTCATCTACGAATTCCTGCTGCCCGGCACGCTGCTGATGAACTCGGGCGGGCGCCCCGTGGGCGATCCGCCCGACGACTTGAGCAACGCGGTGCGCCTGCACAGCTGCCAGACGCTGACGCCCGAGACCGAGACTTCGACGCACTACTTCTTCGAGCAGTCGCATCCTTCGAACCAGGGCGACGACAGCCTCACGGAAGGCATCTTCCAGAGCATCGTCACGGCCTTCGAGGAGGACCGCGACATGATCACCGCGCAGCACCGCAACATATTGCGCGACCCGGCCAAGGCCATGGTGCCGCTGCCGATCGACGGCGCCCTGGTGCAGTTCCGCCGCATCCTGTCGCAGAAGGTGGCAGCTGAGAGCGGCCAAGCGGCTTCCGCTTCCTGACGAACACAACCCGGAGACAGCCATGCGCCGATCGTTCCTTCTCCCCACCCTGGCCGCCGCCTTGTCGCTCGCGGGCGGCGCCGCAATGGCGCAGGCGGCCTGGCCGACCAAGCCGATCCGCTTCGTCGTGCCCTATCCGGCGGGCGGCGGCACCGACTACGTCGCGCGCCTGATCGGCGAGCGCCTCTCGAAGTCGCTGGGGCAGCCGGTGGTCGTGGACAACAAGTCGGGCGCGGCCGGCGGCATCGGCGTGGCCGAAGTCGCCAAGGCCGAAGCCGACGGACACACGGTGCTGGTGACGATCAACGACCCGCTGGTGAACAACACGGCGCTGTTCAAGACGCTGCCCTACGACCCGCAGAAGGACTTCGCTTTCGTCGCGCAGATCGTCCGCAGCCCGGCGCTGATCTCCGCCAACCCCACGCTGGGCGTCAAGAGCATCGACGAACTGCGCAAGCTCGCGCAGTCGGGCAACAAGCTCAGTTACGCGTCCTGGGGCATCGGCAGCCTGGGGCACTTGCTCGGCGAGACGCTGAACCGCGAACTCAAGGCGCAGATGGTCCACGTGCCGCAGCGCGGCGAAGGGCCGGTGGTGCAGGACCTGCTGACCAACACAGTGAGCGTGGGCCTGTCCAGCGTGGGCACTGCCAAGCAGCACGTGGCGGGCGGCAAGATCGTGCCTTTGGCCGTGATGGGCAGCGAGAACGGGCAGCGCCTGTCAGCGCTGCCGCAGGTGCCCACGATGAAGGAACTCGGTTTCAACGACCCGCTGTACGGATCGAGCGTGTGGATGGCGGCGCTGGTGCCGTCCCGCACGCCGCCGGCGGTGGTGCAAAAGCTCTCGAGCGAGATCCGCGCCATCGCCAATGCGCCCGACATCCGCAACTTGCTCATCGACCGCGGCTTCGAGATGCACGTGACCACGCCGGAGCAAGCCACGGCCAACTACAAGGCGGAGTTCGAGATCATCACGAAGCGCATCCGCGAACTCGGCATCGAGCCGCAGTGACCCCGAGGGGCTCGCGATGCTCAGTGCTCCGAGCTCACCATCCAGGGCACGCCGAAGCGGTCCGTGAGCATGCCGAAGTGGCCGCCCCAGAAGGGCGGAGCGAACGGCATCGTGACCTTGCCGCCTTCGGCCAGCGCATCGAAGGCCTTGCGGGCTTCGTCTGCGCTGCCGGGCACGTAGACCGACATCGCGAAGCCCTGATAGGCGGGCTTGGGCTGCCCGGGCATGGTGTCGCTGGCCATGAAGCGCGCGCCCTTGCTCTCGAAAGTGGAGTGCATCACCTTCTGCTTCCACTCGCGCGGCAGCTGCGCGTTGTCCATGGGCGAGCCTTCGTAGCGCATGAGCGTGACGATCTCTCCGCCCAGGCAACGCTTGTAGAACGCGAGCGCTTCCTCGCAGTTGCCGCCGAAGAACAGGTAGCTTTCGATCTGCATTCGTGCCTCCTTCGTGCCAAGGGTCCCAGATCGTAGGAGGGCGCCGAATAAAATCCAGTGATGCTCGACATCTCCCTGCTAAGAAAAGACCTGGGCGCCGTGGTTTCGCGGCTCGAGGCGCGCAAGACGCCGCAGCCCTACCTGGACGTGGATGCGTTCAAGGCGCTCGAGGCCGAGCGCAAGACCATCCAGACCCGCACGGAGGAGCTTCAGGCCCGCCGCAACCAGCTCTCAAAGCAGATCGGCCAGCTCAAGGCCAAGGGCGAACCGGCCGATGCGGTGATGTCCGAGGTGGCCAACATCAAGGTCGAGCTCGACCGTTCCGCGCAGCGGCTGGAACAGATCCAGCCCGAGATGCAGGCGCTGCTGCTGTCGATCCCCAACCTGCCGCACGAGAGCGTGCCGGCCGGCGCCGATGAGCATGCCAACATGCAGGTGCGCGCCTGGGGCAAGCCGCGCGAATTCGACTTCGCCGTGCGCGACCATGTCGACGTCGGCGAGAAGCTGGGGCTGGACTTCGCCACCGCCATCAAGCTCAGTGGTGCGCGCTTCTCCGTGATGAAGGGCCCGATCGCACGGCTGCACCGCGCCATCGCCCAGTTCATGCTCGACGTGCAGACCGGCGAGCACGGCTACACCGAGTGCTACACGCCGTACGTGGTGAACGAGGCCACGCTGCGCGGCACCGGCCAGCTGCCCAAGTTCGAGGCCGACCTGTTCGCCGTGAGCAAGGGCGGGCAGGAGGGCCTGACGGAAGAGGACAAGCAGCCGCTGTACCTGATCCCCACCAGCGAGGTGTCGCTGACCAACTTCGTGCGCGACGAGGTGCTGGCCGAAGCGCAGCTGCCGATCAAGCTCACCGCCCACACGCCGTGCTTCCGTTCCGAAGCCGGCAGCGCGGGCCGCGACACGCGCGGCATGATCCGGCAGCACCAGTTCGACAAGGTCGAGATGGTGCAGATCACGCATCCCGACAGGAGCTACGAAGCGCTCGAGGAGATGACGCGCCACGCGGAGGCCGTCCTGCAGAAGCTGGGGCTGCCCTATCGCGTGATGCTCCTGTGCACCGGCGACATGGGCTTCGGCGCCGCGAAGACCTACGACCTCGAGGTCTGGCTGCCGGCACAGAACACGTACCGCGAGATCAGCTCGGTTTCCAACTGCGAAGCCTTCCAGGCACGGCGGCTGCAGGCGCGCTTCAAGACGGCGCAAGGCAAGAACGAACTCGTCCATACCCTCAACGGCTCCGGCCTCGCAGTCGGCCGCACGCTGGTGGCCGTGCTCGAGAACTACCAGAACGCCGACGGTTCCGTCACCGTGCCCGAGGCGCTGCGCCCCTACATGGGCGGCCAGGAGCGCCTCGCTCCCTGAGCTTGCCCCTGCGTTAGAATTGCGGGCTTCGCACCACGCGATACCGAATGAACCGGAGCGGTGGCAGAGTGGTCGAATGCGCCGGACTCGAAATCCGGTATACGGTTTACCGTATCGAGGGTTCGAATCCCTCCTGCTCCGCCAGGAATACCAAGCGCCATGCGGGTTTCAGCCCGATGGCGCTTTTTTACTCCCTTTCATACCCCCTTTTTGTTTTGAGCTGTGTTGGACGGCTTTGGACGGCGCGGTAAAACGAAAGTTAGAGCGCGGGGCGCGGCTGGGCGCGGTAGGAAATGCGAGGGGCAGGCTGTAGTGTGTGGGAATGCCCCTGGAAAACAGCCAAGACAGCACCCAGCAAAAAGAGCAGCCCGGCAAAGCGCGGCGCGAGCGGAGGCCCCGCCGACGGCAGGTAGACACTGAAAACCAGGGGCTGCCGGGCGGGGCACGCGACACTTGCTGCCTGAGTCGCTGCGGCACATGCAGGAGCTGGTCGAGCTGCTGCCGCGCCTTAAATTGGACGCGGCGGGGGAGCCAGACGTCCGCGCCACCGATCCTGAGGTGCTCAGCGCGATCGCGGAGCACGCCGCGGCGTCGGCGGCGGCAATTAATCTTGGCCTGTCGGCGGTGGGATCGCTGATGGCGTACGCCGCGCCGCAATGTGAAGACCGGGCCATCAACTCGGATGCGGTAGAGGCGCTGGGCTGGTTGTTCGCGGAACTGGGCGCCACGACAGCACTATTCGTCCGCCTGGCCGCAACTTGCAAGCAGGTTCAAGTCGGCGTGCATGGCTAGTGCGCGTGGACATCCTCGTCTCCGACTCTGGCTATCGCGAGAAGCTCCTCAGAGTTGGACCAGCCGCTTTATCGGACGCTGAGTTGCTCGCCGTAGTGCTCCGGACGGGGGCCCCAGGCAAGACAGTTCACTCGGTTGCTCAAGGCCTGCTGGAAGTGTTCGGCGGTGTTGGAGGCCTTCTCCATGCCTCACCGAAGCAGCTCGCGCAGCACAAGGGCCTCGGCGGAGCCGCGCGACGAGCGGAACTGCTTGCCATTTTGGAGCTTGCACTGCGCTCGCTTGGGCAGCAGCTCCGTGCGGGCGAAGTTTTCAGAACGCCCGGTGTGGTGAAAAACTACCTGCAACTGCACCTTGGCCGCATTCCGCATGAAGTATTCGCGGTGCTGTTTCTTGATACGCAGAACCGCCTCATCGAGATGGAAGTGATGTTCCGCGGCACGCTCACCCAGACATCGGTGTACCCGCGCGAGGTTGTTCGACGCGCCATGGATCACGACGCCTCAGCAGTGGTCTTTGCTCACAACCATCCCAGCGGGGAAGTAGAGCCGTCCAGAGCCGACGAAGTTTTGACGCAAACGTTGCGGGAGGCACTTGCGCTCATCGACGTTCGAGTGCTGGATCACGTCATCGTTTCTCACGGAGCCGCACTCTCAATGGTGGAACAGGGTCTGGTTTGACCGGCTGTACCTGGGCGCGACTTCTCTGTACCCGGCCCGTAGGCGATGTCGCGAGCGATCCTCACGCCCGCATAGGGTTCCTTGCGCGCGATTGGCGCGTAGGAGCGCGGCAGTTCGCGGTGGGGCGAGCACGCGTCCCAACTTCCGCAGGCTGGCCTCAACTTCGGGCGGCACCTGGGAGGGCACGTAGTCCGGCGGCGGCGGCGGCACTGCGGCGCAGGAGGCAAGGAGGAGTCCGGCAAGGGCAGCAGCGTGGCGCACGGCTGTCCTTCCGCAAGTAAGCTGCCCTCTGGAATGTAGCGGTTGTTCCCGCGATCAAACCTGCGGGCGTGCCAGTGCAAGCCAGGGGCCGAGGCCGACGCATTGGATGTCCGCTCCGGGGTCGGAAGCAGACATCCGCGTTGATTCGTGCTTAGGTCGGAATACCCGCCACTAGACGCGCTTAGACGGCCGCCATGAAGAGTCGGCCCAGGCTGTGATACCGAGGAGCAACTTGGCTTCGATCCAGTTCGGAGCCAGCCTGAATCTGAGGTGGCCGGTGTGCTCTTTCAGCATGGCGTCCATACGCTCTCTCGACCTCACTTGATCCATCCCGTTGACGCACCGGAGCATTCGTTCCGGAGGCAACTCGAGCCCCTGAATCTCCCTCGCCAAGAACTCCTCCCTCAAGGTGATCATGTCAAGCCTGCCCACGATGGAGAAATCCGGGCCTCGATAGTCAGTGCTGACGTGAGCGTATAGCGTGACAAGGTCACACAGGCAGAGGACGCCAACGACACTGCACGTAGCCGCACATCCTTCCACGGCTATGTAGTGGGAAGGCCGCCGCTCAGTCTGGACTTTCGTGTTCACGCCGAGCCGCACGCGGATGTCAGGTTCGTGAGCAGAACAGCTGCCCCCTACTAGCCACTTTCGCAGGCCATCGCTGACGATTTCGGAGCCGATTCCGAAGCGCGTCATAAGGGCTATGTACGACTTCACCGCTAAGCGTCGGATATCGTTGTCGAGCCGGATCCGCAATACGCCTCGGATCTGGTCACCAGGGATCTGACTGACGCGGCGCGTCGCCGTTTGAGGATACTTTCCACGTTGAGCTCTCTCGAATCCGGCTGCGACTCTCAACGCCTCCGCTGATGAAGACGCAATGATCCTGCTGCCCCCGCTGGGGTGAGCTACAACATGGACACCAGATGCCCGCATCGTGAGACCGGGGTGTAAGTCGTACGAGATCCCATCCGCATCCACAAACGCCTTCTTCCACGCAAGATCTTTCTTGGGCAGCTTCACGCCATTGAGGGATAGTGCGACGAGTAGCGGTGTAAGGGACTTGTAAATTCGCCCTTCGAAACTCTGACCAAACGAGTTGTTGCACGTCCTGCAAGCGCGAATGACTGTCGTTCCGCCTAGAAAGGCAGGGAAGATGTGATCCCCTGAGTCTGAAGCGCGGTTTCGGCAGTAAGGGCACAGGGAACCCTGCGCCGTGCTGCTACCTTGGCTCGATGACGTGCTGCTCTGCATCGCGGGTTCTGAGGCGGAAGTTTCTCCAACGTCGTTTTGCACGGCAACCTACTCAGGGAAGTTCGTTCATAGAGGTGAAGGCAGCGAAGAGGCCGCTTCAGCTCACTGACGTAGCGTGCGGCTCGGATCTCTCGCTTGCTCACCTGTCCCCGTCTGCAGGGTCGAGAGCTGAATGAGCCGGGCTCCCTTGAGATCGAGAACAAGCGCGTCATCCTGCCGAGGGCGGTACAGGACCACGTTCTCGCCTCGCGCAAGGACCAGCCGGCCGCGGAGCACGGCGCCAGTAGCGGGAACCACCTCCACACACGTTGCCGCGTATCGGGTCGCTCGGCTTCTTCGCTGCTGCGGACGCTGGACTGCGGCCCAGCGCGTGCCAGGCCCAGGTAAACAGGAATCCGCTTGGAAGACTGTCGCAGCGAGGTAGTTGTCCGCCCCGCTCATGCCGAGCATCGGGGCGGCGGATAGAACGGTCAGCAGAGCGAGGGCCGCGACTAAACTCAACCAGCGGAGGGCGGCCCCGCTAGCCATCGCTATGAAGACCGCGAGGCTAAAGAACTTCACGATGGGACGCACGGTCGCATCGTCGAAGGCTTGCGTGACGGCTCGCCAGAGCTCGCTGTTTCGCAGACGCGGGACCAAGTGCTGCACCACAAAGTAGGCGGCAGCAGCAAGCAACGAAAGGACTAGCACTGCGAGGCCACAGACGGCACCCGCTTCGAGGATCTCATCAGAGCCCAGGTCATCAAGCGCCTTAAGCAGGAAGAGAAAGTGGCCAAGCAGTCCTCTGCCGGCGAGCACAAGGAGGTCTAGCACTGAGTTGAAGAACACTCCGGGATCGAGTCCGAGCCTTGATGCCAATCCGAGTGCGACCCCGTATCCGTACAAAAGCCCAAGGGGTGTGAGCGCGGCAAGTACGACCGCAGCGGTCTGTAGGACCCGGAGCGCAGTGCGCGCGAAGGTGATAGCGGACGGACTCGGTGCGATCTCCCGCACTGCGGCAGCGGCAGCCGATCGACCTGCGCCCCGGCGGGCCAAAACTCTTCCCATTCTTCCCCTCTCCTGATCGGCCGCTATTCTGTGGCACACCCAAGCGGGCGTGCGGCCGAAAAATGCCCTGAGTAGCCTCAGCTCGTGCAAGAGTTGTGCAGGCAGGCCACACCAACGGCGTCCGGGCGTCGCCTGCGCCAGGCCTGCGTGAGGCTTGCGGAAGGGCCTGCGAAAGTGCCTGCGGCGGCGCCCGTTTCTTACTCGCGTAGATGCCTAATTAACGCGGGTTACCTCCCTATGCACACTGGCGGTAACGCACAGCCCGGGTTACCGTCAACCAACGTACACAGGCGTGCGCAGTAAGGCGCCGCGGCGCGACATGCCGATCTCGCTCGCTTCTGCGATGAGTGACGCCCTACTGGAGCGATGATGGCTGGTCGTCAGAGTGTCTTCCGGTGCCCGCAACTGCCACACATGAAGCAACGCGCCTCCCAAGCGTTCTGCTTGATCGAGATTGGCGCTCGCGAAATGACAAGGTCCCGGCCCTGTCAATCCTACTAGGGCATAGACGCCGAACGGCTTGAATCGCCATCGTAGCTCATCCATACTGCCGTGGGTGAATCTGCCCGCATCTCATCTCAAGGGCTTCAACGAGAGCAGCCACACGATTAACGCAGGGAAGAGGAATGGCTACGACTTGGAAATACATGCCCATCCTGAAATGGAAGCAGGGTGAGCGCATTGCGCTGAAGAATTTGACGCCAGTCCAGTGGGAACATATCGTTCCGCTGCTCGAGCTGCTGCCCATCATCGCGACACCCGATTCCGTAGGTCTGCGTGCGGAACTCCCGGCCTACCTAGAAAAAGCCAGTAAGCAGCTCGTGGAGGCCTTGCACGAGGATGTGCCGCTCGTGATCGATGTCAGTCACGTCGCGCCGGCTTATCCGCACCAAGCCAGACTCTTGCGGGTTGTTTGCGATTCGCTGCGCAAGTCGACGAAGCGCCAGATCATCCCTGTTATCACGCAAGCAACGCTGTCAGGCTCCCCCGCTGACGTTCAGGCTTTGGCGACCTTCGCGGAGTTCGTTGTTCGAATTGCGGCTCCGTTCAACCACGCGGAGGCGGTCACGAACATCGTGAAGCTGTGTGTCGGCGCCGCTCTGCCAAAAAAGTCGCTGCACCTGGTGGTCGACCAGCGCTCGATCGTCTCGCAAGCTCCGGCGCCCAAGTGGACGGCGATCCAGCCATACCTGACCAGCGCACTTGCCAGCGGCTGCGCGAGTACCACTCTGGCCGGAGGATCCTTCCCGATGAATTTGATCGGCATCAAACAGGGCATTCACGACTTGCCACGAGTCGAGTGGCAAATCTGGAAGCTGCTGCGTAAGCACTCCGAATACGACGTCGTACGTTTCGCAGACTACACTGTGAGCAACCCGGAGCTAGGTCCGGACGTCGATCCCCTGCAGGTCAATCCGTCTGTGGCTATTCGGTATGCGGCAGATAGCTTCTGGCGCCTGTACAAGGCCGGCGGCTTCAAAAAGGGTGCGCCCAACCAGTACAAAAGCCTATCGAAGCTCTTGATCAGCGATCCGATTTACAGCGGGTCCACCTTTAGCTACGGTGACAAGCAGTACGAGCAGGCCGCTACGAACCCTAAAGTTGGAAACGGGAATCCAAGTAGTTGGCGTCGGGATGCGACAAGCCACCACTTGGTGCTGACCGCGTCGGCACTTTGATGCTAAAAGTCCGGTTCAGCAGGAACTGAGCCACGGCAGTTCGCAGTGCGCTCAATCCGAGCGTGCGTGCGAGCTCAGCCTGCAGCTGCGTGCGCGTGGCGCGTGTGCTGGTCTTGTGCTGTTCGGCTTCAGCCTGCAGTGCCAGGAGGGCCTCATCCCGCCACAAGAGCATGGCTATGCTCTGAGGATCTTGCCGATCGTGCAAGCTTGCTTCGCGCAGCGTCTCACCCACCAGCGCCCCGGCGGCATTCCGGCTTACGCACATGACCCCCCACCAGGACGGAACGATCTTCAGCGCACCTTGGGCATGAAGCGGTCCAGTCACGATGGTGATGCGATCGAACACACGGTTGTACGCATGGATCTGATTGTGCAGCCGACCGAAGTCGTCCGCGTCGCTCTTGAGCTCGTACGCTTGTAGCTCCGAGCCAATCAAGGCCAAGTCGACCCGGGCGGAGCCGTGCTCAATCTGGAGTTCTTCGAACATGCGCGAGCCTTCTCGCATTGCGCGCGAAGCGAGCAAGTCCCGTATGTACGCACGAAGCTCCCTCTCGGAGATTGACGTCGGCTGCATCACGGCGATTATACTAGGAATATATGCCCAGAATCGCACGCCCGCCGACGGCAGAAGCCATCAAGGCGCGCGCAGCGTTGGAGCGCTATCTGGCAGCGGCCGACATGCCGGCGAATCGACTCGCGCGTGAGGCCAACGTCGCGCAGCCAACCCTTTCCAAGTTCATGACGGGGCGCACGAAGTCGGTGCCGCCCAGCATCCGGAAGGTACTCGCCTATGCTCATATTGAGCTGAAAACGGGAATAGACTCATCTCCGGCGCAGGTGGATAATCGAAGGCTACGTGACGCACTAGCCCGTACTTGGGATGGCTCCGCCAGTCATGCCGAGGCGCTGGCAGCAGTAATCGAGGCTGTCGGTCCTGTACTCCTTAGGCACGTTCATCAGAGATCCAGAGGGAGACAGCCGTGACGTTAGCCGCCAAGACACTCTACGAAACAGTTGCCCAGCTTGGCCTGACGCGCGCGCAGGTGCGCAAGTTGTTGCCGCATTGGTGGGACCCGGTCCTGGAAAAGTCGGCGGATGGAGTGGCCGAACTCGCCGTCCACCTAAGTCGGCGTTTGAGCGTGGAACTACAGGCACTGACCGAAGGGCGTCTCGTACCTAAGGGGGCGGTCTCTCGGCTAGCCTATAAGCACAGCAGCAATCTCCCCGAATCCTCCCTAGCCTCGGCCAGCTTCATTGCTTCCTCCTTGGCGCAGGCGGTTCTTGGATCAATGGAGCAGCCCTACAGGCAGCTGCCGCAGGACACCGCCGAGTTGCGGCGCCTCGCCAGGAGCGTGCAGTCTGGATTGCTTAGCTTTGACGGTCTGCTCGAGATGTGCTGGTCGCACGGCATTCCGGTTATTCCGCTGCCGCACCTACCGGTGGGCGTGCGCAAGATGGATGGCGCCGCGCTGCAGGTGGGCGACCGCCCGGTGATCGTCGTGGCCAAGAAGAAGTCTTCGCGCGCTTGGCTTAGCTTCATCCTGGCTCACGAGATAGGTCACATCGTGCGTGGTCACCTGAAGGCCGGCAGCAGCATCGTGGACATCTCACTCCAGGAGACGACCGAGTACCTGGCTGAGTCCTCCTCGGATCCCCAGGAGACCGAGGCAGACGAGTTCGCTTTGCAGCTCTTGGGGGGCAAAGAGGTTGAATTAGAAGTGGCAACGTGGCCATCAAACGCCTCGCCGGTCGAACTGGCCGTGAAAGGGCGAGAGGCGGCTGCGCGGTTCCGGATCGAGGCCGGGCACTTTGTGCTGCGCAATGCGTTCCTCTCCAAACGTTGGCCGGAGGCAATGATGGCCCTGCGCTTCCTTAGCGAGGACGTCAATCCTGAGGCGACGCTGATCGGGCACCTGCAGGCGCATCTGCGAATGGACCTGATCGCAGAAGACCTCCAGGAGCTAGTAGCCCGGATCACCGGCTGGGCCGCGGTTCAGCAACGATAGTGAGACTTGCGATCGACATCGACGCGGCTGCAAAGCTGGCGCACTGGGGGCTGCTGCCGCATATCCCCGCTCTGCTGAACACAGATTGGAAGGGGTGCATTACGCTCACCTCGTTGCGATTCAGGGCGCAGAAGGCGCTTCAAAAGCCCGACGGGCGGGTGTTCCACTGCACCGAAGCTGCCCAGGTTGCGCTTGATCTTTGCGCCTCCGTCGGCCTCCCACCTGATGTCACTCTTCTGACCGAACTGCAGGACGTGCAAGGCATTGACGCTGGAGAAGCCGTGTTGCTTTCTGCGATGCACATGGATCGTGATCTGTGCCTGCTGACAGGAGACAAGCGAGCCCTCCGCGCGCTCTCGGCCGCCGCGCCCGAATTGCGAGGCGTTTTCGCAGGCAGGGTGGTTACTGTGGAACAGGTGCTCGGTGCCGCGCTGAACCGATTCGGGCTCCTTTGGCTGCGACAAAACGTCTGTCCGTACCGGCATATCGATAAGGCCATCCTCATCATCATGGGGAGCAGGTGCGATGCGGGTGAGCCGAGCGTGCGGGAGGCGATCGACGCGTATGTCATGGAGGTGCGGGCTCTGTGTGATCCTTCATTGCTCTACCCTCTTGGCGATTGACCGACCAGACGGCTGGCCGCCCTCAGCGAACCTACGCAATTTGCAAGCAGTCAAACGCTCAGGTCTGACGCTCTGAATATCCGCCGCATTGAAGCGTGTGCCGCGACCTGACCCACGTAAACGCCTAGTTATCCTAAGTTGACTGCGTGGGCGACCTGCTGCGCTCGATCGCGGAGTGGCCAGCTCTGCGTTCCAGCACAGAACAACCGATGATCAGGGGCGCCGACGCGGCGCTTATCGTGTCGGGCCGGCCGGCCCGCCGCTGCGGCCGTGCAGTCCACGCCCGCCGCGCGAATGCGCGCGGCGGACTTGAAAGCCCGGACACCTCAGCTCTTGAGTCTCAAGCCCACGTAGTACATGCCTTGCGCGTCTCGACGTGCCTCAAAGCCGAGATCCCTAAGCCGGCGAGACCACGCCCTCACATCAACGCCGGGAACGCCCTTGGCATCAGCGAAACGCAAAAAGTGCGCGTGTGCATCGGCGGCCCGCATTTTGCTGCGTTCATTTCGCACGCACGCTGTACTGACCCACCACTGCACCGGGTCCGCCTCGCGCCGAAGACTGCGGATGAAGTTCTTAGACGCCTCTGAAGTAGCTAATCCGCCATTGGCGTGGTACTTGACCGCAGAATGAACCAGCAGACGCAGAATCCCAACGCGCTCATCAGCCCAGAGCTTCTCCTCCAAGGCGGTATCCACCTGGGCGTCCCGAAATGATGCGTGAAACGGGAGCGGAGCGATGCGCCGCCACATCGCACCGTCGTCGTGAGCAATCCTGGGCGTTCGATTGGTGGTCAGCCAAAGCTTTCCGGTCGGCTTGAAGGTGCACATCGGGCCGTACGCATGCCGTGCCGTGATCTCGTCGCCACCGGCGATCTGCTTCACGAATGCATCGTCGACCGCGCCGCTCGACACGCCCTCGGAACACAAGATTAGACGTGGACCCTGCAGTTGGGCGAGGGCTGGGCTTGGCGAATTCGGATTTCCTGAGTAGGCCCTCGCCAAAACATTCGGCGCGATCGTCGCCGCGTACGTTCCCATTACACGCTTCACCAAACGAGTGAACACGCCCTTTCCATTCGAGCCGCCGCCATGAAGCATGAAGAACTTCTGTTCCCTCGTGTGCCCGAACATGGTGTAACCAACGCACAGCATCAGGTCCCGCACGAGTTCCTTGTCTGCTTGACAAACCTGAAGCACAAATGACTTGAAGCGTGGTGCCGTTGCACCTTCTTCGAACGGCGCGTCGGCCTGGAGCCGAAGCATGTCTTCGGGACGTGCGGCACGGAACAAACCGGTGCGCAGGTCGACCACACCATTACGGACAGCGAACAGGTTCGGGTCTGCATCGAAGTCGGCGACATTGACGTGAAGGTAGCGAAGAAGCTCCATGTGGGAGATCACGGCGCGCATCGCCGCCGCAGTGCGCATCCGCTTCCCAAGACCGAGTTCATCGAGGCCTCTGGGCGAACGACTTACACGTTTTACGAAGTCGTGAAGCTCTTGGAGGGCCGCATCCTTGCTTTCGACCCACACAACGCCTTCAAACCGGTACCAGCGGTTTGACTGCGGGTCGAAGCGCAAAGTCTTTTCATTGATTTTCGCGAACATCTCGGCGAAGTCCATGTCGTCCGTGACGGAAGACTCCCATCCACCCTTGCCAGCCATGTGGAAGATCGTCCGAACAGTGAGACCGCGGGACGCATCAAAGCCAACCCAAGCCCGCTGTTGTTCGCCGGCCTCGAACTTCGCCGACCTCCTTGACCAAACATCCCAGACCTGGCGGGCACGTTGCTCATCCCCGGTGCTGTGCAGTGCCATCCCCACTGCCAACCAGTTGCTGCGGCTCTCGGGGTCAATCGACTGAAGCGCGCTCTCGACATCGTGCCAATCGATATCGGTTGGATGGCGCGCGTCCGAACTCGCCACGGCGGCCGGCGGGGAGACGAGCGGCCGCAGGCCGAGTCCTTGCACCAACTGCTCAACCGAGTACCGCGCGCGACTGAGGTCGCAGGCCAACATCTCAGCCATGAATGGCGGATTGACCTTCCAGTTCAGCGTGCCCGGCATCCGCATGGCTCGAGGAGTGTCGTGGATCACCGCATCCGTCGAGAATCTTGCGGCGAGTTGTTTCTGAAGCTGTCCGAAGTCCGCGACCGAGCAGTCCGAAACGAGCCAGTGCGCGTGGTACTTGCCGGGCGACGTGCGAACAAGGACGTGCGGGGGGCAGGGGAGATCGATGTACGTGCTCGGCTCGCTGTGTCCGGAGTCGTCATCGATAAACACAGCATTGATTCGCTCGACATCTTCAGAACGACGGCGCCCGCCTTTGACTGTGTTCACCGTGAGGGCGACTCCATAGCCGCTGGCGTTCGCGCGGCTGATCTCGTTATCGAGCTTGTTGAGCGTGCCGGAGAGCGTTCGAGCGCTGCCCGCGGAACCGGGCGACGGGATAAGCTGAATCACCGCTTTCCCTTTGCCGTGAAACGCCTTCTTGAACCTCAGGCGGGTTTTCTGTTGTTCCACGAGACGCGCGAGATTTTCTTGATTGTGCTTCATGATGATTTGTGTAGGCGGTGTAGCAAGTTCGCGCCCCTCCCCAACGGGGACGCGAGGAACGTGCTTGTTTGATTGGTCTAAAGAAAAAAAGAGAGTGCGGAGCGCTTACACCCCACACTTCCTACACGGGGCAGTCTCTAGTGGTTGTCGTGGGGGCGCGGCCGCGGGCAGCACGCCTCTCACCTGTGCGGTGATGTAGTCGTCCACGTCGCTGGGGCTCCCACCGTGCATGTAGCCGTTCGGACGAATGGAGATTCGCCGCCGCGATGCGGTCGCAGAAGGCGAACGGCACCGCCCAACCCTTCATGTGGTGATGACACTGGGTTTCTCCTGTGGCGGCGAGGCGTGGATGCCTCAACCGCAACCATTTACAGTTTGCGAGTCGTCAGGCGACCGTGGAGTACACGCGCTGCTCACGCGCGGCCGCCCGCAAGAGATCGCCCACACGCGAGCGATGTGCGCGCACGCCCGGTGCGCCACGAGCACGTGCCGCACTTATTCCAGAGTGCAACCGCCTGCCGCGGTTGGGGGAAAAGAGACAAGGACGCGCGATGCTCCGCGCATCTATGTGGATGCACGGCGCTACGTCGCCTGCGTAGCATCCCGTTCGGCGATGCGCCTCTTGATGAAGGCGTCTACCTCTGTCGCCACCCACCGAACCGTGCGAGGTCCCACACGGACTGGCCGCGGAAAGCGACCGTCCCTCATGGCAGCGTAGAGACTCGAGTGCCCCAATCCTGAAATCACCTGAACTTCGGCCTCGCGCAAGAGCGCGGCCTTCACCTTCGAAGGCATACCCTTCATCCTGAACTCCGTTGAACTGAGGTTCAGTGGACTACATGGTCGGCGTTAGGTGTCGAACTTGCAGCGTCGCAAGTCCAACTTGCGACAAGCGGAGCGGGTGCGGGGCCCGCTCAGATCGGACGTTGATGAACGTGCGCCGCAGCAAATCGAACTTGCGGCAAAGCGGGCCGATAAACCGCTACTGGCCGAAGCCGCCTGTCTTCAGTCGATTGCGAGCGCTACTGATGTGTTTCGCCATGGTGCCCGGCTTCTTAACGAACTCGAGCGTTTTCGGGAAGGCGGACGCGGCAATCTCATGCAGTATTCTGCTGACGGCTTTAGCGTCCAAGCGCTCGCCGTCTAGCACACTTCGAGGCTCTCGATCTCCGCGAGCGATCTCCTCAAGCAGCTCCGCCAACAGACCGAGCGTGGGGTAGGCGTACCGGTCCCCTTTCTTCTGCAGAACGGGTGCCGGTGAATCGAAGAAACCTTCGCTCGCGTCGTCTACGTTCGCGGTCGGCAGCGGGCTAGGCCGGCGCCCAGTAGCGGCCATTTCGTAAGCTGCCACTGCGTCGCTGGGAGTCGTGGCCGTGAACGATGGGCTCGCGACAAGCGACTTTAGTCCTTCGGGCGGCTCGATCAGCCCTTGAAAGGGGCTTAAGGGAGACCTCACCAGCGCCACGAAATGGCTAAGGGAGATCCAGGTGGCTAGAACCTGCTCACGATACATCGACGGCTCACCGAGTAACGGCTTCAGGCACGGATTGCCAGCGATCATCTGCAAGGCGGCTACCTTGAGCAGCTGGTCGTACAGGGTAGCAAGCGGATGATCAGACTCGGTGTCGTGTATGCCAGCTCGTCGCGCATCTCCGGGACGGACATTGAGAAGGTAGAACAAGCAGTCGCGGACCCTCGCAGCCGGCCTCGTTGCTACGACGTTCCAGTTTGGGCTCGGCGTGTCGGTGTCAGTGGACAGCACGGGTGCAGCTCCGCGTCGCCCAGACCCTCCCGCTGCAGTTTCAGTAGCTCCCGCCTTTGCGTTCACCAATTTTGCCATCGCGTCCCACTCCCATCTCCACGTGCCGGGTGTAGCGCCCTGCACGTCGGGCGCGTAAGCGAAGTGGAGAGATGTTCAACTCACGAAATCGCCATATTATGAGTAGTGGAGCCGTCCCTGATGCCGAAAGGGCGCGGCGCCGTGAGGCTAGTCCGCGACGCGTGATCAGAGAGCGCGCGCTGTGCGGCTATGACAAGGGGACAGGGGGACATACATGGCTGGAAAGCTCGACTCAGATGGCGCGCTCAAATCTGCGATCGATTCGGTGCAGGCCGCAACGGCAACTGCGGCGTGGGCGCAGGAGTGGTACGCGCGACTAGGTGCGTTTCTCGTGGAAGTCAGGGCTGCGGCTCCATCAAAGCTCGCCGACCCGGCGTTCCTGCTGCGCCTATGGGACGAGAATCCTGTGGCAGGCACAGGAGCAGGCACGGTCAAGATTGCGCCGGCGCTGAAGAACGAGCAGTTCCGGGCTTGGTTCGCAGAAGAGGCTTCGCGCGCATTGCCCTCCGACCGGGTCCAGGCGGAGGCGCAGCTGAAGCACTTCTACACGGAGCTGCGCACACGAACGAAGGAGCTGTGCGGGCGCACGCCGAGTCTGAAAATCAACAGGGTGCTGTGTGCGCTGTACCCCGACCATTTCACGTGCCTGGCGGACGTGGGCGCGCTGCTTACTCTGCACAAGGAGATGGGAGGATCCACGACCGATCACCCGATCGACGCCCATCAAGCTATCCGAAGCCGTGTGGACACTGTGCTTGGCGCCGCGGCTGCGGACGACGAGGAGGTGCGGAGGATCTGTCTGCCTTGGCTTCTCTACGATTGGCTGAATCGCGAGAACGTAGGTGAGTCGGAGCAGGCGGAACTCGGAAGCCCAGCGACCTTGAAGCCCTTGCCGGCCACTCTCCGGCGGAAAGGGCTCACTGCCATGAAAGGCGGGTTCCAAACTCTCCTTAGTTTCATGGAGGATCTTCGGGAGGGGCTAACCCGGGAGGAGTTCGCTAGCTTGATGCAACAGGCGAACCCGGATCTGGCATCCGGCAGCCTAGGCGCTGCAATCAATGTCGTTGCGCGCGAGTTCGATCTGTGCCGCAGAGAAGGCGACACGTATCGGCTGAGCGCACGTGGACTGAACCTCCTTGAGACCCAGGACCCTGATGAACTCAGAGACCACCTGCTGACGAAGGTACTTGGGATCGATCACGTTCTGACGCGGCTCGCGCGTGAACCTTCCACAAAGCCTGAGCTTGTTTCTCTGCTGCAAACGATCCATCCGGGATGGACCTCCGACTTCGCGCCAACCTCATTGCTCGGTTGGCTCGTGAGCCTTGATCTCATTGCGCTTCGTAGTGACCGGAAGTACGCGTTAACACCTCGAGGCGTGCAGTGGGCCGAGCTGGTGACCTGGACTCCGCAGGCACTGCCTAGTCAACCAGACGTCCCAGCCGAGAAGCTGCAGCCGGTCAGCGCCGGCACGCTAGGCCTTCCTTCGTTTACCCAGCTCACCCAGCGCATAGCTGCGCTTGCTGGATCCGGAATGAGATTTGACCCACTGCTAGTCAGCCAGCTGCACGCGGGTCTTTGGGCACACCCAGTTAGGCACTTTGCGGTGCTTAGCGGAATCTCCGGTTCTGGAAAGACCCAGCTTGCAGTGAACTATGCGCTTGCTCTCACTGGCAGCGAACAGGCGACAACCACAAACGTCCGCATTATCCCTGTTCAACCAGGCTGGTTCGACCCCAGCCCGCTCCTCGGGTACGTGAATCCGCTGCAGGAGACCTCGTATAGGGGCGCGCCGTTTCTCGAGTTGCTACTGCGGGCCGTGGACGACCCGACGCAGCCCTACGTGGCAGTTCTAGACGAGATGAATCTCTCCCACCCGGAGCAGTATTTAGCGCCGGTCTTGTCCGCGATGGAAACGCATGGATGGCTCGATCTGCATCAGCTCGGTCAAGATGCGATTGCTGTGCCTGCACGCGTTCAGTATCCCGCCAACCTGGCGATCATCGGCACGCTTAACATGGACGAAACGACGCATGGCCTCTCCGACAAGGTGCTTGATCGCGCGTACACCTTGGAGTTCTGGGACATCGATGTCGATGGCTTTCCCGGCTGGAAGACGGCGGATCTGCCCACAGCATTGAAGGAGAGGACGAGGGCGGTCCTGAACGGCCTCGGCAAAGCGCTCTCACCTGTGAGACTTCACTTCGGCTGGCGAACGATCGATGACGTCGTCAGGCACATGGAGTTCATGGCGACAGTGACGACGGTCAACGGCGACACACTTGATGCCGTGATCTACGCCAAGGTGTTGCCCAAGCTTAGAGGGGACGCGAACCCGCGATTCCAAGACGCGTTGCAAGACGCGCGTAAGGTACTCGGAGACCATGATCTGAAGCGTTGCGAGCGCAAAGTTAAAGAAATGCAGGAGGACCTCAAGCAGACTGGCTCCGCCCGATTCTGGCGCTGAGGCCCGGAAAATGTTTGCTCTGAAGCAGACGAAGCTGCCGCAGCAGCCCCCCCTGTTCTGCACAGGTGAGGGCAGCGTTGTGAGCGGACTGCGGGAAGACGTCGACTACACAATCGATTGGTCGCCGCAGTCTCCGGGAGACCGTATTTTCATTGATGATGTCGAGATCACATTCAATCCTGACGGCCGCTATCACTGGCGGCCAGCCTTCTATGCCGGCAGAGTTCCGGCAGACCTAATCGGAGCCAGCGGTGATCTCCGTAGGTACTGGCTTGATGTCGGCCCATCTCCGCTGAAGTCCGGTGATGAGTGCTTTGCTGAGATGGTCCGCGACATCCGGCAGTTTGATCCGGGTCTGCTGCTTGGGGATGCCGCAGCTGGTATGGTTTTTGGTCGGGAGGGCAAAACCGGCCTGTTCACCGACGACGTTCTACTCTCAAGGGTCCGCACCTACGGCCCGAGGTTCCTCGGCGCGGTGATGGAGATCGTGAAGGTACCGCACAGGGCGCTCTCGTCGGAGACTCACAACCTACCGCTATCCCGAATTCGGCGCCTTCATCCTGGGGCACTGCGCGACCGCCGGCTTCTCGCGCTTGCCGCCGGCAAGTCTCAGCCGGGGGAGGATCTGGACTCAGTGCAAGTTCGGAGCCTCTCTATTGCCCCCACCTTCGATACACCGGCGAACAGAAGCCTGGTGGCGCTTCTGAGTCGGATGCTGGCTGTACTGCGGCGCCTGCAAGGCGTAGTGCTGCAGTGCGGCTTGGGAGCGGCGCGTGAGGAGCAAGAGGTGAGGCGCGATCGCCGCCTTGCGGAACTGGGCTCATTGGAAGCACGCGTCATCGCCATCATGAGGGCTCTTCCCTTTTCGGAAGTCACGCGCGCGCAGACATCCGCGGCGGGCTTGACCCAGATCGCTGCACAGCCTCTGTACAGCCGCGCTTACAGGGCGGGGTGCACTGCGTTGCGGACTGGCGTCGAAGGAGATGACCAGTTCGACCTACTGCACGTCACGCCCTCATGGGGCATATATGAGACATGGTGCTATCTGGCAGTGTTGCGCGCCCTCGCAGAAGTCACTGGCAGGCCCGGCGAGGTTTGCAGGGACAGGTTGATACCTTCGCAACTTGCGTATCGGTTTCATCTGGGCGGAGGTGACTCTTTGGACGCGTTCTTCCAGGCGACCTTCTTGGCGGAAGGACCAACTGCGGCGCGCAGGGCGTACAGCATCAGCAGGGAGCGAAGGCCTGACATAGTGCTGGTTCATGCCACCCCTAGCTCCAGTCGCGCGATGGTGCTGGATGCGAAGTGGCGAAGTGGGCGCGACAGGATCTTGGAGTCCATGGAGTCGGCGCACATCTACCATGATGCGTTGCGCTTCGATCAGAGGTGCCCCGAGCCATGCCTCATCCTCCTACCCGCCCCCACGAGCGTTCCATCCTTGGAAACAGCAAAGTTTGTCGGGGAACACGGCGTTGGCGCACTGAGCGCGTTCGCGGTCGGTCTACCTGGACGCGCGAACCTCGTAGCCTTAATGGCGGACTGGCTCGCGGCGAAAGGGGTGCCACAAGGAGCAGCGCAGGCTCGGTGAATGAGCGGAACGACACACGCAAGCCGGGACAACACAGCTCTGTAATCGACAGTGGGCTTTGACGGGTGTCTCGTGCAGATGACTGGCTGCTGCGGACGTGCAAGTGGGGGCGGGCGGTCTCTCGATACCCATCGCAGCGGTCCACACATTGCCGCGCGGTAACTCTGGATAACAAGGCATTTACGTGAGTTAGCGGTACTAGGCGCCCCAGAGGAGGTTTCTGGGAGCCGCCTTGGCGCCGCTGCTTGGGTTGGCGGGCGGGCAACGCGGTGCAGCGATGCGCTACCGGCCTCCGCCGCACGAAGCCGCGTTGAAAAGGTGAGGGCGCAAACCCGCGCAGGCATAACCTCGACCCCGTGCGCGTTGCGCATCAAGGGCCTTGAGAGGGCTGACGGAGTCCAACTCAGGAATCTGAGGAGCGATATGGAGCGCGCATGCACCTTTTCTTTCTCGCCTGCTGCCACAAAGCGGCGGAGGTAGGGCAGGGGGAGCGCATTCAGCTTCAAGCACTCCCGAGTAGCCGATTGGTGCAGCCGACGTGCGCTCCCCGCTGAGTACGTGCTGCTAGTGAGAAGAGGGTTCACGAGTTGGCTCCGACTGGCAGCTGCTGATGTGCGACTCTAAGCACGCACCAACGATCCCTTGGGGAGAATTGCAGCCCTTCCCGCTGAGGACTCCACTCACGCCGTTTGCCAAGGAACAGGGATCTCCCGCAGCCTCTCAAGGAACATAGCGCCCCGTTTCCGCTCCGCGTCCATCGAGTAGGCAACGAGCCCACCAAGATGGTTGTGGAATCCGAATGCGCTATCAAATGCAGCGCGACTCGCCGCAGCTTCCAAGCCGTACTTCTTCGCTGCATATAGATGTCGATCAACTCGGGCGATGAATTGCCTCGATAACTTGGGCTCAGCACCGTCGACTAGCAATCCAAGTACGGTCCTTCTCGACCCTGGTCCAGCAACGCGACGCTTCCGCTTGTTCTCGGAGAACCCAGTCAAGCCGATTTGGCGACTAACCTCGTACTGGAGCTGAGAGATCGGGGCCGAGAGCCTCACCGTGGAGAATGTGAGATCGTCTGCGTACCTCGTATAGATCATGCCGGCGGCGTCGGCGAAGTCTTGCAGCCGTGCGTCCAAGTCATGTGCGGCGAGGTTTGCGAGCATCGGACTCGTTGGTGCGCCTTGCGGAAGAACGCCCATAACGTCTTTTCTGTAGAACGAGTACCGCTGCGCTGCGGTGCTCGGCCGAAGATAAGCTTGGCTAGCGCCAGGAAGGTGAAGCGTCGTGCATAAACGGGCAAGCTCAAAGGAAAGAAGTGGACGGTACTGCAGGCTGGCGAACACTTCGTAAACAGACCACTCGCTGATCGAGTAGAAGAAGTCTTTGAGGTCGAAGTGAAGCAGCCAACTAGCGCCGCAGTGCATCTGCGCACACTTGCGGATTCCGCCAGTGCTGTGGAAAGCGAAGGATGCAGGGTGCGGCGCGATCCCTTGTAGCACCTCCTGGTTCAGAAATCTTTGAACGATTAGCAGCTGGGTACCGACCTCGTGGATGAAGCGACGTCCACCAGAACGTTTGGAGATTGCGAATAACTTGTAGTTCGCAGCCTCGCGTTTGCGCTCGACTGTCTGCCGTAAGAAGCTATACGACACCCCGACTATCTCTGCCAGATGGCCGAGCGTAGTAATTACGGGAAGGTTCCTGCGCTGCAGCTTTGCTACGTATGCGGCTAAGCGGCCCGCCCTAGCAACACCGATCTTCGTTGCGGCTGCCGAGAAGAGGTGGTGTGCCGACCAAGTTTCCACTTACTTCTTCCTTTGACCTCGGGTCCGACATCGTCGTGGCGAATACGAGTCGCCGAAGGTCATTTTGGCACGACGATATTGGGCGGCGAAGCCGCCTTTGCGTCAGATCTTCCCAGAGAAGCCTACCCGGCTTCCCCATTCCCAAACGACAAGCGCTCAGGAATTCTGCCCACGCCTTTACGGCGCGAGCGGCTAAGCGGATTCAAGGGGCACACCACGACTGCGGAATGTACATTGTGTAGTCGAACTCCGCAATGGCCGCCTCGGACCGCAGCAAAGCATCGCGTCCCGCTGGCAGCAACCTATGGGTTGGTGTGATGAGGCCAGCTTCGACTGAAATGGTTAGCAACCCTTTGGCGTACCTCTGATCGCAATCAAAGCGACGCGCGATGGACGCGGGGCTTCTAACACCGCGCTTGACGAGAGCTAAGAGCTTCTTGATCTCACTATCTAATTGGCTGCCTTCAGCCGCCTGATTGAAACCTCCGATGACCGCCGATGTGTCCAGGAGGTCGAGCACCCAGCTCGGCAAAGCACGATTTCCGAACAGAGGCTGGAATCCGGGGGCGTCGCTCCAGAATATTCCCGGGATGTTGTCTGGGACGCTGTGAAAGAACACTAAGTTCGCCATAACATTTCCAACGCCGCGAACTACGAAGGCACTTAATCGAGCCTCAGCGTCGCAGAAATCCAGTACGTGCTGGTACTGTTTTCCCCACCGGGACTCTAGCCACTCTGAATGGAACACCCTTCTGCTGTAGAAGGATACCTTGGTGCTTTTTCGGTACTTTCTGCTGTAGTGATCAGACCCGGGCAGTTTTGTGATGATTCGTTGTTCGCCAGACGTGATCCGGGAGTAAGCGACGACGTGGAATCTAATCCAGCCGAAGCTCCACCAACTTAGTATCGTTCTATTCTGAAGGAACGCGACTAGATAGTTCAGAACGCGCTCTCCGCTGCCTATGGAGTCGTCAATAAGGACGATGTCATGGATCTTGCTCAGCTTGAGTTCGTCTATCGTCGCATGATCGAAGGCTTGCTGCGGATCACGTCGACAGAAATTCGCAACTAGCGAATAGACAAAATCTTCACTGCCTTGTGACGTCCCTGGCCGGGATGAAAGTGCGCCTTGTGGTGTCCACAGACCCGCGTCCAGCTTCCGAACCGCGTAAAGCGCCAATTTCTTGCCTTGCTGAATTTGTTGCAAGGCTCCGTTGAGCCAACCAGAGTAGTCGTCCCGACTCACGAACTCAAGCGAGGCGACCATAGATTTCGCTAGCGCTCTGTCTGACGCGGGAAACTGGGCGCACCATGTAGCAATCTCCTCGCTCACCGCAATGCGCGCCGGGTCCAATTTCCTCATCGTGACTCCTCCACGAACTACACACATTCGCCAACGGCAGCCCAGTATGTACGTGCTCTGCAGCGGCGATCCAGATCTCAGTAGCCCCATTGTGGGCGCATATCGGCTGGAGCTTCTCCGCCCGCGACTGCAGGCGACGCAGCTTCGAGCGAAACCCCTAGCTTCGGATAACGCCCACTTATCCGAAGCTAGCCGGCGCCGCTGCTACGTGTGGGCGTGGACCGGCGGATTGCGAGTCCGCCGGCTGACGACTGCCTTCGGCCAGGAGGATGCTAGCGGGGCTCGTGCTTCTCCGGGCCTAGGTCGGGCCTCGGCCGGCGGATGATGATTTCCTTGTGAATCGCACTCGCTCACGTTGCATTCGCGACGATGCCTCACGCCACTAGAGTTCTAAATGCGGTTCCAGCGTCGGCATGTGTTGAAGCGTCTCGCTGGAGCAACCGCGTTCGGTAAGTCGTCCCGCGGAAAGCTCAGTCCAGCTTGATCGCCATTGGCTTGACAATGCTTTCCCAGAACGCCACTTGCTCTCGGCCGAACGCAGTCACCTCCGGGCCGGTCTTGAGGAACACCTGAGCGCCGATAGTTTCGAACTTTGACTTGGCTTCCGGCGATTCAAGGGATACCTGCGCGGCATGCGCTAGTCGCGTCACCGCGGCCTCGGGTGTGCCTGCCGGAACGGCAAGAGCAAACCAAAGGGAGATGGGGACATTCTTGACCTCGAGTTCATCGAGGGTGGGTACGGCAGGCATTTGGGACAGTCGCTTCTCTGTGGCGACTGCGAGGATCTTGATCCGCCCAGACTCGGCAAAGGATTTCGCGGAGCCGAAGTCGACTAGCGCGGCGCCGATTGTTCCAGTCGACAGGTCCGTCAGAATGTTGCCCATTCCGCGATAGGGCACGTGCTGCATCTTCGTGCCGGTTCGCGTCTGCAGCAGTTCCATTCCCACGTGCAGAGGCGATCCGACGCCGGGGGATCCGTAGCTGATCTTTCCTGGGTTCGCCTTCGAGGACTGGATGAAATCCTGGAAGTTCTTGCTTGGGCTGTTGCCAGGCACCGCCAGTACGAGCGGAAGGCGCACGAGCGTGGCGACGAGTTTCAGGTCTTTTGGTCCGGCAAATGGCAGCTTGCTGAAAACCAGATGCGCGGTCGTGAAGAGTGAGTTATCAATCGTCGAGACGGTATAGCCATCCGGGGCGGACTGGACGACGTAACCGGTCCCGATGGTACCTGCGGCGCCCGCGCGGTTGTCCACAACAATCGGCTGGTTCAGCGCAGTGGCCATTCCCGCGGACACGATCCGCGTCACAGCATCCATCCCGCCGCCCGCCGGCACCGGGACCACCCACTTGATCGGCTTGTCGGGGTAGGTCGCGGTCTGCGCCCATGTGTCTGCTGTAGCCATCGCAAGGATAGCCGAGCACACAGCCATCAACATGGTCTTCGTCACGGCACGGCGACCGGACTGGGTCTTCGAATGGTTCAAGGCTGTCTCCTGGAGTAGTGGATCGAATGGCACTCGCGGTTGATCCTAGATTCGCCTACTGCCGTCACGATGGTCATTCACCAACTGGCCATTCGCAAAAGGAGAAGCGCGCAGGGCTGATTCGTGGAACGCCACGCGCAGGGGGGGCACTTCGCGCTTTGAGAACGGGAGGCTGCGCAATGGGAAGTCTCGTCCTCGCGACGAGACCTAGACTCACAGGAATGGAGAGACACCAATGAGCTACCTCGAACTTCCTGGCCGCATTCTTTTTCTTTGCAATGACGGCGAAAAGGTGCGCACCCAGTTGTCCGGGAAGAATTTGAGGCTCAGCGATGCCGGGGAACTGCGCAATGACATCTCGACGGACGAGATCACCCCGGGCCCATCTTTGATCCACGTCGATGAGCAGTTGGGCCGGCACGTCTACACAGGCTTTAGCACCGGCGACGACCGACCCATCAATAAGGATGCCACGCTCGCGGGAAAGTTTTCGGTGACCGTCGGTGGTCGACGGTATGGGAAAGGCTCGTCGCGTGAGCATAGTCCAGTGGCCGAGCGATATGCGGGGATACGCCTGGTGATTGCCGAGAGCTTCGAGCGGATCTACCGCCAGAACGCTGACAACGTCGGCCTCTACACCTCAACGGATTTTGGTCTGATTGAGCGCATCCAGCGTGGCGAGTCCATCGAGATCGAGGAACTTCTCGCTCCCCGGGACAAGCTGGCCGCCTCAATCTTGCGCATGGGCGGGCTGCTCCTTTATGGGCGCGAACACTTGAAATCCGTGCGATACGGTCAGCTGTCGAAGGACGATCACCGACCTTTGACGCTTACGCAAAAGATACTGGCGCGGCATGCTGTCGAGACCACTCACACCAGTGGCGAGCTGATTCCAGGACAAGGCGCGTTCGTCCGCGCGGACTGGCGTTACATCATCGAGGTCTATACCGGGATGGCAGCTCACATGATGCATACCACCTTTGGTCGGCCGTTGAAGCTCGTTGACGTCCCCTCCATCTTGGGGTTCGCCGAGCACGCTTCTTATATCAATTGGCATCCCAAATACGTTCATCCAGGTAAGCCGCCGGTGCTCATGAGGGTCATGCACGAAGCCCACGAAGAGTTCATGAAGGAGTACGGCATCCGTTCACACGGCTACCTGCCCGGCGCCGGCGGGTCCGAGGGCATCTGCCACCCCCTGATGGCAGAGCGATATGCGCTACCCGGCCAAGTATTGGTAGGAACTGACTCCCACACTCCTCATTCTGGAGCGCTCGGCTGTTTGGCCTTCGGGGTGGGCACAACTGACATGGCCAGCGCCATGCTGACGGGCGCTGTGCGTATCACAGTGCCCGAAACGCTGCGCATTGAGTTCAATGGCGAGGTGCCGGCAGGAATCACCGGCAAGGATCTCGCCTTGAACCTGCTTGCGCATCCCAAGATTCGCGGAGGGCTCGGGCTCGGAAAGGTCTTCGAGTTCTCCGGTACGAGCATGCGCTATTTGTCGATCGACGAGCGAACGACCTTGACAAACATGGTGGCAGAACTCGGCGGGTTCACTGGGATCGTCGAGCCGGACGAGAAGACCTGCGAGTTCCTGCGTGAAAGGCGCGGCATCGACTACACGCTCGAGCCCTGGATGAAGAGTGACCCGGGCGCGAGCTATTCGGACACGATCGTTGTCGAGACGGCGCTTCTGTCCCCGATGGTCGCTGCGCCAGGCGATCCCGGAAACGGCATCCCGCTGTCCAGCCTCCCCCAGCGGCCGAAAATTCATATTGCCTTTGCGGGATCGTGTACAGGCGGGAAGCGGGAAGACTTCGATGCCTATCATGCCGTCTTGTCTTGGGCGGCGGACCGTGGCATCAAGGTGGCGGAGGGCGTCGAATTTTTCCTTCAATTCGGCACGATGGCGGTGCGCGACTACTGCGAGGCCCAAGGCTATTTGGAGACCTTTCAGCGCGTCGGTGCAACGGTCCTTCTGCCCGACTGCGGCGCCTGCGCCAACACCGGCCCGGGAGCGTCGCTGAGGCCCGATCAGGTGACGGTGAGCGCGCAGAATCGCAATTTCCCCGGTCGCTCTGGTCCGGGTCAGATCTGGCTCGCCAGTCCGCCTACGGTTGCGGCGAGCGCGATCGGCGGCGAGTTGTTGTCGTTTGCCGAACTCATGTCGCGTTTCGATGAGCACGCCGTTGCCCCCGACACGGCAGGCCTTCCACTGGCGAGATGAACAGATGGGTATCACCGTAGCAGACCTCGCATTTGTCGGCAGCGATTTGGAACGTCCCGAGAGCGTCTTGGTCACGTCAAGCGATGTATTTGCGGCCGATCACGTTTGTGGGGTCGTCCGCGTTGATGGAGAGCGAACTCCGCTTCGCGATGTTCCAGAAGGATTTCTGCCGAACGGAATCGCGTTGACTCAAGCCGGGGAGTTCCTGATTGCCAACCTAGGTGACGAGGGGGGCGTCTGGCGAATCGATGCAGACCATCGGCTGCACCCATTTCTCCTCGAGGTGAACGGGCGCCAACTCAGAAACTGCAATTTCGTCGGGTACGACGACGTTGGCAGATTATGGGTGTCGGTGTGCACGCAGCAGCGCCCCCGTATGAAGGCATTCAACCGACACGTCGCAGATGGCTACATCGTGCTTGTAGATGAGCATGGTGCGCGGATCGTGGCCGAGGGCTTGGGCTTTGCCAATGAGTGTCGGGTAGACCCGACCGGGAACTGGCTCTATGTGAACGAGAGCACGTCGCGTGTGCTCTCACGTTTCCCGATCGAAAACGTCGATGGTCGAGCGCGCCTCGGTTTGAAGGAGCAGGTGTATACCTTCACCGATGGCGACTTCCCCGATGGTCTGAACTTCGACGTCGAGGGAGGGGTATGGGTAGCGTGCGTCGTCTCCAATCGCGTCGTCCGCATTGACTTGGCCGGCCGCCGCGAAGTCATTCTGGACGACGCCGATCCTCTGCTGGTCGCCGAAGCAGAGCAGAAGTGGACCATCGATGGGCTTGACGATGCCGTTGCACGCGCTGGCTTGACCAGGACGCTGCACAACGTCTCGTGCGTTGCCTTTGGTGGCGACGACATGAAGACCGTCTATCTTGGAAGCCTCGCAGGCAAGAGGCTCGCAACGTTTCGTGCAGAGATCGCGGGGGCGCGTCCCGCGCATTGGCAGTTCAGGAGTTTCTCGTTTCGGTGAGAAAAGTGGTCAACGCCGTCAGCGCGACGGAGTGCGGGCCCGCCGCTAGTGTGAGGATGCACAGATCTCGCTCTGCCCACTTGTCCACGATGGGGACAGAGCGGACCCGTTCCGCGTCTTCATAGGGCCAGACCATCCCCGAGGGCTGTATTGATACGCCGAGGCCGGCGCGAACGAGACTGCGAGCGGCTTCGCCGGAAGCGACTCGATACTTGGGCTGGTATTTCATGTTCAGCTGTGCCGCGGCGTGTTCCAACTGCCGCGTCGTCCCGCTCTTGGCGCCGCCGCCTATGAGATCGGTTCCGAGCAGTTCCAGAAAGGTCAGTTTCTCCGCATTGGCGAGAGGATGCAGCACGCTGACCACCGCCACGAGGCGGTCCGTCCGATAGGGCTGGATGGAGAGCTTGGGCGAAGGGGCGAGTGGCGGCGCACAGATCCCAACGTCGGCGATGCCTGAGGACACAGCGTGTTCGACCTCAGTTGAATTGCCTTCGTCGATGTCCAGCGTCACTGACGGAAAGTTGCGACTGAAAGTACCAAGGTCTTCGGCCAGGTATTCCACGAGCGCGGACGCGTTGGCCCAGAGTCGGACGTGTCCCTGAACACCCTCGACGAAGTCACCAAGTTCATGGTGGAGGTCATCGACGGCGGCCAGGATGCGCTTCACGTGAGAATCCACTATCGCGCCTGCCGCTGTCAGGCGGGTGCCTTTCGGGTCGCGGTACATCAGCCTGAAGCCGAGCGTGTCCTCCAACTGCTGGATCCGCTTCGTGACGGCCGAAGGAGCGATCGATTCGCGGACGGCAGCCCGTCCGATATTTCGCTCCTCGGTAATCGAAGCGAACAAGCGCAACGTCATGAGATCCAGTTTGCGGATCCAGGTTCGCACGTTCGTGGGAACGATTCGCGACCGATCAACCCGCGACGTACCTGGCGGTAGCAGCGATGGCATCATCGACCTTGATACTGGATTCGTTCAGCCCAGGCGGCAAGACAATGACTCCGTCCTCGTCCGCAACAACACGCGCACCAGGGGTGAATGTGACTCCGCCAAAGTGGACCGGGACATCCAGTTCGCCTCGGCTGCCAATGTGCGCGCGGCGCGGAACCGTGCCGAGCGCCTTGACGCCCACATCCATCCCGTCGATCTCGACCCGATCCCGGATTGGCCCGTTGACGATTACGCCGGCCCAGCCGTTACGCGCTGCCAAGCCGGCCATGATGTCTCCGAACAGCGCGCGCCATCCCGCTTCCGCACCATCGATGACGAGCACCTGATCGTGTCCCGGCTGGTTGATCAATTCGCGCAGGACATTCAGGCCCAGCGAGTAGCGCGCCGTGCGGATGGTGCCTGCGAACGCGCGTTTCCTGCCGAATCCCATGAAGGGCAGCTCACACGCTTGCGCTTCGTCGCAGGCGTCGCATAGATCCGTTGTCTTGTATTCCATCGGCAGATGGTAGGCGGGACGCGGACATTCCCGGTATGCCAAGCCGCGATAGCCCCCCGTGCGCATCAGCACTACGCGCGAGCGCCGGGTCTCCATACAGTGCGGAGATCAAGGCCCAATGCATGACAACGATCCAATTCAACCCGCGTGTGCTCTTCCTGAGTGATGATCCGGACGCAGTCGAGCGGCAACTCCAAGGGGAGGACATGCCTCTGGTGGACGTGGGCGCGCTTCGCGACAACATTTCGACGGACGAAATCACGCCCGCCACCTTGGGGATGATCTGGGACGAGCGCCTGGGCCGGTACCCCTATTTGGGTTTCGTTTCCGGGGGCCGCCAGCCGATCGGTGCGGACGCCGTGAAGAACGGCGGATTCTCTGTCACCGTCGCCGGAAAGCGGTACGGCAAGGGATCCTCCCGGGAACACAGCCCGATGGCCGAGCGCAGCGCCGGAATCCGGCTGGTGATTGCCGAAAGCTTCGAGCGGATCTACCGCCAGAACGCGGACAACCTGGGCTTGTTCACGTCGACCGATTTCAGCCTGATCGAGCGCATCCAGAACGGCGAACCGATAGCCATCGAGGAGCTCGTTTCCTCTCGCGACGCACAGGCGGCAGCCATCCTGCGGCACGGCGGGCTGCTGCAGTACGGGCGCGCGCGGATGACGCAGATCCGCACGTCGCCGCCGGAGGCTATTGGCGGACCCAGAACGCTTGCCGAGAAGATCCTGGCCAGGCACTTGCTGGTCACCGGCGACAGTCAACCTGGGCTCGAACAGGGCCAGGGCGCTTTCGTGCGCGCGGATTGGCGCTTCCTGATCGAGTACTACACGGCCATGTGCGCGCATTCGCTGCACACGGCGTTCGGCCGGCCGCTTCGGCTGCACGACCCGCACAGCGTGCGCCTGTTCGAGGATCACACCTCCTACATCCATCGCAGTGTCGCTCACACCCGTGCCGGTCTGATTCCGGGAATTCAAAACCTGGTTCGCGAGCACCGAAAGTTCGTCGAGGACTATGGCCTGAAAGCCCACGGCCTGTTGGCGGACGGCGTCGGGAGTGAAGGCATTTCACACCCGATGATGTCCGAGCGCTATGCGTTGCCCGGGCAGGTCGTCGTCGGTACCGACTCGCACACGCCCCATAGCGGAGCTCTGGGCAGCCTCGCCTTTGGCGTCGGCAGCACCGAGATGGCCAACGCTCTGGTCACGGGAGCCGTACGGATCACGGTTCCCGCGTCACTGCGTATCGAACTATTCGGACAGCTCCCGGTCGGCGTCGGCGCCAAGGACATTGTCCTGTCGTTGCTGTCCGATCCCGGGATTCGGGCAGGTTCCGGGGTCGGCAAGGTGTTCGAGTTCACCGGGTCCACCATCTCCCAGCTTTCGACGGACGAGCGCGCCACACTGACCAACATGACGGCGGAGCTTGGCGGTTTCACTGGCATCGTTGCCCCCGACCGAGAAACCGTTCGCTTCCTCCGCGAACGCCGCGGCATCGACTTTCAGCTGGAAGACTGGATGCGAAGCGATCCGGGTGCGACGTACGCAGACACCATCCGGATCGACTGCTCGACGCTCTCGCCGATGGTGGCCCGTCCGGGCGATCCCGGAAACGGCGTGCCGGTGACGCAGCTCGAGGACCGTCCCAAGGTCGACATCGCTTACGGCGGCTCGTGCACGGGCGGCAAGCGCGAGGACTTCGACGCCTACTACCAGGTGCTGTCCTGGGCCGTAGAACGCGGCCTGCGCGTGCACCCGGACGTGAAGTTGTACCTCCAGTTCGGCACTGTGGACGTCCGCGACTACTGCATCGAGAGGGGCTACCTTGCGGTCTTCGAGCGCGCGGGGGCGGAAATGTTGCAGCCCTCCTGCGGCGCCTGCGCCAACGGTGGGCCGGGCACGTCGGAGCGTGCCGACGAAGTGACCGTCAGCGCCATCAACCGCAACTTCCCCGGGCGCTGCGGCCCAGGAAAGGTTTGGCTCGCGAGCCCCGCCACTGTCGTGGCCAGTGCGATAGCGGGCGAACTCGCAGCCTTTGGCGAGCTCACGACGCGTGTGGAGGCAGGCGCACTGCAGGCAGCCTGACACTTCTTGCGTCCGCCTAGATAGAGCCATGCTGATCCTCAGCACCCAGGAGCGCGAAGCGATTAATGCCGATCCATGGTTCGCGTCGCTTTCGGCGTCACTTCGCCACGACATCCTGAGGCGCGCGAACGTTCGTTACTACGCTGACGGCGATTTCATCTATTTTCGTGGCGCTCCCGCTGAAGATTGGAATGCCGTGGCGAACGGAGCGGTTCGGATCGGATCGAGCTCACCCGAGGGAAGGCAAGCGACGCTTCGTTACGTCGAACCCGGTGTCTGGTTCGGTGAGGTCGAGATGTTCGATCTGAAAGGCCGACCTTACGATGCGTCGGCACACGGCCCAACGACGCTGCTGTCGGTGCGGCGCGAGGACCTCCACGCGATCCTGGCAGACCACACCGAGCTTTACGCCGCGCTCCTGCGCCTCAACTCGCAACGTACGCGCCAGCTCTACCGACTGGTGGAGGATCAGGCGACCAAGCCGTTGCGAGCTCGTTTGGCCAAGCAGCTATCCCAGCTCGCGCATTGTTACGGGAAGCCGGCGGAGGAAGGTGGCGGCGAAATTCGAATCGCCCTGCGTCTCCGGCAGGAGGAACTGGCCCACCTGATCGGCTGCTCCCGGCAGAGGGTCAATGAGGAGCTGAAGCTGATGGAGCGCGGCGAAACCATTCGTATCGAGTCCTGCGGCGTCATCGTACGCAATGGCCGAGCGCTACGGCAGATGTACGAACCTGCTGGCTGACAACATCCCCTAGGCCGCGGTGGCTGACAATGCTTTCAGCCGAGCTATAGCTATGCCCCGCATTGATCCACTCAGTCTTCAGCTGTTCCTCGCTGCCGCGCGGGAAGGCTCCATCAAGCGCGCCGCGGTGGCCGAACACATCGCTCAATCTGCGCTCAGCCGACGGATCGCGGATCTGGAACACGCTCTCGGCGTACAGCTTCTAAGCCGCTCACCTCTTGGCGTCACCCTGACGGAGGCTGGACATCGGGCCTACGCGCTCGGCGACAAGCTCAACGCAGACATCCAAGCGTTTGCGCGAGAGGTGCAATCCCTGAGCGGCGAAGTCGCGGGTACTGTCCGCCTGTTTGCGAACCTGTCCTCCGTGGTGGGGTACCTACCTGAGCGACTGCATGCATTTCGAGCGAAGCATCCGAATGTTGAAATCGCACTGCAGGAGCGCAATTCCGCGGAGTGCATCCGAGCGTGCCTGGATGACCGCGCCGACGTCGCCGTTTGCATGGCGTCCAGCGCTCCGCTTCCTGCCATCGAATCCTGGCACTTCGCCGACGACCCGCTCATCGTCGTCCTGCCTCCGAACCACCCTCTGGCCAAGCAACGGGCCCTTCGCTTCTCGGAAGTGGTGAAGTATCCGATCGTTCGCATCCAGACCGGCGGTGCCGGTGACAACTTCATGCAGGAGCAGGCGGAGAAACTCAGGGTCCCCTATACCCCCGTGGTCGGTGTTAGCAGCTACGAAGCCGCCTGTCGCATGGTCGAGGTCGGATTGGGCATCGCGATCATGACGGGAAGCGCTCTAAGTGCCCTTGCGGGAACCAAGCGATTCGTCCGCCGGCCCCTCGACGAGCCCTGGAAAGACAGGGAATTGCGAGTCTTCGCACTGAAGAAATCGAGCCGGCTCCGGGCGGTCGACGCCATGATCGAATCCTTGCGCAGCTGAACACTCCGGGTATCGCGTTCGGACATATCCCGTCTGACGCAAGAGCACTTCAGGGTGGAGAGGCTGCGCACCTAAAGTCTCCGGCATTCAAGCTAGTACACCGGAGACATCAATGCGCGCCCTTAGCTTTCTCGGCCGGCGGGCCGTCCTTGCCATTTCCTTCCTCGGCCTTGCCGGTGCTATTTCGCCGGTGAGCGCGCAGACCGCCGATGGCAAGCCGCTACGCCTTATCGTGCCGAATCAGGCAGGCTCGGGGGTTGATGTAGTGGCGCGAGCGATGACCAACAGCATGGCCGCTGCCTACGGGCGGCCAATCATTGTCGAGAACCTGCCGGGATCTGGAGGCATGGTCGGAACGCAACAGATCGTGCGCGCGCCCAAGGACGGTTCGGTCCTCGGCATGGTGTCTTCCAACCATGTCATCAACCCCTTCATCTACAAGCAGGTGCCCTTCGACGCTATCAAGGACATCACGCCGATCTCCGTGATCGCGTCCTCCGCCGTGGTGTTGGTGGTGAACCCAGACACAGTGAAGGCGAAGACGACCCGCGATTTCGTCGCCGAGCTGAAGGCCAATCCAAAAGGTTTTTCCTACGGATCGGCGGGCAACGGGACTGTGCTGCATCTGGCTGCGGAATACTTCACAAGCGAGGCCGGTGTGAACATCCTGCATGTGCCGTACAAGGGCGCCGCAGCCATGACCACGGACATCATCGGCGGCCAAGTGAACTTCGGCATGCTGCCGTTGGCGGTGGCGGCGCCTCACATCAAGTCCGGCAAGCTGCGCGCCATCGCCGTCACCACCGCGAAGAGGAATGCGGCGCACCCCGACGTGCCGACACTGGCCGAGACTGGCCTCCCTGGCTTCGAGTTCGACGCCTGGATCGCGGTCATCGGGCCGGCCGGCATGCCGGCACCCCTGGTAGCCGACGCGTTCCGGAGGATCAAGGAAACCATGGCCCACAAGGAGGTCCAGGACAGCTTCCAGGCCCAGGGCCTCACGCTCACGGCGACCACGCCCGAGCAGACGCGGCCCTTCTTCGAAAGCGAGCTGGAAAAGCACAAGAAGCTGGTGAAGCGCTCCGGTGCCGTTGCCGACTGATATCAATCCCACCAGAACGAAGTTTCGCGGAGCCAAACGCATGAGTACCCCTGTTTCACTCAACGACAAGTACGAACTCGAGAAAGGTCGTGTCTTCATGACGGGGACGCAGGCGCTCGTTCGTTTGCTCTTAGCGCAGAAGGCAAGGGACGAGGCTGCCGGGCTTAACACCGGCGGCTTTGTGTCTGGCTACCGCGGCTCTCCGCTGGGATACGTTGACCAGGAGCTCTGGAAAGCCGATAAGTACCTGGCGAAGCACAACATAAAGTTCAATCCGGGCCTGAACGAAGAACTTGCTGCCACCTCGGTCTGGGGTGCGCAGATGGCAGGGATGGACACCAAGGCCACGGTCGACGGTGTGTTTTCCATGTGGTACGGGAAGGGGCCGGGCGTGGATCGCAGCGGCGACGTTTTCAAGCACGGCAACATCGCGGGTACCTCGAAGTTTGGCGGCGTGCTGGCTATTGCAGGTGACGACCACACCTGCAAGTCATCAACCCTGCCGCACCAGAGTGAACAGGCATTCATCGCCGCTGCGATGCCGGTACTCAATCCCTCCGGTGTCCGCGAGTTCCTTGAATTCGGCTTGCATGGTTGGGCGATGTCCCGCTACTCGGGCTGCTGGATCGGGTTCAAGGCGATCAGCGAAACCATCGAGACCACGTCGTCGTTCGACATCGATCCCATGGCGATCGACATCAAGGTGCCGGTCGACCACCCGCTCCCTGAGGGCGGCTTGTCGATTCGATGGCCGGATCCACTGATGGAGCAGGAAGAGCGGTTGCTCCGCGACAAGCTCCATGCCGTCCTGGCGTATGCCCGGCTGAACGGATTGAACCGCCAGGACTGGACCGTTCCCAATGCGAAGTTGGGGATCGTCGCGACCGGCAAGAGCTACCTGGACACGCGCGAAGCGCTCTCGCTGCTTGGCATCGACGAAGCGGGTGCGAAGTCCCTCGGTGTGCGCCTGCTCAAAATAGGCATGACCTGGCCGCTCGAACCCGACTGCGTAGCGGAGTTTGCGCAAGGCCTGGACGAGATCCTGGTCGTGGAAGAGAAGCGCGGCGTCATCGAGCCGCAGATCAAGGAACAGCTGTACAACGCGCCCGCGGACGCGCGCCCGCGCGTGGTGGGCAAGTCTGAAGGGGAGGGCGAATGGGTCCACTCGCCGAATGGCTTCCTGCTTCCCCCGAATGGCGAGCTCTCGCCCACGCTCATCGCCAAGGTCATTGCCCAACGCCTGCTGCAGGTTCTGGGTGCGGGTGCACTGCCACAGTCCGCCACCGCTGTCTTGGCCGACGCCGGCTGCGCCGCCGCCCTGGACCCGACGCTGCCGCAGCGGCTGCCCTTCTTCTGCTCGGGTTGTCCGCACAACACGTCCACGAAGGTGCCAGAGGGTTCTCGCGCAGGGGCCGGTATCGGTTGTCATGGCATGGCGATATGGATGGACCGAAGCACCGCCAACATCACGCAGATGGGCGGCGAAGGGGCAGCCTGGATCGGGCACGCGCCGTTCACCTCGGAAGGCCACATCTTCCAGAACCTTGGGGACGGCACATACAGCCATTCGGGCTCGCTGGCTTTGCGCGCGGCCGTCGTCGCCAACGTGAACATCACCTACAAGATCCTGGCGAACGACGCAGTCGCCATGACGGGCGGTCAACCGGTCGAGGGATCATTGAGCGCAATCCAGATCGTCCAGCAGGTCACGGCCGAGGGGGTCAAGCATGTGCATCTGGTGTCCGATGATCCTGATGCATGGAAGGCCATGGGCGGCCTGCCGGAAGGTACGGTAGTCAGCCATCGCGACCAACTGGATGCCGTGCAGCGGCGCCTGCGCGACACGCCCGGCGTTTCCGTGATCGTCTATGCGCAGACCTGCGCGGCCGAGAAGCGCCGCCGCCGCAAGAAGAAGGAGATGGTGGACCCGCCGAAGCGCGTCGTGATCAATGAGGAAGTCTGTGAAGGCTGCGGCGACTGCGGTGTGCAATCGAATTGCGTGTCCATCGTGCCCCTCGAAACGCCGCTCGGCCGCAAGCGGACGATCGACCAGAGTTCCTGCAACAAGGACTATTCCTGCGTCAAGGGCTTCTGTCCGAGCTTCGTCACGGTTGAAGGCGGTGGACTGCGTAAAGCATTCAAGAGCAAGGCGACACCGCCCTCGGGCCTCCCGCAACCGGAAATTCCAGGATTGGAGCAACCGTACAACGTCTTGATCACCGGTGTCGGCGGCACCGGCGTGGTCACCATCGGTGCGCTCCTGGGGATGGCGGCGCACATCGAAGGAAAGGGCGTCATCGTCATGGACATGGCCGGCCTGGCGCAAAAAGGGGGCGCGGTGATGTCGCACGTGCGCCTTGCAGCGCGTCCGGAAGCTCTCTACGGGGCCCGTGTCGGTCAGAAGCAGGCAGACTTGCTGCTGGCTTGTGACCTCATGGTCGCTGCCGGCAAGGAGGCGATGGCAGCCTCGAGCGCCGACCGCACAGCGGCGGTGGTGAACACGGATGTGGCGCCGACAGGTAGCTTCCTGAACAATCTCGATTGGCAGGCGCGTCCCCAGGAACTGCTTGAGCAGCTGAAATCCGGCGTGAAGTACACCGCAACTGTCGATGCCTCCAGGCTCGCCACCAAATTGATGGGCGACGCGGTGGCCACCAACGTATTCATGCTTGGGTTCGCGTGGCAGTCCGGTAGGGTGCCGCTGTCGGACGGGGCGCTGCTGCGCGCCATCGAACTCAATGGTGCGGCGGTGGAAATGAACAAGGCGGCGTTCGCTTGGGGACGGCAGGCGGCGGTTGACGTGAACAAGGTGCGCGCCGCCGCTGGCTTGGACAAACCGCAGGTCATGCTGATGCCGCAGCCAACGCTTGCCCTTGATGCGTTGCTCGCCGATCGTCGGAAACGGCTTACCGACTATCAGGGCGACAGTTACGCGCAGCGCTTCGAGGCGACCGTGCGCGAGCTAGCGGCTCTCGAGAAGACCCGTTTTGGGTCGGAGCGCGTGGCGCGCGAAATCGTAGTGAGCCTCTACAAGTTGATGGCCTACAAAGACGAGTACGAAGTGGCTCGTCTCTACACCGAAAGCGGCTTCTTTGACCGCATCGGACGCGAGTTCGAAGGCGACTACAAGCTGCACTTCCACCTCGCGCCGCCCTTGTTGGCCAAGCGGGATGCGAAGGGTCGCTTGCTGAAGAAAGCGTACGGACCCTGGGTCGCCACTGCGTTCCGTTGGCTGGCGAAGGGCAAGCGTCTGCGTGGCACGCCACTTGACATCTTTGGGTACACCGAAGAGCGCCGCACAGAGCGTGCACTGATCGCGCTCTATGTTGCACAGATTCGCCAAGCGCTCACGAGCGCGCGGCCGGATCAGGTGGCCACTGTCCTCGAACTCGCCAGGTTGCCGCAGACAATGCGCGGCTACGGGCACGTCAAAGAGGCGAACATCAAAGCCGCGCAGATTCGCGAGGCCTACCTCCTGGATGAACTGAGCAAGCCCGGCGTCAGCGACGTCGATCCGGCGCAAACCCCTGAAGTGGCACTGACATGAAAACCCAAGACGTTTACGTTGTGGCGGCGGCGCGGACGGCCATCGGCACCTTTGGCGGATCACTCAAAGACGTCCCGCTCACGGAACTGGCGACGGCGGTTGTCAAGGCAGCGCTGGATCGGAGCGGGGTTGATCCTGCAAGGGTCGGCCACGTCGTCATGGGAAATGTGATTCCCACCGAGCCAAAGGACGCCTACTTGGCACGTGTAGCCGCGATGGATTCCGGCGTTCCCGAGCTGACTCCCGCGTTCAACGTGAACCGCCTCTGCGGGTCGGGTTTGCAGGCCATCATCTCGGCGGCGCACACCCTCATGCTGGGCGAAGCAACCCTTGCCGTGGGCGGCGGCGCGGAATCCATGAGCCGGAGCCCGTACGTGATGGCCGGTGCGAGGTGGGGCGGCCGGATGGGGGACATGCAGACCACCGACTACATGCTGGGCGTCCTGCACGATCCCTTCCACCGGATCCACATGGGCATCACCGCCGAAAACGTCGCGGAACGGGCGGCGGTGACGCGCCAGATGCAGGACGAGCTGGCTGTGGAAAGCCAAGCCCGCGCGGCCAGGGCCATTGCAGAGGGAAGGTTCAAGTCGCAAATCGTTCCGATCGCGCTTGAGAGTCGAACGGGCACCGTCGTTTTCGATGCCGATGAGCATGTGCGCGCCGGCACGACCATGGAACAACTTGCGAAGATGAAGCCGGCGTTCAAGGAGAACGGCACGGTGACTGCCGGAAATGCCTCGGGACTCAATGACGGCGCTTCCGCGGTGGTGCTCGCCACGGAGGAGGGTATTGAGGAAGGCGGCTTGAAGCCGCTGGCCCGGCTCGTGAGCTACGCCCACGCGGGCGTGGATCCCAGGTTCATGGGAATAGGTCCCGTCCCCGCGACTCACCTAGCCCTTCGACGCGCGGGGTTGACCGTGGATGACCTGGACGTGATCGAGTCGAACGAGGCATTTGCCGCCCAGGCTTGTGCCGTGAGCAAGGCCCTGGAATTTGACGTCGCGAAAGTGAACCCCAACGGGTCCGGCATCTCGCTTGGCCATCCAGTCGGCGCGACGGGCGCGATCATCACAACCAAAGTGATTCATGAGCTCCATCGTATTGGAGGGCGGTACGCATTGGCCACCATGTGCATTGGTGGAGGTCAGGGTATTGCGGCAATTTTTGAGCGGGTTTGAGCGCTCGGTTGCCCGTGATCACTCTGTACCACTGCGTGAGCGCGCGCTCCTTTTGTCCGCTCTGGATGCTGGAAGAACTGGGCTTCGCCTGCAGCGGAGGGAAGGCTACAGCCGTGCCCTGCAATCGCGAAACGTTGCCGCATCAGCTCAAGGTGTTTCCACCGTTCCGGCGCCGGAAAGCTCACCGTAGCGGTCCGGCTACCCATCAGCGTTACGGGATTAGAGTTCACCCGTTCTCCCAGCTCCGGCACTGCCTCATTCACTGCATGTAGTACGTCCGCAATCAGCGCGCGGCAGCGGCCGCGACCTCCCTCACGTCACGCCACACGAAGTGGGACGTGCGTTTCGCGATCAGCCAGTTGCCGCCACGGCGAACGTATTGGTCGTATAGGTCACGCCGCTGCTGAAAGGGCGCGAGCACATTGGGCAGAGGTTCGGCGAGTACCTCGCAAACTTCAACACCGTCTACCACCACAACGGTCAGCAGACTGTGGACATTCGCGGGGATCATGCCACCGGCGTCTCCTGTTGCTTGGTCGTGCCGCACCAGCTCCCGCGAGACGCGAAAGGGCGCCTTGACGCCACCCGAACGATCTCTTGGGCGAACTGGCTGCTTGATGCGTAGCGCGCCAGCATCTTCCGCACCAGTCTCGTGTGGTTGATGGCTTGAAAAAGCACATGAGCCAAAGATCGATCGCCCCGCGGTGCCGACTTAGGTCGTGCCGCGGCCCAGACAGCGAGAGCCGCTAACCTGCGACGTACCTGGCGGTGGCCGCGATCGGCGCGGACGAGGCAGCGCAATGACACAGGCCCAGCACATGTACAGGAACCTGATTGGCGGTGCCTGGAGAGAAGGCGCTCGCACCAGTTAGAACATCAACCCGTCTGATACGCACGACGTGGTGGGCGAGTTCGCCGAGGCTGATGCCGCACAGGCTCGCGACGCCATCGTCGCTGCGAAGCAGGCGCAACCGGCATGGGGCCTGGCTACGCCCCAACAACGCTTCGACATCCCCTGGACGCCGCGGGCAGCGAGATCCTCGCGCGCCAGAAGGAACTGGGGGACCTGCTGGCACGGGAAGAGGGCAAGATCCTGTCGGAAGCGGTGGGCGAGATTGCACGTGCTGGCAACACGTGCAGCGCTTCGACGACGCGCAGGTCGGGTCTTCAGAGACGCTGCGCTGATGACCGGCCGCCGGCTGCTCCAGGCAGTCCGCAAAGCCACCGGCGACCACGTCCACATCGACTCGCAGGTCATGCAGGTCTGGGTCCTCAGCGACTCGCGCTGGCAGCAGATCGCTTTCCAGACGACGCCGACCGTGATGTCGGTGCGGCCGAAGGACTGAGACGTCGGGTCATGGGTTTACGAGCCTCCCGCAGGGCATTCAGGCTGCCCGACGAGTCTCAGCCCTCATGCAGGCAAGAGACCGTGGCCTGCAGGGGAGGCGCGGGCGTGCAGGACACTTCGGCTGCCCCCGCCGGAGGTCATCAAGGCCGCACGGGAGCCTATCGCCCGGTGAAGCGTGGAGGGCGTCCTTGGGCATGCGCAGCTGTGGCTTCGTCAACGTCCTTGCTGTATTCAACGGCTGTCCGCATCTCGTCCGAGAGCTGCCGTGCCGCGTGGAAGCCCGTGTTGAGCCGCGCATGCACGATCCGTTTGGCCCCCCGAATGGCCAGCGGCCCGTTTGCAACGATCCGCCTTGCAAGCAGCGTTGCTTCCGCCAGTAGCTCGGCGGAGGGGTGGACGGCTTGGACGAGTCCCATTGACTTCATCTCCTCGGCTCCCAAGGTGGGCGTCGCGCACATGATGTGCAGGGCATTCGCGCGACCCACAATGGCTGGGAGGCGCACCGGAGCCCCCCCGCCGGGGAAACCGCCCCACTCCGCTTCGGGCAAGCTGAACTTTGCGTGCGCGGCCGCTAGGCGGATGTCGCAGGCGAGGGAGAGTTCTGCTGCGCCGGCGCGTGCTTCGCCATTCAGGGCAGCGATCACGATCTGCGGCAGGGCTTCCAAGTGATCGAACAGCCGATTGCCCCATCTCAACATTCCGACGATGGATTCCTTTGGCAGTTCAGCCCGGATGGCGGGGCTGAGAACGCCCGAAGAGAAGAACTCGGTGCCAGCCCCGGTGATGATGACGACATGGGACTCATCGTCGCGTTCCAGCTCCGCAACGATTCGAGCCAGGTGTTCAAGCGTTGCAGGCAGCAACCGGTTCGTGGGAGCCCCGTTCAGCGTAAGCGTGACGATCCCATGTTCGCGGGTCACTTCGATGGTCGTGTCCATGGTGACGGCGCCGCTCATTCCAAAACGATGTTCTGCGCCTTGACCAGCGCGTTCCATCGCTCCTCTTCCTGTGCGAAGAATATTCCGGCCTCGGGGGAGGTCAGCGGTGGGGGAATCTGGACGCCGCCCAGACCCTTCATCCTGGACTGAAACGACTCCGTTGCAGTAGCGGCGTTGGCAGCACTGTTCAGGCGCTCGAGCACAGCGGGGGGCGTGCCTTTCGTCGTCACCAGGGCGTAGGTCACCATCGCCTCGAAGCCCTTCAATCCGGAAGCCTCGAACGTCGGGATACTTGGGTGCGCAGGGTCGGCTCTCAGCGTCGGGAGGGCGATTGCCTTCAGCTTCCCGGCTTTGACGTACTCCATTGCGCTCATCGGGGCGAAGGTGTAACCGAGGCGGTTTTCCATCATGTCCGTCATTGCTGGCTGCACCGACCGATACGGCACGTGGACGGCCTTGGCTCCGCCGATCGCCGCGTGAAACTTCTCAGCGAAGAGATGCATCGCGCTTCCAACCCCGGTCGTACCGTAGGAGTACTTGCCAGGATTGGCCTTCAACAAGTCGATGAACTCCCTCAGGTTGTTGGCAGGAATGCCCGGGGCAACCGCCAGGACGCCAACAATCGTCGAAACCCGAGCGATCGGCGCGAAGTCGGCAATCCCCTTGTAAGGAAGGTTCGCCTGGGCCGAAGGCGCGGTCACTGACGGAAGCACGTAAAGCATGACCGTGTGCCCGGTGGCCGGCGCACGGGCCACCGAACTCGCCGCGACGATTTGGCTGCCTCCGACGCGGTTTTCGACAAGGACCGGCTGCTTCAGGTTGAGTGACATCTCGGCGGCAAGCGCTCTAGCTGTCAAATCCACTGGCGACCCGGCAGCGAACGCGACCACGATCGTAACGGGGCGGTCCGGGAATGCTTGTGCCTGCGCGCCCAGGTGAGGAAATACCGCGCAGGCCAAGGCGAGGGCACGGATGAAGCGGGTTTTGAACATCGGGATCCTTATTTCGGTAAACGGGATGGCATCCCGATTGACAGATATTGACACGACGCCAATGGCGCTGTCAAGCTCGTTAATAGGGTTGGGGCGTCGGCTTGAGTCGATACCCCGATCGCCCCCGCAGGTTGGTGGCCGGGCGGGGGCGATTCGCCTACTCTGCCGACAAACCTTTGAAGCGCGAACCGCCTCCGCGCCCATTTCGTAGGACAAGACCAGCGTTGACAGCGGCTCGTCGGGCCAATATCATTCCCAATCAGTGGAAATGCGGCCCGTTAAACGGGATAAAGGACGCCGGCAACAATCACGCCGCAGCTCAACAGCCGCAGCCGCCCCATCAGGTGAGCAAACGCATGAGCAGGACTGCCCCAGGTCACCCGTGGCGGCATTTCGGCTTTCGACATGGCGCACGCGCCGTGACTATTTTTGAAGGGCCGGAACGCATGCGGCAATATTCCCTCTTCACGCTCAACGTCCCCGTGGAACTCTTCCTGGAAGACGACGCATGAGCACTATTCGCTACTCCGTCAGCGGGCTTCGCGAGGGGCCCGCCCTGTTGCTGCTCCATGCCCTGGGCGCGAACCGCCACATGTGGGACGAGTGCGCGACCTTGTGGTCGCAGCAGTTTGCGGTGGTCGCCTGCGACCTGCGCGGGGCAGGCGAGTCGCCACCGCCAGACCGACCCTGGACGCCCGAGGATCATGCGAACGACGTCGAGGCAGTCCGAGCCGAGCTTGGCCTGGGTCAGATCATCCCCATCGGGTGCGCTATTGGCGCCGTGGTGGCCACTTGGTACGCACATCGCCATCCGCGGCATGTGCGAGCGCTCGTGCTCTCGGAGCCCACCTTGAGCATCGACGAATCCGCGCGTGCGGTGATCGACGGGCGAGCCGAGGCCGTCACTCGGCACGGCATGCAGGCGCTCGTTCCTGCGGCCATAGACACGGCATTCGCCAACATGCCGAAGGACGAACGCTACGTCGCGTACACGCGCATGTTCCTCGCGCACGATCCCCTGGGCTACGCCAGGATCGCCCAGGGCATGGTGGGGGTGGACCTGCGCACGGCACTGCGCGAACTGGCGGTGCCCACCCTGGTCGCGGTGGGTCGTCATGATCTCCTTTTCACGCCGGACCTGGCGCGCCAGGTGCACGCGCATCTGGAACGCGCACCGCACGCCGCTTTCCACCAACTCGACCACGCTGCCCATTTTCCACCGTTCCAGGAAGCGCAGGCATTCAGTCACCTGGTGCTTGACTTCCTGGCGCGCGGGCCCGGCGGCGGCGCGCGGCCTTCGTAGCTGCAAGGCGGCGACGCGTTGCAAAAGGCATATCACCCTTGAAGGATCCAATTCATGGCAAACTTTTTTTTCGGCATCACGCTCCTCGACCTGGCTCGGTTCCGGGTGGCCGGATGACGCCAGCCGAAGCGACCGCGCCGGTGTGGCGTTGGGGCGCGCCCGCTGCGCCCGCGTTCGTGATGCTGCACTCGCTCGGCCTCGACGGCGGCTCCTTCCGCTGGCTGGCCGAAGCCCTGCTGTCTCGCGCAAACGTGCAGGTCATCGCACCTGATCTTCGGGGCCACGGCAGTGCGCGTTCACAACCTGGCGAGATCACGTTGCCGGGCATGGCGGCGGACGTGGTCAATCTGCTGCAGTCGCTGCAGATTGACCGTGCGCACCTGCTCGGCACATCCATGGGCGCGTCGGTGGCGCGCCTGGCGGCCGCACGCGACCCAGCGCGATGGCGCAGCGTAACCCTCGTTGCCGGGGGGCCGTCCGCAGTCCCGGCGCTGGCTGAGCGTGGCGAGCCGGCGCTGCAGGGAGGGATGGCGGCAGTGGTCGATGCGACGCTCCAGCGATGGTTCTCAGCTGCGTCGATCGCTGCGGACGACACCTTCGTGCGCTACGCGCGCGCCTGCCTGCTGCGCATGGAGCCGGCCGCGTGGGCGGCGGCTTGGCGCGCGCTTGCGACCTACCCCGCACCGGGCCCGCTCCCTGGGGAAGTGCCCGGTCTTTGTGTGGCGGGCGAGCTGGATGTGTCGGCGACGCCGCAAGTCGTGGAGGCCTTGAGAGCCGATGCTGCCGTGCCGGAACCCGTGGCACTCGTAGCCGGCGCTCCCCACCAGCTCACGATGTCGGATGCTTCGGATGTGGCCGACCTGCTACTGTCGCACTGGCGTCCCTAAGAGCTTGAAGATGGCTCGCCGCCATTCGCGACCGGGATGCAGCGCGAACCGGTGCACGCCGCACTGCAGTCACGCCTCCGACAGGTGCCCCGGCAGGCAATGCCCGCACTTCCATGGTTCAGCGATTTCGACTTTGCCGCCTTGATCAACCGGGGAGGTCCTGGATCGCGCTGTGTTTGAAGAATCCCTCTATCGGGATACTATACCGATCAACGGGAGCATGTTCATCGGCTGGCTCCGGGCCGCGTCAACTCGCTTCACACGGCCAGTGTAGTTTCAAGACCATGCGGAGGAAGCGGCAGCAACATGAGCAGTGAAGTCACATCCACAGGCACGGTCGATCGTGTTGCCCTGTTGCTGAAGGTGCTGGCGGAGTCCAATGGCGACAGCTCGGTGGCGGAGGTGGCTCAACGAATGAGGCTGCCCACTTCGACAACCCACCGCCTGTTGGTGTTGCTTGTGAATACCGGTCTGGCGGACCGCGGTTCGCGCGCCGGCACCTACCGGGCCGGGCTGGAATTCCTCCGCCTGGGGGGGCTCATCGTGTCCCGCACCGAGGTGACTACAGTCGCTGAAGGGTTCATGCAGCGGGTCGCGGATGGCACCGGTGAGACCAGCGTGCTGAACCTGTACGTGCCGGCAGAGCAGAAGGCGATGATCGTGAAGGCGATTTACGGACACCATCCGCTGCGCATCGAACAGGAGCTCTACAAGATGAGTTCACTGGCGTATGGAGCCCTGGGCCGCTCCATGCTGGCCTTCCTTCCAGCCGAGGTGGTCGACGAGGTGCTCGCGAAGCAGGAGGTGTCGCCGATCACGGGGCGGCCGATGCAGGACAACCGCACCATTCGGCGCGAGCTTGCCCTCATCCGCGAGCGCGGATACGCGGTTTCGAAGGGGCAGCGCGCACTCGGCGCCGTCGGTATGGGAACGCCAATCTTCAGGTCGCAGGGAGCGGTGGTTGGCTCGCTGTGCATCACCATGCCGGAGTCGCGCTTTGTCGAAAGCAGGGAATCGAAGATGGCCCACGTCCTCATGGAGCAGGCCAGGAAGCTGAGCGCGACCCTGGGCCATGTGCCGTCCGGAGGCTGAGCGCGCCTTACAACCCGCTCGGTCAAGCAGCGGCGGATAGGGCAGCGCGGCACCTGCGGCCGGCGTTGTCAACTGAGCACCGTTACGAGCTGAAAAGAGCGCTCGAGTCTCTGCGCGGGGGGAAGCCTGCGTCTTCTCCGCTCCCGAACACAGCCTGAATTTGCGCCCCGCCCGCTATCGCCGTTGGCGGCTGTGCGACTTCAGGCCCCGTACTTCAGCTTGTTCATCCGCAAACGCCAAACAGGCGGCGCGAGCGCGCGTGCTTGACAACACGAGACGTTGTTACGAGAATCGAATCTGCTAAACGAAATCACGTCCCGTTAAGCGGGATACGCCAAATGACTGCTTCCCCTTCCGTCGGCCCGCTCGCCGGCGTGCGCATCGTCGATTTCACGCTCTTCCTCTCCGGCCCCTTCGCCACGCAGATCCTGGGTGACCTCGGCGCCGAGGTGATCAAGGTGGAAGCGCCCGATGGTGACATGTCGCGCTCCGTGCCCCCTCGATTCGTGGACGGCTCCAGCACGTACTTCGGCAGCACCAATCGGAACAAGAAGTCGCTGATGCTGGACATGCGGACTCCCGAAGGTCTCGCGATCGCTCGCCAGTTGATCGGTGAGGCCGACGCCGTGGTGGAGAACTTCCGACCCGGAAAGCTGGCGCACCTGGGGATCAACGCTGCCACGGAGCGGGCGCGCAAGCCCTCCCTGGTCTGGGCGAGCATTTCCGGCTTTGGCCAGGACGGCCCGCTGAGGGATCGGCCCGCCTACGACATGATCGTGCAGGCGATGTCGGGCGTCATGAGCATGACGGGCGAACCCGGCCGCGAGCCGGTCCGCGCCGGTGTCCCCATTGGCGACCTCTGTGCCGGTCTGTACGCCGTGATCGGCCTGCTGTCCTCCCTGCTGGAAGCGCGCCGCACGGGTGTCGGCCGCGACGTGGAAGTGTCCATGCTCGATGTGCAGGTCGCCTTGCTGACCTACCAGGCTGCCAGCTACCTCCAGGGCGGCGAGGTGCCCGGCCTTCAGGGCAGCGCTCACGACTTCATTCCAAGCTATCGGTGTTTCCGGGCCGGCGACGGCAAGGTCATCGCAGTCACGGCCAACACCGAGAACATGTTCCGCGGCCTTGTGCGGGTGCTGGGCCTGGGTGACCTCGCGAACGACCCCCGCTTCAAGGACGGGAAGAGCCGCTACAAGAACCGTGAGACCCTGATCAATCTGCTGAACACCGAGTTCGCCCGTTCTTCTTCGGGCGATCTCATTGAGCGGCTGGTGGCAGCCGAGGTGCCCGCCGCTGCCGTCGACGACCTCGAAGCCGTGTTCAACAACCCGCAAGTGCTGCACCGTGGCATGCGCCTGAAGCTCCATGGCCCCTCTCCCGACCAGCGGCTCGAAGTCGCCGGCGACCCCATGAAGTTCAATCCCCCGGGTCGCACCGTCCACTCCTTCCCCCCGCGGCTGGGTGAACACAACGGGGAAATCCTCGCTCGCCTCAAGCAGGCCGTCGCCTGAGCCGCACGCCACGCAATTCAATGTCACCGATTGCCATGCAGCAACCCACTCCTCCTAAAGCTTCCGTCGCGCGGGTGGATGCCGGCGCACCTCAGCGGCCGGCGTACGCATGCTCGCACTGCCAGGCCTGTGGCTTCAACAACTTTCCGCCCGCCGACGTGTGCCCGAAGTGCTGGTCCGAAAAGGCGGAATTGCAGGACCTCTCCTCACAGGGAGTGCTGTACAGCTACACCACCATTGGCAGCGCTGATGCGCTGCAATACGTCGGCTATGTCGATCTGCCCGAGAACGTGCGCGTCTTCGGCCTGCTCAACACAAAGCAGGCCCCCGTTTGTGGGGTGCCGGTGACCTTGTCGGCCGTGCGTGCGCCGGGTAGCGGCCCGTGCTTCGTGTTCGACCTGACCGCCAGGCAAGGAGCCTGAGATGAATCGCCCTGTCTACGTCCTCGGCACCGGATTGCGCAAGTTCGGCAAGTACCCCGAACTCACCCACAAGCAGTTCGCCGTCCCCGCAGTGCTGGAGGCGCTCAAGGAAAGCGGCTTGTCGCGCGAGCGAATCGATGTCGCATATTCCTCCTCCGTCTTTGGCGGCTCGATGATGGGTCAGCAGATCCTGGGGCAACTCGGGCTCACCGGAATCCCGATCATCAACGTCGAGGACGCCTGCTCGAGCAGCGCAGTAGGTGTCCACGAAGCGGCCGCGCGCATTGCCGAAGGCCGGTGCGAGGCCGCGGTCATCGTGGGCGTCGACATGCTGACCAAACTGGGCCGGGGAGCCCTCCCTCTCAACCGCGAAGACTGGGATGCCATCAACGGGCTCACGATGCCCGTGCTCTATGCGATGCGCGCCCGGCGCTACATGCACGAGCACGGCCTGAAGGCGGCCGACTTTTCCGAAGTGACAGTGAAGGCTCGCGCCCATGGTGCCCGCAATCCGCTGGCGCAATTCCAGAAGCCGGTGACGCTGGAAGAAGTGAACGCGTCCCGCGAGGTCGCGGACCCGTTCCGGCTGCTCCATTGCTGCCCCACCGGCGATGGTGCCGCGGCGGTGGTGCTCGGCTCCGAGAGCCTGATGAAGGAATTCGCTGGCGGCCGGCCCCCCGTGCAGGTGGCCGGCACGGTCCTGCACTCCGGCGAGTACGAGCCCGGGCCCTATTCGATGACGACTTCGCATGTGTCGTCGAAATCAGCCAGAGACATCTACGAACTCACCGGCGTTTCGCCGACGGACATCCACGTCGCCGAAATCCATGACTCCTTCGCCGCGGCAGAGCTGATGTACTACGAAGCCTTCCAGTTCTGCAGACCCGGCGACGCGCTGGCGTTGCTGCGCAGCGGCGCGACTTCACTGGGCGGCCGTCAAGTCGTCAACCCATCGGGCGGACTCATCTCGCGCGGCCACCCGGTCGCCGCCAGCGGTGTCGCACAGATCGCCGAGATCACTCGCCAACTGCAAGGCCGCAGCGGTGCCCACCAGGTTGAAGGCGCTCGCGTCGGGTTGGCTCACGTCACCGGCGGCGGCGTCTCGAACTTCGAACACGGCGCCTGTGCCGTGACGCTGCTCAAGCGTTGAACCGGCCCATTCCGGGCTGGACTCCTGATGATCACCTTCTACCACTGCGTGAGCGCGCGTTCCTTCCGGCCTCTCTGGATGTTGGAAGAACTGGGCTTGCCCTATGACTTGAAGATGCTGCCGTTTCCACCTCGTGTCTTGGCGCGTTCGTACCTCGACATCAATCCACTGGGTACCGTCCCGCTGATGATCAACGGCCACACGCGGATGACCGAGTCGGCGGCCATCTGCCAGTACCTTTGCGCATTGAGCGCCCCCACGTCGCTGCAGGTCGAGCCCTCGGAAGATGACTATGGGGCCTATCTCAATTACCTCCACTTCGGCGAAGCCACGCTCACGTTTCCGCAAACGCTCGTGCTGCGTTACTCGCGCTTCGAGCCGGAACAGCGACGCTTGCCTACCGTCGCGGAAGATTATGGAAAGTGGTTTCTGGCAAGGCTGCGTACATTGGAGCCGGTGCTGGCCCAACAGGAGCACCTGTGCGCCCGACGCTTCACCGCGGCCGACGTCTCGGTTGGATATGCGTTGCTGCTGGCGCAGCACCTTGGGTTCGCAACACGTTTTACGCCGGGGGTGAAGGCGTACTGGGAGCGCCTGCAGCAAAGGGAGGGCTACCGCCGCGCCCTGCAATCCCAAAGCGTTGCCGCGTCAGCTCAAGGAGTTTCCACTGTTCCGGCGCCGGACAGCTCAACTTAGGCGGTCCGGCTTCCGTCAGCGTTACGGGGTTAGAGTTCACCCGTTCCCCCCGCTCCGGCACTGCCTCATGCCACGTACAACCAGAGTCTTAGTTGCCGCAGCCGTGGGCCTCTCCCTCCTGGGCGCCTGCACCTCCCTCGAGCAGCCTACGGGCAAGGAGCGCCAGCACATACAGCCACTCAGTCTTGAACAAAGAATCCAGTCCGTCGAGGACCGGGCCGCCCTCAAGACACTGGTCGACACCTTCTCCAACCTGGCCGACGCCAAGGACGTGAAGAGCCAGGTGTTGCTGTTCACCGAGGACGCGACCGTGGACAGCTATGTCGGTGGGGCGCTGACCTCTTCGCTGAAAGGGCGCGAGCAGATCGGGCAGAGGTTCGGCGAGTACCTCGCAAACTTCACACCACCACAACGGCCAGCAGACGGTGGACATTCGCGGGGATCGTGCCACCGGCGTGTCCTATTGCCTGGTCGTGCTGGTCGCCACGAAGGCGGGCAAGACCACGACAACCAGCAGCGGCGTGACCTACAATGACGAATACGTTCGCCGCGGCGGCAACTGGCTGATCGCAAAACGCACGTCGCACTTCGTGTGGCGTGACGTGAGGGAGGTCGCGGCCGCTGCCTCGCCCTGATCGCGAACGTACTACACGCACTGAATGGCACCAGCTCCCGCGGGACGCGAAAGGGCGCCTTGACGCCACCCGAACGATCCCTTGGGCGAAATGGCTGCTCAATGGGTCGCGCGCCAGGCATTTTCCGCACCGGGTTCGTGTGGTTGACGGCTCGAAAAAAGCACATGAGCCAAAGATTGGTCGACCCCGCGGTGCCGACTTGGCAGATCGGCCGCGATTCGGTGTTGCGACTCGAGCCAGATACGCACCGGCGGACAAAAGGGGCGATGTCCGCAATGGGTGTCGGAAGCGGACATTGACGCGCGAAGCCTAGATCACCGGTGCGGTCCCGAGCTGGCCCCAAGAGCCGCCGCCTAGGCGCTGCGACGGGGGTGCCCGGCCTTTCAGAGTTCGAGCTACGTCTAGGACCTTGAACACGATGGCACCGCCCCTTGCGGCGACGTCCCGGTAAGCAGCGCGAGCTGCCATTTGGTTCCCCCAGCTGTTCCCCGAGGACAAGTGACCGCCGGATTGTTCATCCGGCGGTCCTACGATCGCGCTTTCGGTCTCGTGCTTCCGAACTGACCAAACTCGAGTATCGCGCTCCTCGGTCGGGCAAATTCGCGAGGTTGGCGATGGCCGTGAGGCACGTCGCTAGACCCTCGCGGCGTCCGAGCCGCCGCTGCCCGGCGGTGAGGGGAAGTGGCTAGCCCGCTATAAGCCGGGATTTACGTAGCCTAGGAACTGCTGAAAAAAGCGGCGGGAGGCAGGCGCTATCCAAGCCCTTAGAGCTTAGGCATGGTGAGCTTCTCACCGTCAGTGAATATCAGCGTCTCAGGCACGAAGCGAGTCTTGTACTGCCCATCGTCCAAGTTCCAAAGCACTCGGTGCTCGTCGATGAACTGGTTGTAGTCGCGCCCGCCTGTCCACTTGTATGTGGCGCCAGGCTTCACGTCCCGCGTGATTTCGAAGTAAACCTTCGCGACGACTTTGTTGAAGGCATCGATGAAATCCAGTCGCCCTGACAGCGCCTTCAGCGGTTTCTGCGCGTTATTCTGGATGCCGATCACGATCTGCTGGTAGTCGCTATAGCGCCCAGCTTCGAAGCTTCTGGGAAGCTCCCTCTTGGCGAGGAGCGTGACGGTAACTGCTTCATTGATTCGCCGTGCGATTTCGATGCTCTCCGCCACGAGCTTCTGGACCAGGGCGGCGGCTTCGGCTTCTCGCTTTTGCTCTTCCGCCTTCTCCCGCGCCAGCCGCTGCTCCAGTTCCGCGGCCCACTTCTTCTGCTCTTCGATGGCCTGCCCGACGGTCATGCCGAAGGGGATTGCGTTCTTCCCTCCTGACAATCCTTCCGCCAACTTCATGCGTGCAACGTAGGCCACGAAGTGCTTCTTATCTTCTTCGCTCAGCTTCTGGACGACGGGAGCGAGCTCCTTGTCCCAGGTGCTCATGTCCGAAGGGATGATGGTTTCGGTCGCCTTGCCGCACCCGATCGCAACAACTGCCGCCGCGCAGCAGACGAAGAAACGCAGCCTCCGCATGTCACCCTCCCAACTCGAAGCAGTTCGGGATTTGTAGCGCAAATCAGGTGTTCGCGGCCACCACGTTTGCACCACAGTGAGATGGAAGCCTGCTCTACGGCAGCCAGGACGAAAGAAAGTCTACGGGCCGACGGCCCGCTGGAGGAGTAGGCAGGACACTATCTCAAGGTCTCGGCCCAAGAGAACGCCGCTACGCTCGTACGGAAATCGGCCGCGCGACATCGCGAGCGACTGGGCTTGTGGATGCAACGAGTTTCGGTGAAGTCCTCCGAGCTCAAGCTTGACAGCGCCGTCGGATTCGAGCGAGACCGCCAAGGTGTGGTCCAGATTGATCTTGTAGCCATCGAGCTCTTCAGCGAAGGCTTCACCTAGGTTTTGCAGCTCCTTCAGCTTTGCACCCAGGTAAGCGTCGACGGCAGCGACCTGGGGGAGTATGGGCTCCAGTCCTCTCAAGAACTTGAAGCGCATGAGCGTCTCCGCCAATGAAGGGGGCGGGGCCTGTTCTGCGCTCGGCCGGGCTGCGGAATTCGCCAAGCTATCCACCTTCAGCCGAGATCCCGCGCGCGTCGCGCACGCTAGCCAGCGGGGTGGAGCCTTACCGGCCGCATTGGGGTGCGCCCGATTCCCCGCTGGCAGTTGGTACGCCCCATCTGCAAGGAAGATCAGGATCGAGGTTGCGCACAGTTCCGTGAACATGAGTGCAAGAGCGTCTTCGCTCATGTCGGCCAGCACGAAATCGATCGTGCTCCTAGCGTCCTCTGTGAGCCTGTCACGCACCGCGAGAACGGATGTGTGAAGCTGTCGGACGCAAATTGGAGTTGGCAATCTGGGCATATGAGTTCCTGAATAGAGCTGTTCCCGAGTACCCATCAAACTAGTGATGGGTCGGTGAGTGCGATAGCATGGCGATCCCTCTTCTCCGTGCCTGCTACATGCCAAACATCGCCTCAGCCCTCAAGCAAGAAATCGCGCGCGTTGCTCGTAAAGTTGCTAAGCCAGACAGCGATGCACTCAAGAAGCAGGTGGCGCAGCAGCGCAGCGCAGTAGCGGCGTTGAAGCGAAGGATCGGCGCGCTGGAGAAGTTGGTCGCCAAGGCGACAAGGAGTGGCCGTGGTGCTGCTCGGAATGTGAGCGACGTGAGCGAAGAGGCCCAATCTGAGCGTCACCGCTTCAGTGCCAGGGGTTTTGCCAAGCTGCGCCAACGCTTCGGCATTTCCGCAGCGGCAATGGGGCAGATCTTGGGCGTCTCGCCGTTGAGTGTTTACAAGTGGGAGAGTGGAAAGACCCGCCCGCGCGCACAGCAGGTCGAGAAGATTGCGGCCGTCCGCGGGCTCGGCAAGCGGGAGGTGGCGGCGAGGCTAGGGCAGGAGGGCGGAAGTGAGGAGCCATCTGCCAGCGGGAAGCAGGCGTCTCCAATCGCTCCAGCTGAACGTCGCACCAGGTCTAAGACGGCGCGAGGCGGAAAATCGAGAAGCGTGCGGCGCACGGCGGCGAAGAACTCCGCGCGGAAGGGCAGCGCGGTGGCGAAAAGAACGCCCGCGAAAAGAGCTGCCAAGCGGGCGGTGGCCTAGGCGCGCTGCGAAACTAACCCACTTAAATTCCGCATTAGCGCGAGTTAGCCCCGGTCTTCAATCGCAGCGCGGACGAGGGCGTCGATGTCCGACTTTGCGCCACGCGACGGAACGCGAAGACAGCTTGATGCCGGCTGGGTAGCGGCCGGCCGTGATGCCCGCGTACCACGCGGACTTGGATACGGGATACAGCCTCAGCACCTCCGGCAGTCGGAGCAGGCGATCCTCAGGCTCGGAGGATTCGCTGGTTGGTTGTTCCACGTGTGTACCTCGCTTCTGCTGCATCCTAGTGCGAGGCAAGCTACGCGCAGCGTGTCTGCGTGGACAGGGTGCAGCTCTTATGGGGTACTTTTCGGGGTAATCGCTAATCCAATGGGGCACAACTGGTAGCCACCACAAGCACTTGCCAGAAGGATTTGAATCCCTGCTACTCCGCACCCATCAAAGCTCGGATGGGGCACTGAGCGGGGAGCGGGAGCTACCGAGGTGGCATCCAGTGCTGCTTCGCGGCCTTAATCGGGCTGCTTCCTGTTCCGCCGGATCGAGGCCGCGGTGACCGGTGGATTGCGAGTCCGTCGGTTTGCTGCGCCCGCCACGGTCAATATCTCCATTGCAGTACATCGTCCAATGGCGCGCGAGTAGTACGGAAGCCGTTTGCGGGGTGTCCAGATCGGCATAGCCAAATGAAATGCCGCAGAGGACGCGGCGTTCCGATGAGATCTGCAACTCTTCCCGCACGACATCAGGCCAAGACGACAATGCTGCCTGTGCGATAGAGGCGATACCGTGCGCCTGCGCGGCAAGCATGAAGTTGCTCACGTAAGCGCCGCAGGCAACAGCGCCGTACGGACCCAGTGCGTCCCGGCTCGTGATGATCGGCGAATCTTGGCCGCGATCGCTTCCGAGGAAGCCGGAGTGGACATGGTGACCGAGGGGTACACAGGAATCAAGAAGATCAAGTTCATCACTCGAGCGAGTGAGGGAGCACACACCGTCGCCTGTTCGTCCCACGACTCGCCGCGAGTTCGGTGCCCACAAGTCCAGCGCCTTCATCCGATCCTGCAGGTCCATCGCGCCGATCTGCATGCCGCCCTCACATCCGCAGTCCAGGCGAATGACCAGGACGCCCATTTCCGTGGGCTACGAGCTGGTGGGCCTCGTACAGGATGAATCGTCCGTCACCGCGCGGTTCGTCAACGGACAAGAGAGGGAGTTCGATGTCCCGCAAAGTGCTGCATGAGTGAGAGCATTGCCGCACGAAACGCGACTGGCTCGGGCGCTTCGCCGGAAAGGTCGACGGCCTGGGCAAGCAGTTTTTCGCGCACCGCCGGCGTCGTTGGTCCCGCTTTGCGTGAACGTCGCACTGTGAGGCTGCCAGACGTCTTCCTGGGGCAGCCAACACGAGTCTTAGCCCGTTGCGACCTGAGCGATGCAGAGCTGGTGATGAGCAAGACAAGGATTGAGAAGAGGCTTCGCCAGTAAGCCAACTATCTCCGGTCGAACTTGCTGATGTACGGGAGGCGACGGCAACAGCTTGGGGAGAGAGCGTTCACGCTGGAACGCCAACGACCACTTCCTCTGCCGTGAACCAGTTCTCCCTCAGAACAAACCTGCGTATGCGCTCCGGATCGAGGCGACCAGAGCCAGGCCTTTTTCAGCGCGACTGCAGGTCACATAGAACAGGCGTCGCGTGTTCTCAGTAGTCTTGTCTCCCGCCGATTTGCCGCCGAACAGATCTTCGTACTTGAAGTTGAAGCCCTTGGCTTCCGCATCATCCATGATGACCATCACACGCTCGAATTCGAGGCCCTTTACACCCTGATGGGTGTCCAAATGCGCATTCCCGCTGAGATACTCTGCGAAGGGCTCAACCTGCGAAAACTGCGCTGCCAGAAAGCGTTTGACTGCCCTGCCCCGGTCTGACTGGCGGTCCGACGGTTCGTCATCGATCTGTTCGGCTTCGGCCTGTTCAAGGACTCCGGAAGCATGCACTTGGAGTGACTCGGGGATCTCAAGCAAGTTGCTTCCAGCAATCTTCTGTAGGACCTGCAGGAGTGTGGGATCTGCGTTTCCCGGCGAAAAGCGCCATCACTTGTTCGATGGCTTCGTTCACGACCTTCAACTGCTTTCGCGTTCCCGTCGAAGTGGTGCCTGCGCACCGCGCCGCCCTGCCGGCCGGATTTCAAGCAGTGCGGGCAGCGGACTACCGGCAATGCAAGGTGTGCGTCGGCAAATGCTGTCCTTGTGAGCCTTGGACTTCGCAACCCCTGACCGGGTGGCACTCAGCTTGTCGCGCGTGCGGCGCGAATGGTGTCGCCCCAGCTTGACGAATCTTGTCGGCCACCAGCAGCGTGCCGTCGTCAGCCGCGACGGGACCCTCCGGGAAGAGCAGGCCTGTCGCAACAACGCGCAGGGCGGCGGGTGAACTCATCGATTGCTTGTGTGTTCCGGCGAACTGCCTTTCTACCGCATTGGCTTCAGTTGCCGGGGCATACGGGTATCCACCAACATCGGAAGGTGCGTTCCAATTGTACATTTACTTCCTACCAATCGGTAGCAAATCATTCTAACTGGTCCGGCAAGGATTTCCCGGCCCGGCAAGGAAGGAGCCAACATGCAAACAGCCGCGCCTGATAGTCCCAACGTTCGTGTCCAGCCTATCAAGGGCGAGTTCGTCGCCTCCGTGGAGGGGCTGGACCTGCGCAACACGCTGTCCAACGAGCAGGCAGCCTGGGTCGAGAAAACGCTCGCCGCGCACGGTGTCTTGATTTTCCGCGATCAGCGCATCGGAGATGTGGAACAACTGAATTTCATCAAGCTGTTCGGCCCGCCCAAAGCGGCTTCGTTCAGTGAGACGCAGACCGAGGTCCGCTACCTGATCGACGTCACCAACGCGGACGCGGAGGGCAACATCCTGCCGATGACCGACAAGGGCGCGATGTTCATGCGCTCCAACCAGCAGTGGCATTCGGACGGCACCTATAACCCGCTGCCTCACCGCATCACGACGCTGCACGCGCGCGAGTTGCCGCACAATGCGCCACCCACGGAATACGCGGACATGCGCGGCGCGTGGGAGGCGCTCTCGGGCCAGCGTCAGAGCGAGTTGCAAGGCCTCGTCGTGCAGCATGACCGCAGCTGGTCGCTGCTGCAGGCCGGGATGACGCCCGAGCAGCTGACCGAGGAGCACAAGAGCCGCACCGCTCCCCAGCCGCTTGTGCGCGTAAACAAGATTACGGGTCGCAAGTCACTCTATCTTGCCTCCCATGCTTCCCACATCGTCGGCTGGCCCGTCGAAGAAGGACGAAAGCTCCTGAAGGAGCTGATCGAGCACGCGACGCAACCCCAATTCGTGTATACCCACATGTGGCAGGCGCGCGATCTCGTCCTGTGGGATGACGCCGCCACCATGCATCGCGCGGTTCCCTACAAGGATCGGCTCGTACGCCGCATGAAGCAAGGTGGCGCGCACGAAGTGGCGCCCCTTCTGCAGGGAGCATAGAGAAGATGCAGGCGAATCCTGCGATGGCTTCATGAGAGTCGACGACATTCATTCTGTCGCCGCGATGCGGGCGGCGGCTCGCCGGCGGCTACCGAAAGTGGTTTTCGACTTTGTGGACGGTGGAGCCACCAGGGAGAACACGCTGCGCGACAACGAGGAAGCCTTTTCGCGCTGGCAATTTATTCCGCGCGTCGCACGTGACACGACGAAGGTCGACGTCAGCGTACAGGCTGCCGGCAGCAAATGGTCGATGCCGCTCGGAATCGCGCCCACGGGCCTGGCCGGCCTCCTGCGGCCGGACGGCGAGATCCTCCTGGCGAAAGCGGCGGCCCGGTTCGGCGTGCCCTTCTGCCTGTCGACGATGTCCGTCGCTCCGATGGAAGACGTCGCGCGCGGCGCTCCGGACTGCGATCTCTGGTTTCAGCTCTACATAATCACGGACCGCGAGAAGACAGCTTCGCTCCTGCATCGCGCCCAGGCGGTGGGGTGCAAGACCCTGTGCCTGGCGCTGGACCAGCCTGCGCATGGCAAGCGCTGGCGGGACCTGGAGAATGGCTGGCGTCTGCCGCTGCGCAAGGACGTTCGCACGTTCATGGACTTTGCGACGCACCCCTCATGGAGTCTCTCTGCCCTGTTCAACCCGGTGCGATTCGGCAACATCGACAACACGCAGGGCTCCTTCCTCCGTAGCGCGAAGAAGGCCGGCCACTCATTCGATGCGTCGGTCACGTGGGACGATGTCGAGGCCATCCGGGCGCAGTGGAAGGGCAAGCTCATCCTCAAGGGGCTCCTCTCAGGAGAAGACGTCCAGCATGCGCATGAGGTTGGCGCGGACGGCGTGATCGTTTCCAACCATGGCGGCCGCCAGCTGGACGATGTGCCGGCGTCGATTGATGCGCTGGATGCCATCCGGCAGCAAGCCGGCAGCTCGCCGCGCTTGCTGATGGACGGCGGCGTGCGCACCGGCACGGACATCCTGAAGGCCGTTGCGATCGGCGCGTCCGCCTGCATGGTCGGGCGTCCGACTCTCTGGGGACTGGCCGTTGGCGGTCAGGCTGGAGCTGAAAGGGTCCTGGAAATCCTCAGGAACGAATTCATGATCGCGGTTGCCATCGCTGGGGTGCGAACCCTGGACGACGCGGCTTCGCTCGTGCGGCGCAAGCCCGCGGAAATCCATTCGCCCAACGCGCCCGCCGAACATCACGACAGCAGAGGCGGATGACGACCAGATTCAAGCAGGGCCACATCAGCCTCGATTCGTTCGAGCTCTTCACGGGCGAAGTGCTCGATGATGTGCGTCTGGCCTACCGCACGCTGGGCGAACCTCGCCTGGGCGACGATGGCAGTATGGCGAACGCCGTGTTGCTCTTTCACGGAACCGGAAGCAGTTCAGCGCTGTATGAGCGCGAGACGCTCTCGAGCGAATTGTTCAGCCCTGGCGGGGTGCTCGATCCGGCGCGCTACTTCATCGTTTTGCCCGATGCGTTGGGCCATGGGGGTTCCACCAAGCCCAGTGATGGACTGCGCGGACGCTTTCCGATGTACGGCTATCGCGACATGGTGAAGGCTCAGTACCTGTTGGCAAGGCGTCTCGGCATTCAGCGCGCCGAGCTTGTGGGCGGCATCTCCATGGGCGCCATGCACACATGGCTCTGGGGGACCACCTATCCAGACTTTGCGAAGCGCCTGTTTCCGATCAGCAGTTTCCCGGTCGCAATTGCGGGTCGCAATCTCCTTTGGCGCCAGATCATCATCGAAGCGATCCTGAACGATCCGGGCTGGCAGGATGGCAACTACACGGAGCGTCCGACTCACTGGGCCAACGTGATGCCGATCATGAAGGTGCTGCTCGAAGGGCCCGCGGTGCTGCTGCGCGACATCCCTGACAGGAACGCTGCGAAATCGGTCTTCGACGCGGTAGTGCGGGAGAACCTGGCGAAGGATCCCGCGGACATGTTGCGGGCGTATCAGTCCTCGCACGACTACGATCCGCTTGCGGACCTGGGTAAGATTCGAGCCCGGCTCGTCGCTGTCAATTTCGAGGACGACGTGGTCCTGCCTGCGGAGTTGAACGTCCTGCAAGGGTCCATTCAAAAAGTAGCGCACGGGATGGCCGTGCTGGTGCCTGCAGGGCCCGACACGAACGCGCACTATTCCCAGATCGAGGCAAGATTTTGGGCCCCGTATTTGCGGCGCCTGATGGCTGAATGACTTGTCCCGCCCTTTGAAGGAGCAGCAAGTGAGCAATGGCAAATCCGCAATCCATCAGACACCTGTGAAAGGTGAGTTCGTTGCGCAAGTGCGCGGCCTTGACTTGCGCGAGCCGCTCCTTGCGCGAGCCGCTCGACGCCGGACAAGTCGACGCCATCGAGCGTGCGCTGGCCCTGCACGGAGTTCTCGTGTTGGCGCAGCAAATGCTGCAAGACGATGATCAGGTGCGCCTCCTGCGGCACCTGGGCGAGCCCCGGCGTGCATCATTCAAGGAAACACAAACCGCCACGCCATACCTCATCAATGTCACCAATGTGGCCGAGCAGGGGATGCTCCTGCCGGTGACGAGCAGCGTGGCGCTGTTCATGAAGGCCAAGACCAATGGCATGCCGACGGCACATTCTACCCTTTGCCCCACCGGGTCACCACGCTCCACGTGTCGTCGGACAGCCAGGGCCGCACCCCGAAGCAGCCGCTCGTGCGGACGAACAGGCGCACGGGACGCAGTCGCTGTACCTCGCCTCCCATGCCTCGCACATGTCGGCTGGCGCTTGGAGAAGGGACGCAAGTTGATCGACGACTTGACCGCACATGCGACACAAAGCCAGTTCGTCTATTCGCATGCCTGGCAGCTGCATGATTTGGTGATGTGGGATAACAGTGCGACCATGCACCGTGCAACCCCGTACCGCGCGCCATTCGCGCGCCGCCTGAAGCAAGGTGACGTGCAAGAAGCCGCGGCCCTCGTTTCGCAGTGAGGCTCCCGCAAACATGATCCGCAAGCTGACCGAGATCGGGATTGCGGTTGCAGACTTGGATGCCGCCGTCGAGTTGCTGAGGCGCACGCTCGGCGCCAGCCCCGGCCCGGTGCAGCGATTCGAGGATTACGGCATGGAATTCTGCCTTTGCCGCGTGGCGGACATCGACTTCGAGGTGATGGCTCCCTGTGGCGATGGCGACATCCTGAACCCGTTTCTCGAACGCTTCGGACAGGGGCTCCACCAAATTGCATTCCACGTGGACGACGTGGCAGCCACGCAGGCTAACGTGATTGGCAGTGGCCTCGAGTTTCTGGATGCAGAGCCCCGCATCCAGCATTTCCTGCTGCGCCATGGAATCTCCTGCGACGTGAAGGAGGCGCAGTGTTCGTTCGCGTTCACGCGACCTGCATCGATTCTCGGAACACTGTTCGAATTCATCCAATACCCGCCGGGCTTCGACACGTTTGCAGCATCGGCCAACCTCAGGAGGAAGAATGATGACTACAGCTGCGGCGTCTGCAGGCCCAAGCTCGTCCTCCGTGCTAGAGGCGTTTGCCGACGAACTTGCCATCAGGAACGTGCTCCTCAGGTGGTGCAGAGCCGTCGACCGCCTTGACTGCGCCGGCATGCGCGCGGTTTTTCATCCTGACGCGGTCGACCGCCATGGCCCGTTCGAGGGAACGGTCGATGAACTGATCGCCTGGATCTCAGAACGCCACCGGTCGGTGGCCTTTTCGAGTCACTCGATCTCCAACATCGTGGTGGATTTCAACGGCAGGGATTTCAACGGCAGCAACCTGGCTGTGTCGGAGAGCTACGTCAGGACGATCCAGAGTTACCCGGCGGATGCCGGCTCGAGTCTCGCGCAACTCACCGGCCAGCCCGTTTCAGGAAGCAGCGCGGGGTTCGACATGTTCTCCTCGGCGAGGTACGTCGATCGCTTCGAGCGTCGTGATGGTCCATGGCTCATCGCCCGGCGCACGGTGGTCCATGACTGGAAGCGAGTCGTGCCAATCCCGCAGGACGCCCCGCGGCCAAAGCCGCAGTGGGCCATCGGCAGACGCGATTCGCGAGATCCCCTGTTCGAGGAACTGCGGGAAATCGGCTTGCTGCCCTGAAGCAGCGCGGCCGGCCCAGTTCAGCGTACTGCGGAGGCGTCGATCCCCGCGCGTTTGATCACGTCCGCCCATTGGTCATATTCGGCCTTGATCAATTCGCTGTACTGCTCGGGCGTTGACGACATGGGGATGACGCTGTTTTGTATGTATTTCGCCTGGATTGCTTTGTCCGACAGCACCTTGACGAATGCGGAATTCCACCGCTCCACGATCGGCCTCGGTGTCCCCTTGGGCGCAACAGCACCGTACAGGATCTCCGACTTAAATCCGGGAAGGACTTGCGACACTGGCATGGCACCGGGCACGAGTTCGGACGGGCCGTTGGAGGCGACGCCGAGAATCTTGATGCGCTTGTCTTCAACGAGCTTCATGATCGATGTGTTGATTGCCGTTGTCCCGATGTTCAGGTCGCCTGACATGAGAGCCGTCAGCAGGGCGGGCGTGCCGGTGTATGGCACGTGCAGGAGCTTGATGTCGGCGCGCAAGCCAAGCAGGACGCTCGTCAAGTGGCCGAGGCCGCCCACCGCCGCGTTACCGCAGGTGATCTCTTTTCCACCGGACTTGGCATACGCAATCAGTCCCGCAATGTCCGAGACCGGCAGGTTCATGCTGCCGAAGAACACGCTGGGCGTTCTCATGATCAGGGACACAGGCGTCAGGTCCGTGCGCGGGTCGTAGCCCACACTCGGACGGAGAATCGGTATCGTCGACATAGGGCCGCTGTAAGCCCAACCGAGGGTGGTGCCGTCGGCAGGCGCGCGCGCCGTCTGCAACAGCCCGATCGCTCCGCCGCCACCCGGCTTGTAGTCCGCGACGAGAGGCCGGCCTGCGAGCCTTTCGAGCGGATCCTGAATGATCCGGAAGAGGATGTCCGCCAGGCCACCTGACGCCACCGGAATGACCATCTTTGTCGTTTCGGCCTGGGCGAATGAGGACCCCATCGTTAGCATCGAGGCGGCACCAAGGGTGCTCTTGAGAATATCGCGGCGGCTGGTCATTGCTGGCTCTCCTGGAGGTGCGCTCACTTGAGCAAATGGGGTGGGGGAAGTACCACGAGACAGGATGTGTGCGTTCAGAGCAGCGGGGACGGACGATGACTGCGGAAGAACCCATTGGTCTGAAAACATTCCGAAGAGTAGATTTCGTATGGTCGTAGGTCAAGGTGGTAGTAACCCGGGGTGGTTCTTCAGGGATAATTCGGGCGAGCGCTGCCGAGCTACTCTGCAGTATGCTTCTTTGCCTGATCGCAAAGGGATATCCAATGATTTTCGAGATTGCGGACCTGCGCGTTGAAGCGCAACACGTTTCTGAATTCGAGTCTGTGGTGGCTGCAGCCGCACGCGACTACATTGCCAAGGCCGGCGGCTATCTGCGTCATCGCATCCTCCGTGGCGTCGAGTCGCCCAACCGTTTCGTGCTCGTCATCGAATGGGGAACGATTGAAGACCACACCGTCGGATTCAGGAATTCGCCTGCCTATCTGGAATGGAGAAACCGGGTGGGCCCGTTCTTCGCATCGGCGCCGCTGGTAGAGCACTTCAGCGTGGTGGAATGAAAAAGGCATTGGTTGCCAGCAGGGATGGCAGAACGGACCCGGCAACACTCGTCCTGGGTGCGGAAGTCAGTGCAAAGACCCAGATCAAGGAGTACAAGGAGCAGCTGATCCTTTCTGCAGCCGCGAACCTCTTCTACGAAAAGGGTTTCCAGAAGACGACTCTCGACGAAATCGCGGCTGCGCTCAACATGACGAAGCCGTTCATCTACACATATTTCAAGTCGAAGGACGCCTTGCTGGAAGCGTTGTTCGACATGGTCTACTCGGACTTCTTCGGCAAGGCTTACGCCGCACTCAATTCGCGGCTGGGAAGCCCGCGCGCGAGGCTGGAGGCGTTCATGGACGTTTTCGTTCGCAGCAACATCCAGCAGCATAAGATCACAGGCATCCTGCTGGAAGAAGAAAAAAATCTCTCAGCGGACCGGATTGCGGAAATTCGCCGTCAGCAGCACGAGTTTGACCAACGCTTGACACAGCTGATCTCCGAAGGCGTGGAGGTCGGTGAATTCAACGTCGCCGACGCAGCCGTCTGCTCTCTCGCCATCAGCGGGATGGTGCGATGGACACACCGCTGGTACCGCCGTTCGGGTCGCCTCAGTGAAGAGGAGCTTTGCGCGCACATGCGCGGGCTCGCCCTGCGACTGGTCGGTTGGTCAGATCCGTCAACGTTGACCAGGACCAGAGGACGTCCGTTACGGCGGACCTTCCCGGACCGCGGTCATCTTTGAGCCAGAGGGTAGGGCTGTCACCGTTCTCGACTGAGTTGGCCCGAGCCTTATGTGACCCGCTTGACATTCCTGATTGAAGACCGAGCGCTGCTTCTCCCACAACGGTTCGAGGTCATGGGTGGGCAAGAGCACCGCTGAGGAGATTCCCTTCTCATCGCGTTGCACTGGTAGGAAATGCGAGACGCCTGCCTTCTGCTGGCTTGTCAACAGACGTGCGAATGTGGCGCTCCACCCCCCTTGTTGCCCGCAGTCAGCTGAGTGGCTGAAACCTTGCGATCTGGCTCCGGGACCTTGTACCAAGTCCAGCAACAGCGGACCCGAACCTTCAGGGTTTCCCCCGACGGGCTCGTTGCCGTGACGATGTGCTCTTGGCCGCCCCTGGGTCGTTCGTCTTCCAAGATGGTGAATCCGCGGCTTTCAAGGAAAGGGCGGACCTGCGCCCGGGTCACAGCCTGGGCCTCTATGCTCTCGAGCGACCGGAATGCTCGCTTGGTCTCCATAGCTGCCACTCCGCTGGGTCGAGAGCTTAGCGCGAGCTGCTGAATGGCTCGCTCTACGTGCCATCCACACGGCCGTCAAGCATGAACTACTGCGCTCCCGCCCAGGTGGTAACTGCGTAGCAACTGACGTAGTCCTTGAGGTCGACTGAGCCTGCGAACGCCGGCGGCACTTGCCTGCGCCAGCGGGCAGCCAGCGCGAAAAGGACCCGCGCCCCTTTAGGCTGGCTGTGAAGCAGGGGCTGTTTGCCGAGACCACATATAACCCCCCTACAACTTGCCTAAATCTTGCGGCACTGCGGGCCGAATTCACCCGCATCTTCATCACCCCGGGAGGACCCGCTGGCGCCAGGTTTACCGGTGAGCCGTCATTCGCCGCTCTTCTCATCTTGCTCATCTTTCTTCTCTTCTTCTCTTCTGGCCCAGTGTCCCAGACAGATTATGGAAATGTGAGAACGGATTTGCGCAGGCGCGATCGTGTGCGTCGCATATGCGCCGGCGCCTGGCCGCGGGTACGTGCCTGCGCACGTCAGAGAGCTCCTCCAAGCCGATCAATAGGGACGTAGCATTCCGCGCGGTGCTGCAAGTTCTCGCAGCCGCTTTAGAAAGTCTTTGTCGGGCCTGGGACACTGGGCCAGGCCTTTTTGGAAGCTGGTGCTAAATCATGTTGGTCTGATGACGTCCTCGCAGGACAGGAGTGCGAATCGCGCCTCCATCATCCCGTCCTGCGTTTCGCGCGCCGCTGCCTTTTCGGGTGGGGAACCCATCCCGGGCGCAAGGCGGCGCTCGTCATCGCCTGTTTCGGGGCAGGCTCCTTTGCATCGCTTCCCATGACCGCCGACGCCGATCCACGATGCGGTAACTTGGCCGCCAGCAGTCCTGAGCGGCCGTGCATGCGAGTGAACCATCTTCGACCTGAGCAGCGGTTTCCATTCCGAGTTTTCTTGTCGAGGGCAGCTGGGCATGAGGAGCAGCCAAGAGCTGAGCGTGGAAGAGACCGCCGAGCTGCTCGCGCATGACGTCGACATGGCGCATGAAGAGCTGTTCGGTGCGACGGCGAACGCTGCGACCGCATCGTCGCGCGGGTGCTCGCGAGCAGCAGCTGATTGCCACTAACATGCCGTCATGAAAGCGGCCTACTACGAACGCACCGGCCCGGCCGGCGAAGTCCTTCAGCTCGGCGACATGCCCGACCCCGTGCCCTCCGCCGGCGAAGTCCGCGTGCGAGTGCTATGGAGCGGCGTCAATCCATCCGATGTCAAGTCGCGCATGGGCTTTCGCAGCAAGGACCTGCCGTTCCCGCGAGTCGTGCCGCACAGCGACGGCATGGGCGTCATCGATTCGGTGGGCGAAGGCGTGCACGGCGGGCGCGTCGGCGAGCGGGTGTGGGTGTGGAACGCGGCTTGGGGCCGTCCATTCGGCACCGCGGCGCAGTTCGTCGTGCTTCCCGCCGAGCAGGCGGTGCCGCTTGCAGCCGGCGCGCCTGACGAAGCTGGCGCATGCCTGGGCATCCCGGCGCTCACGGCGATGCATGCGGTCCTCGTGGCGGGCGGCGTGCAGGGCAAGACGGTGCTGGTGCAGGGCGGCGCGGGGGCGGTGGGCCACTATGCGGTGCAGTTCGCAAAACAACTCGGCGCGGCGCAGGTGATCGCCACGGCGGGCAGCGAAGCGAAGGCGCAGCTCGCGCGTGATGCGGGCGCGGATGTGCTGGTCAATTACAAGCAGGAGGATTTGACGGCACGCGTGCTCGACGCGACCGGCGGCAAAGGCGTGGATCGAATCATCGAGGTCGACATCGGGGCAAATGGCACAGTCGACCCCGCATGCATGCGCGACGGCGCCGATGTCGTCGTGTACGGCAGCGGGCAAAGCCGCTTCTCGCTCGATTTCTTTCCGCTGATTGCGAGGAACATCGAGCTGCGCTTCTTCATGGTCTACATCCTGGAGCGCGAGCACCGCGCGCGCGCCATCAAGTGCCTGGACAAGCTGCTGGACAAAGGCACGGTCCGCCACAACATCGCGCATCGCCTGCCGCTCGCGGAGATTGCGCGGGCGCACGACATGGTGGGCGATGGCTCGGCGGGCGGCAACGTGGTGCTGCGCGTCGGCGGCTAATCGGCTGCGCGCCCGAGCAACCGCTTGAGATAGTGCCCTGTGTGGCTCGCCGGGTTTGCCGGGACAGAACTACCGCGGACGTGGCGTAGAAGAACGTGTAGCTAGCCGGTGCGGCGCGCTTGACTTCTGGGCGCCGAGGTTGCCGCCGGCACCGCCCTTCTTGTCAACGATGATGGTCCGCCCAGCTCCTTGCCGAGCTGCTACACCTGGAGCTGGTAACGTAAGGTCGGCGCAGATGAAGATGAAGTAGCGCTCGCCCTCGGCGAGTTCGTTCACGATCGGCACTCGCGGACCGCAACTCCCGCTAGCGCCCACGCCAGATCGGCGGACGCTTTTCGGCGAAGGCTCTCGCGCCTTCCTTGGCATCCTCCGATTCGAACACAGCTGCGGTATACGCCTTCTGTCGCTCGAACATCTCCGAATCCGACCAGTCACGAGATTCGGAGACCACCCGCTTGGCCGCAACCAGTGCAAGCGGGCCGTTGGCCAGCAGTTTCTTCGCGAGGTCGAGCGCGGCATCGAGTGCTTTGCCTGGCTCGACCAATTCGTTGACCAGGCCCAGTTGCGAGGCGCGGTCGGCCGGGAGCAGGTCGCCCGTCAGCACGTACTGCATCGCGACGTGATACGGGATGCGGCGCGGCAAGCGCATCAGCCCGCCCGCGGTGGCCGCGAGACCGCGCTTGACCTCGGGGAGGCCAAACTTGGCGTCGCGCGAAGCGACGATCAGGTCGCAGGACAGCACCATTTCGAACCCGCCGGCGAGCGCATAACCTTCCACCGCCGCGATCAGCGGCTTCTTCGGCGGCGCCTGCGTCAGCGCGCCGAAGCCGCGCCCTTCAATCCGCGGCAACTCGCCCCGCAGGAACGCCTTCAGGTCCATGCCCGAACAAAAGTGGCCGCCTGCGCCGGTGAGTACGCCGATGCGAAGGGCAGACTCGCTTTCCAGCTCGTCCAGCGCCGCGGCCATCTCGCTCGCCAGCGCCTGCGTCATGGCGTTGCGCGCTTCGGGCCGGTTCATCGTCATCACGAGCACGCCATCGCGGCGCTCTAAGAGCAGTTCGGACATGCTCTTACCTCGGTTGCATGCGGATGGCGCCATCGACGCGGATCGTTTCGCCGTTGATCATCGCGTTGTCGATCACATGCATCGCGAGTCTGGCGAATTCGTCTGGCACGCCCAGCCGCGGCGGGTGCGGCACCGAGGCGCCGAGCGATGCCTTCACGTTCTCCGGCAGGCGCGCCAGGATGGGTGTGTCGAAGATGCCGGGCGCGATCGTCACGACGCGTATTGCGCGTTGGGCAAGGTCACGCGCGGCGACCAGCGTCATGCCGACGATGCCGGCCTTCGCGGACGCGTACGGAATCTGCCCCACCTGGCCTTCCCACGCGGCAACCGACGAAGTCAGGATGCACACGCCGCGGTCGCCATCCACCGGCTCGTTGCTTGCCATCGCAGCCGCCGCCAATCGAAGGGCGTTGAAGCTGCCGATCAGGTTGATGCGCACGATGTTCTCGTAGAACTCGAGTGCTCCAGGATTGCCTTCCTTGTCCAGCACGCGCAACGCACCGCCGCGGCCAGCGCAGTTGACCAAGACGCGCAGCGGCGCGAGGCCAACAGCCGCGGCCACGGCTTCCTGCATTTGCGGCTCGCTGGTGACGTCGGCCGGCACGAAACGCACCGACGCGCCGAGTTGCGCCGCCACCTCGGCGCCATTGGAGGAGGGCAGGTCGGCGATGACGACTGCGGCGCCCTGTTCGACCAGTCGGCGCACGGTCGCCAGGCCAAGACCCGAGGCGCCGCCAGTCACGACTGCGCTGCTTCGTTCGATTCTCATTGAAGTGCCTTCGCTTTACGGGGAAAGCGCTTAGACGCGCTCGAGGATCATGGTGTTCGCCATGCCGCCGGCTTCGCACATGGACTGCAGGCCATAGCGCAGGCCGCGTGCCTCCAGGTGATTCAGCAACGTGGTGGTCAGCCGCGCGCCCGAAGCGCCCAGCGGATGGCCCAGTGCAATCGCACCGCCGCATGGGTTCAGCCGCTCGGGGTCCGCCTGCAGTTCGCGCAGCCAGGCCAGCGGAACCGGCGCGAAGGCTTCGTTGATCTCGAATGCGTCGATCTGGTCGACCTTCATGCCTGCTTTCGCGAGCGCCGCGCGTGACGAGGCGATGGGCGCCGTGAGCATCATCATCGGGTCGTCGCCACGCACATCGAAGGCGACGAAACGCGCCCGCGGTTTGAGCCCGAGCTTGTTCGCCATGCGCTCGCTCACGAGCAGCACCGCTGCTGCACCGTCGACCATCTGCGACGAGTTGCCAGCCGTGATCCGCCAGTCGGTGATCTCCGGGAAGCGTTCTCGAAGCTTCTCGTCCGCGAACGTCGGTTTGAGCTGGGCAAGCTTCTCGGCCGTGCTTTCGGCGCGGATCGTTTCGTCGCGTTCGACCACACCCGCGGCGGTACGGATGGCGACGATCTCGCGTGCGAATCGGCCGCTGGCGTCGGCTTCGCCCGCGAGCCGGTGCGAGCGGGCAGCGTAGCGGTCCAGCTCGTCGCGCGATAGGTTCCACTTCGCTGCCACGCGCTCTGCAGCGGCACCCTGCGAGATCTGCGCGCCGTAGCGCGCCGTGTACGAGGGCCCGAACGGGTTCTTGTCCATGCGCGCGCTGCCCATCGGTACGCGGCTCATCGACTCCACGCCACAGGCGATCACGATGTCGTGCGCGCCGGCCATGATGCCTTGGGCACCGAACGCGATCGCCTGCTGGGACGAGCCGCACTTGCGGTCGATCGTGGTCGCGGGAACGTGGTCCGGGAAGCCGGCGGCCAGCCAGGCCACACGGCCCGGCGTGGCGGACTGCTCGCCACTCTGGCTCACGCAGCCGGTGATCACATCACCGACTTCCCCCGGGTCGATCCCGTTGCGCTGGATGAGCTGCTGCAGCACCTGTCCGAGGAGTTCGGTCGGGTGCAGCTCCGTGAACGCGCCCCCTGCCTTGACACGGCCTGACGGCGAGCGGATGGCGTCGACGATGTATGCGGTCTGTGACATGTGAGACTATCTAACTAGGAAGTTGAGACCAGAGTATCGCAAAAATGAGAGTGTAGGTCCATAACTTGGATGTACGCCACTTGTGTCGAATAGACTTCATGCATGTCCAACACTCCTTCGAAGCGCGGGGTTGCCGAGGCGGCCACCCGGGTCCGGCGCCCGCGAGCGGCCGTGCGTCGCAGTGCCGACACGGAAACGGCGGCTCCGCTGGTGCCGGAGCCGCTTCGTGCCGACGATGACGAGAGGGACGGCCGTTCCTCTAGTGCCCTCGCGCGCGGCATCGGCCTTTTGCGCTGCTTTACGCCAGCGCAGCCGACGCTTGGAAGCCGCGAGTTGATCGAGCGCTCCGGCTTGCCGAAGCCGACCGCATTCCGGGCGATCCAGACCCTTGTGGAACTCGGGCTGCTCCACTCCCCAGGTGAGCGCGGGCTCTACAGGCTCGCGCCCGGTGTGCTTGCACTGTCGCTGCCACTCCTGTCCGCGATGACCATTCGATCAGTGGCGCGGCCGTTGATGCAGGAGCTTGCCGACCATGTCCAAGGCTTGGTCAGCCTCGCGGCAGGTACCGAACAGCAGCGGCCGCTTTTTGTCGAGCTGTGCGCGGGGAAGGGGAATGCTGTGTTCCGGCCGGAGCTCGGCTCGAACACCTCGCTGTCGCGGTCGGCCGCGGGTCGCGCGTACCTGGTGTTGCTGGACGACGAGTCGCGAGAGCGCCACTTGCGCCCCATGGCTGCCGCCGACCCGGAGCGCGCAGCCTGGCTGCGCGAAAAGCTCGACGAAACGCGGGCCGAGCTCGCGCGCCGAGGCTATTGCTACAACCGTGGCGAACTCGACCCGATCACGGTCGGGGTCGCGGTGCCTGTGCGCACGCGTCTGGATGGGCAATTCTTCTGTTTCGGCTGCACCGTGCCTTCGTACCGGCTGTCCGAATCGCCGGAGTTGCTGAACGAACTTGGGCTGCGCTTGGCAACGCTGGTGCAGAACGTCAGCGCGACGCTGGGGATCGACAACCGCTGAACGCTCGGCAGGCCCGCAAGATCAATCAGCCCGGCTTCCGTCTTGCGGACGCCTGTCTAGGCGGCGGCTGACTGGGCTTCGGCATGGCCGGTACGTAGCCCACAAGGCGCAGCGCGTTCTCGACGAACAGCCGGCGGATCTTCTCGTCGCTGAGCCGCCGGTCCGGCGTGTACCAGCGATGGATCCAGCGGATCATGCCGGCGATGGACAGCGCCGTCAGCGTCACGTCTTCGACGTGGAAGACGCCTGCGCGCACGCCATCGGTGATCAGCTCGGGAAGCAGCTTGTCGAACTCCCGCTGCTTTTCGAGCATGTCGGCCTGCTTGGCCGCATTGAGGTTCTTTTCCTCTTGCAGCATCAGCGCCGTGAACTGGCGCCGGTCCATGTTCTGCTGCGCGTAGGTCCCGACGAAGTACTCGAACCGCAGCACGGGGTCCGTCTCCGGCAGGTTCTTGAACTCGGCAAGGGTCCGGTAGAACTCGTCGTAGACGCGGTCGAACAGGCGCTCGAGCAGGTCGTACTTCGATTTGAAGTACGTGTAGATGAACGGCTTTGTGACGCCCAGCGCCGCCGCGATGTCGTCCAGGGTGGTGCCTTGGAACCCCCGTTCGTAGAACAGCGTTGCCGCCGCCTCGATCACCAGGGATTCCTTGTACTCCTTGATCTGGAGCTTGGCGGAGCCCTCTGCTGGATCTGGCCGTGGAGCACGGGCGCTGAGGGTGGCCGGTGGGATCGTCATGAATAAGGCTGTTGCAGCCTTGATTGTAGTGACACATGAAGCAATCAAGACTCCTCGGAACTAGGGAATACCCTATGGAACTATAAGCTACCAGCCGGTATCTTTCAGTTCCGCATTGGAATGGTGGGTGAGACCGGTGTACCGGCGAACAGGAGACGAGCTTGTCGAACTACGTAAATGGCATTGCGCTGGTGATCGGTGGCACGGGTCACCTCGGCGCCGCGGCGGCCCGCGAGCTGTCGAGGCGTGGCGTCGATGTGGCGGTCACATATCGTCATGAAGGCCCGAAGGTGCGGGCGCTCGTGGAGTCCGCGCCGGGCCCCGGCGCGATCGAAGCCCATCAGGCGGACCTGCTCGATCCTGCCTCCGTACGAAGCGTGCTCGAGAAGCTTGCGCTCAGCCGCCGCGTCCACACGGTGGTGTACGCGGCCGGCATCGAGGTGCCGCAACACTATGTCTCGCAGGTGCCGCGTGATACCTGGCTGCAGGCGATGCAGTTCGAGCTCGGCGGCTTCTTCGACGCGGCGCAGGCGGCGATTAACACGCTGCGCAAGGGCGGCGGTGGAAGCCTGGTGGCGCTGACCTCGTCGGCCATTCACCGATATGTCGCACGCGACGCGTTGTCGGCGGTGCCGAAGTCCGCAGTCGAAATGCTCGTGCGGGCCATTGCACGCGAAGAGGGCCGCAACGGCATTCGCGCCAACTGCGTGGCGCCAGGCCTGCTCGAAGGTGGCGTGGGCCTCGGAATCATCGATGAACTGGGCGCCGAGAGCCTGGTTTCCAAAGTCCTGGCCACGACACCGTTGCGCCGCCTGATCAGCGCGCAGGACGTGGCACATGCCGTGGCGTGGCTCGCTTCCGACGAGGCGGCCGCTGTGACGGGACAAACCCTGGTCGTCGACTGCGGCCAGTCCGCCTGAACCCGCGAACCCCTTCACCAAGGAGATGAAATGCTGAGGAAACTACTGATGGCTGCGGCCATAACGGCCGCCTCGGCCGCCCACGCCCAGGAGACGGTCAAGATCGGCTTGATGGAAGACTTCTCCGGGATCTTCGCCGACATCGCCGGCAAGGGCTCGGCACTGGCGGCCAGGCTTGCCATCGAAGATGCCGGCGGCACCGTGCTGGGCCGCAAGGTCGAGCTCGTCACCGCCGACCATCAGAACAAACCCGACGTCGCGTCAGCCATCGTCACTGAATGGATCAAGGTCAAGAAGTTCGACCTGGTCACAGGCGTTTCGGCTTCGGCCGCTTCGATTGCGGTGCGTCAGCTCACGCGTGACAACGGCGTAATCGACATCATGTCCTCCGGCGGATCGGTGGATCTGAGCAACAAGGCATGCTCGCCGACCGGTTTCCACTGGTCCTGGGACAGCTACATGCTGGCGAAATCCACTGGTGAGGCAGTGGTCAAGGACGGTGGCAAGGATTGGTTCTTCCTCGCCACCGACACGCCGTTCGGCGCCGCTTCGCAGCGGGACACCACCGCGATGGTGGAAGCCGCGGGCGGCAAGGTCGTCGGCTCCGTGAAAGTGCGCCAGGGCCTCCCCGACATGAGCTCGTTCCTTCTTCAGGCGCAGGGCTCAGGCGCGAAGGTGGTGGGACTCGCGATCGCCGGTTCCGACTTCATCAATGCGGTGCGGCAAGCCTCGGAGTTCGGTCTCACGAAAAACCAGTCGCTCGCCGCTCTGGTGGCCTTCATCACGGACGTGCACAGCCTCGGCCTAAAGTCGGCGCAGGGCATGTATGTCTCGGAGCCGTTCTACTGGGACCTGAACGAAGACACGCGCAAGTGGTCGCGCCGCTTCTACCAGCAGCACAAGGCAATGCCGACGACGATCCAGGCCGGCATCTACAGCGCCGTCTTCCACTACCTGAAGGCCGTGAAGGCGGCCGGCACCACGGACCCCAAGGCCGTGACCGCCAAGATCCGTGAGCTGCCGGTCAAAGACTTCTGGACCGTCAACGCCAAGGTGCGCGAGGACGGCCGCGTGCTGCGCCCCGTGCACCTCTTCAAGGTCAAGACGCCGGCTGAGTCGAAGGAGCCGTGGGACTACTACAAGCTCGTCTCGACGCTGCCCGCCGATGCCGCCGCGCGGCCGCTCGCGGCCACCGAGTGCCCCTTCGTCACCAAGCGCTGAACCGGCGGCAAAACCATCGGTGAATCATGACCCAAGAAGTCGCCATCGTCACCGGCAGCGCGCAAGGCGTGGGCCTTGGCATCGCCACGGTCTACGCGCGCGCTGGCGCGCTCGTCGTCGGGTGCGACCGCCAGGCCGCGCCCGACAGCCTGGCGCGGCTGTCGAACTACCACCACGTCGAGGCTGACCTGATCACTGACGGCGCCGCGAAGCGCATCGTCGACGCCTGTGTGGAGCGCCACGGCCGGCTCGACACGCTGGTCAACAACGCCGGCGTGGGCAACGGCCAGCCGTTCGAGAAGACCACGCAGGAAGACTTCAAGCGGTTCCATGAAATCAATGTCACAGCATTGATCGAATGCTGCCGTCATGCGCTGCCGCACCTGAAGCGGTCGCACGGCTCGATCGTGAACATCTCCTCGGCGTTCGGGCTGGTCGGTGCGGCGCAGTCCGCCGGTTACGTCCCCACGAAGTACGCCGTCGTCGGCATCACCCGGATGCTGGCCACCGAGTACGGGCGCGATGGCGTGCGCATCAACGCCGTGGCGCCGGGCCTGATCCACTCGCCCGGCACCGCGCAGCGCATCGCCAGCAACGCATGGTGGCACCGCATGATGATCGAAGGTGCGCCGCTGGGCCGCGTGGGCCAGCCGGAAGAGATCGGGGAGGCCTGCCTGTTCCTGTCATCGCCCAAAGCCGGCTTCATCACTGGCGTCGTGCTGCCGGTCGACGGTGGGTGGTCGGTGGCCAAGTTCCTGCCCAACCCGGACTTCGCGTGAGCACCGTACTGCGCGCCCAGGGCCTGACCAAGCGCTTCGGCGGCTTCGTGGCCGTCGACGACGTGAACCTGTCGATCCGCGAGGGCTCGATTCACGCGCTGATCGGCCCGAACGGCGCGGGCAAGACGACCTGCTTCAACCTGCTCACGAAGTTCCTGCAGCCTACTACCGGACAGATCCTGTTCCGCGACCGCGACATCACGCGGCTCGAGCCGGCCGAGGTCGCTCGCCTGGGCATCATCCGCTCGTTCCAGATCTCCGCCGTGTTCGGCAGCCTCACGGCGGGCGAGAACCTGCTGATGGCCCTGCAGCGCCCCACGGCGCTGCCGAACTGCTTCTGGCGCTCGTCCTCCGTCCTGCTGAGCCTCGAGGACCGCGCACGCGAGGTCGCCAGGACGGTCAACCTGCACGGCTACTTCGACCGCCCTGCGGGCGAGCTGTCGTACGGGCGCAAGCGCGCGCTCGAGATCGCCACCACGATCGCGCTCGAACCGCAGGTGATGCTGCTGGACGAGCCTATGGCGGGTATGGGCCTGGAGGACGTCGCGGTAGTTGCAGACGTCATCCGCGAAGCCGCGCGTGACAAGACCGTGGTGATGGTCGAGCACAACCTGAAAGTCGTGAAGGACCTGTGCGAGCGCGTCACTGTGCTTCAGCGGGGTCAGGTGCTCGTCGAGGGAGGCTACGACGAGATCAGCGAGAACGCGCAGGTGCGCAGCGCGTACATGGGGTCCGAGCAATGAAGAACATCCTCGAAGTGCGTGACCTGCACGCATGGTACGGCGAGAGCCATGTGCTGCACGGCGTGGATCTGCAGGTCGCCGAAGGCGAGACGGTGACGCTTTTGGGCACCAACGGCGCCGGGAAGACGACGACGCTGAAATCGATCCTCGGCCTCGTTCCCAAGCGCGCCGGGCACATTCATTTCGAAGGGGTCGACCTGCTGCGGCTCCCGATGCACAAGATGGCTTCGCTGGGGCTGGGTTTCGTGCCCGAGGACCGAGGCATCTTTCCCGGGCTGAGCGTGCGCGAGAACCTGCAGCTGCCGCCGGTGCACGGCCGGGCAGCGTTTACCGACGAGGAGCTGTTCGAGCTGTTCCCCAACCTGCGGGAACGCGAGCATGCCGAAGGCACGACGCTGTCTGGCGGCGAACAGCAGATGCTCGCCATCGCGCGGCCGCTGCGCTCGGGCGTGCGCCTCCTGATGCTGGACGAACCGACCGAAGGGCTGGCACCCCTGATCGTCGAGCGCATCGGCCACGTGCTGCGCATCCTGAAATCCAAGGGCATCACGATCCTGCTCGTCGAGCAGAACTTCCGGTTTGCCGAACGGCTGGCCGACCGCTTCTACGTGATGCAGCACGGCCGCATCGCGGACAGCTTCGACGCCGCCGGCCTGGATGCGCGGCGGCAGTCGCTCTACAAACTTCTTAGCCTCTGAAGACGGGAAGCTGGATGGGCACCCTTATCGGCATTCCGCTGCAAGCCTTCCTGAGCCAGTTGCTGGTCGGCCTGATCAACGGCTCGATGTACGCGCTCCTGAGCCTTGGCCTGGCGGTCATCTTCGGCATGCTGCGCGTCGTCAACTTCGCGCACGGTGCGTTCTACATGGTCGGCGCATTTGCGGCCTGGATGCTGCAGCAGTATCTGGAGCTGGGCTACTGGATTGGCCTCGTCGTCGCGCCGCTGCTGGTTGCGGCGCTCGCGATGCTCGTGGAGCGCAGCATGCTCGCAAGGCTGTACCGGCTCGATGCGCTGTACGGCATGCTGTTTACCTTCGGACTTGCGCTGGCAGTGGAAGGGCTGTTCTTCGAGTGGTTCGGCACCGGCGGGCAGTTCTATCCAGTGCCCGAACAGCTTGCCAAGAGCGTGGACCTCGGCTTCATGGTGCTGCCGCTGTATCGCGCCTGGGTCGTGGTGGTCTCGCTCGTGGTGTCGCTAGGCGTGTGGCTCTTGATCGAGAAGACGCGGATCGGCGCCCAATTGCGTGCATCCACGCACAACCCCGGACTGGTGCAGATCTTCGGCATCAACGTGCCGATGCTGATGACACTGACGTTCGCGCTCGGCGTCGCGCTGGCCGCCTTCGGTGGCGTGCTGTCGGCGCCGCTGTTCCAGGCCACGCCGCTGATGGGCCAGAACATCATCATCATCGTGTTCGCCGTGGTGGTGATCGGTGGCATGGGCTCGATTCGCGGCGCCATCGTCACGGGCTACGCGCTCGGGCTTTGTGAGGCAGTGGCCAAGATCGTGTATCCGCAGGGCGCGGGCATGACCGTGTTCGTGCTGATGGTCCTGGTGCTGCTGCTAAGACCGCAGGGGCTGTTCGGCGGTGGCGTGCCGGCTGCGGCGGCGTCGCACGAGGAGGTCCATCGTCATTCCGCGTCGCCGCGGGCCCAGCTCGCAATCGCGGGAGCGACGCTGCTGGCCTTCGCGGTCCTGCCGTGGGTGATCTACCCTGTGGCCGCGATGAACATCCTGTGCTTTGCGCTGTTCTCGGCCGCTTTCAACCTGCTGCTCGGATACGTGGGCATGGTGTCGTTCGGCCACGCGGCATTCTTCGGCGGTGCCGCCTACGTGACGGCTTATTCCCTAAAGACATGGGGCGTCACCGCCGAAGTCGCGTTGGTGCTGAGCGTCACCTTCGCGGCGCTGCAGGGCCTGGTGATCGGTTACCTCGCCATCCGCCGCAAGGGCATCTATTTCGCGATGATCACCTTGGCCCTGGCCCAGATGTTCTATTTCATCTGCCTGCAGGTTCCGGCCACGGGGGGGGACGACGGGATCCAGGGCGTGCCGCCGGCGCGCCTGTTCGGGGTGCTTGTCCTCGACGACCCGACGGTGAAGTACTACGTCGTCGCGGCCGCCGTGGTCTTGGGGCTGGGGATCGTCTGGCGCGTCGTGCATTCGCCGTTCGGCTATGTGCTGCAGGCGATCCGCGACAACGAGCCGCGGGCGATCTCGCTCGGCTACCGCGTCGATCGATACAAGCTCGGCGCGTTCGTGATCTCGTCGGCGCTGGCCGGTCTGGCCGGCGGCCTCAAGGCGATCGCGTTTCAGTTCGCGTCGCTTGCGGACGTGGCGTGGCAGACCTCGGGCGTGGCGATCCTCACGACTTTGATCGGCGGGATCGGCACGATGCTGGGGCCGATCATCGGCTCGGCGCTGATCGTCGGCCTCGAACGCTTCCTTGCGACTTCCGGCTACCCGGTGCACGTGGTGCTGGGCGTCGTATTCATGCTCGCGGTACTCGCGTTCAGGCGGGGCATCGTCGGCTTCGCGAGGCCCATGTTCAAACGTGCCTCCCCCGGCGCGGGGGGCGAACCCAACACACCGGACGTTGCCAAGCATTCGTGAAACGGCAGATGAAGGACGCAGAAATGGACGGCAGCAAGAAACTCAAGATCGCGGTGATTGGCGGAGGTGCCTCCGGCATCATGACGGTGCTCAAGTTGCGCGAGATCGGCCAGACCGACGTGCAAGTCTTCGAGCGCGCATCCGAGATCGGCGGGACGTGGCGCGACAACCGCTATCCGGGCATCGCATGCGACGTGCCGTCGCACCTGTACCGGTTCTCTTTCGCGCCGAACCCCGACTGGACGCACGTCTGCGCCTCAGGAAGCGAAATCCTGGATTACCTCCGCCGCGTTTACGAGGACTTTGACATCCAGCGCCACGTCGTCTTCAACGCCGAGGTGAAGGCCGCCACCTACAACGGGGGCCGGTGGACGCTGGAGACGACCGTCGGCACTCGCGGGCCTTTCGACGTCGTGATCACTGCGATGGGCATCCTGCGCCAGCCGGCACTGCCCGATATCCCGGGCCTGGACAGCTTCGCAGGAACCATGTTCCACACGCTGCACTGGCCCGCAGGCCTGCAGCTCGAAGGCAAGCGCGTCGGCATCATCGGCACCGGTTCCACCGCGACGCAGATCGTTTCAGCAATCGTCTCGAAGACGTCGAAGCTGTCGGTGTTCCAGCGCACGGCGCAGTGGATCATGCCGCTTCCCAACACCCCGGTTCCCGACGAGGAAAAGGAGCGCTTCCGCCGGGACCCGGTGCTGATGCAAAAGCGCTACGACGACCTTGCAGACGACTTCAACAACAAGTGGGCTGCCGCGATTGTCGGCCAGGCGCCGCGTGTGTACGCCCACATCGAACGCACCTGCCGCGAAAACCTGGAGCAAAGCGTCAAGGACCCGGTGCTGCGCGAAAAGCTGCGGCCGGACTACAAGGTGGGCTGCAAGCGGCTGGTTATGTCTGACAGCTTCTACAACGCCATACAGCAACCGAATGCCGAGCTGGTGACCGATCGCATCGAAGCAATCGAGCCCAACGGCGTGCGTACGGTCGACGGCCGCCTGCACGAACTGGACGTGCTGATCCTCGCCACGGGCTTCAACGCGCACGCAACCTTCGAGCCCATGAAGATCATCGGTCGCAACGGCCTGACGCTCGAAGATGCCTGGAAGGACAGCGCGCAGGCTTACCTGGCGGTGGCGATCCCCGGCTTCCCCAATTTCTTCATGATCGGTGGGCCGAACAGCCCGATCGGCAACTTCTCCTTCCTGATGACAGCCGAACGGCAGTGCGGCTACGCGACCCGCATGATCCAGCACATGGTGGTCACTGGCGTCAAGGCGGTGGCGCCGAAGGCGGACGCAACCCGCGAATTCAACGAGGCTGTCCGCAAGCAGATGGGCTCGACGATCTGGAGCAGCGGCTGCAGGAGCTGGTACATGGACAAGAAAGGGAACATCGCCTCCTGGCCGTGGACGTTCCAGCGCTTCGAGGACATGATGGGCATGCCCGAGCTCGATCACTACGAGCAGTACGACGAGGCCCACGCATGAGAACCGAAGCCGTCATGGCCACGGGCCCCGACAGCCCTTGTCCCTACCGTGGGACGACGCCGCCGCGTGACGAGTGCGTGCTGCGTGACCTGCTGCAAAAACGGGCCGAGACTCACCCCGACGCACCTTTCATCCGCACCGTGGACGGCGGCAAGATCAGCTACGCGGAGTTCGCGCGCCAGGTTCGCAACGCGGCGGCCGCGCTGCAGCGCCTGGGCGTGAAGCAGGGCGACACGGTCACGGTGTGGCTGCCCAACGGCACCGACATGCTGCGCGTGTGGTTTGCGATCAACTGGCTGGGCGCGGTCTACGTGCCGATCAACACCGCCTACCGGGGCGGCGTGCTGCAGCATGTGCTGGAAAACGCCGGCTCGCACCTCCTCGTGAGCTGCGCCGACTTGACGCCGCGTCTGCCCGGGCTGCAGCTGGGCGCGCTGCGCACGCTCGTCGAATTCGGTGACGGCGGCGTGTCGCTGCCGGACGTCGAGCGTCACGACGCGTCGGTGCTGCTGCAGGCGGGCGAGCCAGCCGACCCCGAACGGCCGATCGAGCCGTGGGACCCGCAGTGCATCATCTTCACCTCGGGCACCACGGGCCCTTCGAAAGGCGTACTCAGTTCCTACGCGCAGCTCTGGGGCACCAGCGGCAGCCGCAGCTTCTACATGCTGGATGGCAGCGACTGCGCACTGGTCTTCGGACCGTTGTTTCACATTGCCGGCACGGTCCCGGTGTACGCGATGCTGCAGCACGGGGGCAGCATCGCCCTCGCCGAATTCGTCACGAACCGCTTCTGGGACGATGTGCGCGCCACCAACGCCACCTTCACGATCCTGCTCGGGGTGATGTGCGACTTCCTGTGGAAGCTGCCGCCGTCGCCCGAAGATCGCTCGCACCCGCTGCGGAAGGTGATGATGATCCCGCGGCCCGACAATGCGCAAGCGTTCGCCGATCGGTTCGGTCTGCGCTTCTGGACCATGTACAACATGACCGAGCTCAACGTGCCGCTCATGTCCGAGCCCAACCCGGCAACACCCGGTGCGTGTGGCCGCGTGCGGTCAGGCACCGAACTGCGTATCGTGGACGCCTTCGACCGCGAGGTGGAGCCGGGCGCCACGGGCGAGCTGGTGGTGCGCTGCGACTCACCCTGGCGGCTGAACTCCGGCTATTTCCGCAACCCCGAGGCCACGGCTGCTGCGTGGCGCAACGGCTGGTTCCACACCGGCGACGCGATGCGGCGCGACGAACACGGGAACTACTTCTTCGTCGATCGCATGAAGGACGCGATCCGGCGGCGCGGCGAGAACATCTCTTCATTCGAAGTCGAAGTCGAAATCCTGGCGCACCCCGCGGTGCGCGAGTGCGCGGTGGTCGGCGTGCGCGCCGCCTCCGAAGACGAGGTGCTCGCCGTGGTTTCGACTGTGCCCGGCACCAGCCTCGACCCGGCCGAACTGCTGGACTTCTTGCGGCCGCGCCTCGCGCACTTCATGCTGCCGCGATACGTGCGCGTGCTCGAGGAATTGCCGCGCACGCCGACACAGAAAGTCGAGAAGTACCGCCTGCGCGACATGGGCGTGACACCCGACACATGGGATCGGGAGGCCAGCGGCATCAAGGTACAGCGGGACCGGATCAAGCTTTCATGAACGCTTCGACGGACGAAAGCGGGCCGCTCGCCGGCCTGAAGGTGCTCGAATTCTCGGGCCTGGGTCCTGGCCCCTTCGCGGGGATGCTGCTGGCCGACATGGGCGCCGACGTCGTGCGGGTGGACCGGCCCACTGGTCGCCAGGCTGACCCGGCGGACATCACGGGTCGCGGCAAGCGCTCTGTCGCACTCGACCTGAAGTCCGAGGCGGGCCTTGCCACTGCGCGCGGCCTGGCTGGCAAGGCCGACGTGCTGATCGAGGGCTTCCGTCCCGGCGTGATGGAGCGCCTGGGTCTCGGACCCGACGAGCTGCTGGCCGCGAATCCGCGCCTGGTCTACGGGCGCATCACCGGTTGGGGCCAGCACGGGCCGCTCGCGCACGTCGCGGGGCACGACCTGAACTACATCGCGATCACCGGCGCGCTGGACGCCATCGGCGAACGCGGCGGGCGGCCGGTCCCGCCGCTGAACCTAGTAGGCGATTTCGGCGGCGGCTCGATGTTTCTGCTCTTCGGCGTGCTGTGCGCGTTGCACGAACGGACGCGTTCGGGCCGTGGCCAGGTCATCGACGCGGCGATGACGGACGGGGTCATGGCGATGCTCGCACCGATCCTCGCGCTGCGCGCCGCGGGGCAGTGGGCCGGGCCGCGGGGCAGCAACCTGCTCGACGGCGGCGCGCCGTTCTACAACACATACCGCTGCGCCGATGGCAAGTACATCGCGCTGGGGCCGATCGAGCCGCAGTTCTACCGGTTGCTGCGCGAGAAGCTCGGCCTGCTCGATGCGCCGGAGTTCGATGACCAGATGGACACAGCGCGCTGGCCGAATCTCGCCCGGCGCCTGGAGCTCGTCGTCGCCACGAGGACGCGCTCCGAATGGACGGCGCTGCTCGAAGGCACGGACGTGTGCTTCGCGCCCGTGCTGGACTTCGAGGAGGCGCCCGGCCACCCGCACAACCGCGCGCGCGGCTCGCACTACGTCCAGGACGGCGTCACGCAGCCAGCGCCGGCACCGCGCTATTCGCGCACGCCGACCCGGCAGCCGCTGTCGCCTCGCGGCATCGGCGCAGACGCCGCCGCCGTGTGCGACGACTGGGGTTTGGAGAGACAGTCATGACAAACGAAGATCTTCCGCTGCTGGGCGACTTGCCCACGCGCGCCGCTGCGAAGTGGCCGCAGCAGCAAGCCCTGAAATGGGCGACAGGCGCGATGAGCTATGCCGAACTCGATGCGCACATCGACCGGGTGGCCTGCGGCCTGATGCGCAACGGCGTGAACGCCGGAGACAAGGTGGGCGTGCTGGTCAGCAACGGGCCGGAGTACGTGGAAGCCGTCTTCGCCCTCTGGCGAATCGGTGCCGTGGCGGTGCCCTTGAACCTGCGCTACCGCGAAGCGGACCTTGCCGACGTGGTGCGCCGTGGCGGCTGCAAGGTACTGATCTTCTCCGGCCGCGCGGGTCCCATCGACTTCGTCGGCCTGGTGCAGCGCAGCCTGGGCTCGGACCTGGAGCAGGGCAGCCTGCGCACGATCCTGGTCGGTGAAGGCAGCATGCCCGGCGCCACGACCTGGGCCAGCCTCGTGGACACCCAATACTCGCCGGCGGAGCAGCTGGCTCTGCGCGAGCGCCGCGCGGCTTGCAAGGCGAGCGACCTCACGCTCATCGTCTTCACCTCGGGGACGACAGGTCGCCCCAAGGGCGTGATGCACGACCACAGTTGCGTGCGCAGCGTGCGCGAGCGCGCGCTGCTCTGGAAGGTGCAGCCTGGCGAGGCCATGCTGAACTATCTGCCGATGTTCCACCTCTATTCGCTCAGCGAAGCGGTGCTGCAATGCGTGTACAGCGGCTGCCGGCAGGTCGTGATGGAGAACTTCGACGCGAACACGGCGCTTGACCTGATCGAGCACGAGTCGGTCAACATCCTCCATGGCTTCGAAACCCATTACGGCGACCTCCTGCGTGTGCAGGCCGAGCTCCCTCGCGACGTCGGCAGCCTGCGCTTCGGCACGCTGCCTTCGGGCCTCGAGACCTCGGCCGCGATCGCCGTCCAGGTGCAGCGCGTGTTCTGCCCCACCGTGACCGGAACGGGCATGTCGGAGTCCTGGGCCTGGATGTGCACCTGCGCCATCGACGAGCCCGAGGAAATGCGCTGCCACTCGTCGGGCCGACCGCTGCCCGGGATGGAGATGCGGCTGGCAGACCCCGACACCGGCAAGGACGTGCCGCAGGGCACGCCGGGCGAGATCCTGTTCCGCGGGTACTCGGTGATGAAGGGCTACTTCGAAGACCCCGGGGCCACCGCTGCCGTGCTGGACGCGGACGGCTGGCTGCACAGCGGCGACCAGGGGGTGATGCGGCCCGACGGCAGTATCCGCTTCACGGGCCGGTACAAGGAAATGCTCAAGGTCGGCGGCGAGAACGTCTCGCCGCAGGGCGTTGAACAGGAATTGAGCGCGTTGGTCCCCGACATCCTGCAGGTCGCCGTGATCGGCGTTCCCGAGCCGAGACTTGTGGAAGTGCCCGTGGCCTATGTGGTCCTGCGCCCCGGTGCGACGGCTACGGAAGAATCGATCATTGCCGCCTGCAAGGGCAAGATCGCGAGCTTCAAGGTCCCGAGACGGGTGGTCGTCGTCGCAGAGCTGCCGCAGACCGCCACCGGCAAGGTGCAGCGGGCGGTTATTCGCAAGGCGGCACTCGAGGGCGGTCTTCAATTGAAGACGGGAGCGCAATGAGTGCGGGTGAACGCCTGCCGGGCACGCCGCAACCGATGCACCGCTGGAGCGGCGCAGGCGGCGTCTCCATCGCGGGCGATGCCTGGGGCGATCCCCGAGACCCACTGGTGATCCTGCAGCATGGCGGCGGCCAGACGCGGCACGCCTGGAAGGGCACGGGCCGCGCGCTCGGCGCTGCGGGTTACCACGCGGTCGCTTTCGATGCGCGCGGCCACGGCGACTCCGATTGGGCAGAAGACGGTGCCTACAGCCAGGACGTGATGGTCCAGGACCTGCGTTGCGTGGTGCATGCACTGGGAGACCGGCCGTGCATCCTCGTCGGCGCCTCGATGGGCGGCGGCACGAGTCTTGTCGCGGCGGGGGAGGGGGCGGTGGATGCCCGCGCACTGGTGCTCGTCGACATCGCGCCGCGCATCGAGCCCGAAGGTGTTGAGCACATCCATGCGTTCATGTTCCGCAACCCCGACGGCTTCGCCTCGCTGGAGGAGGTGGCAGACGCCATCGCAAGCTACCAGCCGCATCGGCCACGCGCCGCGAACCTGCTCGGCTTGGCGAAGAACGTCCGCCGTCGTGAGAACGGCAGGCTCTATTGGCACTGGGATCCGCGCTTCCTGCTAGGGCACCGCAACCTCACGCGGCGCCAGCAGCGCCTCGAGGAATGCGCGCGTGCCCTCACGATCCCAACGATGCTCGTGCGGGGCGCCCAGTCCGACGTGTTGAGCGATGAAGGCGTCGAGCAATTCAAGGCGCTGGCACCCCATAGCGAGTTCCTAAGCATCTCGTCGGCCGGTCACATGGTGGCGGGGGACCGAAACGACGTGTTCGGCGACGCGGTCGTCAAATTTCTCGGCCGGACACTCCCGTCGGGCGCTCGTGCCGCAGGCGGCCTGCAGGCCACGCAAGACCGTCCCGGGCGCGAGTACCCCGACCTCAACGACATTCCCTGAGACACCTGGCTCCTTCGCGATGCTGCAAACCCACTTCTTGAGAAACGGCACGATGCCGCGACTGGATGCGACCGAAATCGACGCCAAGGCCCAGATCAAGGAATACAAGGAATCCTTGATCGTCGAGTCGGCCGCCAAGCTGTTCCATGAAAAGGGGTTCGAGCGCACGACCATCGATGACATCGCGGCCGAGCTGGGGTTCACGAAGCCGTTCATTTATACCTACTTCGCCTCCAAGGACAGCATCCTCGAACGGGTGTTCGACCGCATCTACGAAGAGGTGGTCTCCGCCGCCAGCACAGACCGTCTCGAAGAGGCCTCGCCAGACCAGCGCCTGCGGCATTTCGTTTCCGGATTCATCCGGAAGAACCTGGAACACCCGGAGTTCTCGGCGGTGCTGCTGGAGGACGAAAAGAGCCTCAGCGCCGGGAAGCTCGAAGACATGCGGATTAAACAGCGGCGCTTCCACGATCAGCTGACGGGGCTGATCAAGGATTGCGCCCGCGCGGCTGGTGCCGAGATGAATGAACCGGGGCTGGCGGCGCTGGCCATCGCCGGGATGGTCAGGTGCCTGCACCGCTGGTATTCGCCCAACGGGCGTTTGGGCATCGAACATGTCTGCGAGGAACTGACCGAGGTCGCGATGCGGATTGCCGGTATCGCGACACCTTCCGGATCCACTCTCCCCCATTCCCGTTGAAGAGGAATGACCATGCTTAATAGTCTCTTGGCAAAGATCGGCAGCATCGCCGTGTTGAACCGCAGGACCGGATGATGAGCGTGCTCGACACGCTGAAGCTGACCCGCATACCCGAGGAGGACGAGGCATTGCGCACCGAAGTGCGTGCCTTCCTCGCCGACGCGGTCCGCGATCTGCCGAAGCACGTGCGCGCCCGCTCCTGGGGCGGCTACAGCACGGAGTTGAGCCGCGAGCTGGGTCGCAAGGGCTGGATCGGCATTACCTTGCCGAAGGAGTACGGCGGCGGCGGGCGCAGCGCATTCGCACGTTACGTGCTGGTGGAGGAATACCTCAACAGCGGGGCGCCCGTGGGCTCGCACTGGATCGCCGACCGCCAGAGCGCGCCGCTCATCCTGAAGTACGGCACCGAAGCGCAGAAGCGTTTCTACATCCCGACAGTGTGCCGCGGCGAGGCTTTCTTCTGCATCGGCATGAGCGAGCCGGGCGCGGGCTCGGACCTTGCCAGCGTCAAGACGCGCGCCGTGCCGGACGAGCAGGGCTTCGTTCTCAACGGGCAGAAGATCTGGACCACCAACGCCCACCACTGCCACTACATGATCGCGCTCGTGCGCACCTCGGGCAGCCCTGAAGACCGGCACAAGGGACTGTCGCAGCTGATCGTCGACCTCACGCTCCCCGGCGTGACGGTGCGACCGATTCGCGACCTGTCGGGCGACAGCCATTTTTGCGAAGTCTTCTTCGACGATGTGCGGCTCGCCGCCGACGCCCTGATCGGCGCCGAAGGACAGGGATGGGAGCAGGTAACGGCCGAGCTGGCTTTCGAGCGCAGCGGGCCCGAACGGCTCTTCTCAAGCATCGTGCTGTTCGACCAGTGGCTGGACTGGGTCCGCACGCCTGCGGGCCGCAGCGATTCGGCGCAGCGGCTGGCCGGCAAGGTGCTGACGCAACTGGCGCCGCTGCGCGCGATGTCGGTCTCGGTGCAGGAGAAGCTCACGCGCGGCGAAAGCCCGATTGTCGAGGCCGCGCTGGTGAAGGAACTGGGCACTACGCTCGAGCAGTTCATCCCGGCCGCGATTGCCGACGACCTCTTTGCGCGCGACGAGGACGTGCCCGTGGAGCTGTTGATGACGCTGAAATATGTGACCGAAGCCTCGCCGTCGTTTTCGCTACGCGGCGGCACGCGCGACATCTTGCGCGGAATGATCGCGCGTGGCCTGGGCCTGCGCTGAGAGGATCAACCATGAACGACGACCTCTTTGCCGACGCGGCCCGCGAGGTTCTGGCCGACCAATGCACGCCTGCGGTGGTGCGCTCGATCGAAGAGGGCGGCCGCAGCGCCGCGGCCACCGCGGTGCTCTGGGAACAACTCGAAGCCACCGGCCTTGCAGACGCCTTGCTGCCCGAGGAACACGGTGGCGCGAGCCTGGCCTTGCCGCAAGCCTTCGGCATCCTTGAGCAGTGCGGCGCGCACGCGCTTCCGCTTCCCCTGGGCGAGACACTGATCGCGCGTGCGGTGCTGTTCGCTGCCGGCGTCGACCGGCCAGCCGGCAGCATCGCGTTGGCGCGGGCAGAGCGCAGCGAGGGCGGGGGGCTGCGTTGCGCGCTCGTCCGCAGTGGCGCGGTCGCGGTCTCGGTACTGGCGCAGGCCGGGGACCGCTGACATTTGCTACCGGTCGACGGCACGCAGGCAAAGCCTCAGGCACTGGCCTTGGACGCCGCACTCGAATGGACGGCGGCGCAGGTGCAGGACGCGCCGGGCCTCGAGTGCAAAGAAATCGAGCACGTGGACGTGCGCACGCTGCAGGCGGCCATAGTCGCCCCGCAGATGGCCGGGGCGCTGCTGGCGGTGTTCCAGCGGACGCTGCAGTTCGCCAACGAGCGCCAGCAGTTTGGCCGGCCGATCGGCAAGTTCCAGGCCATCCAGCACCAGCTGGCCGTGATGAGCGAGCACGTCTTCGCCGCACGCATGGCGGCGCAACTGGGCTGCAGTGGCGCCGGGGCGTGGCCCGACGCGCTGCGGGTCGCGACCGCGAAGGCGCGCTGCAACGAAGCCGCTCTGGCCGTTTCGGAGGCCGCGCACGCGATCCACGGCGCAATCGGTTTTACCGAGGAGTACGACCTCCAGCTGTTCACTCGCCGCTTGCATGGCTGGCGGCAGACTGCAGGCAGCGAAAGTCATTGGCACGACGTCGCAGGGCGGGCTCTCTTGGCCCACGCCGGCCTGACTCTGGACCTCGTGCGCCGCATCACCGACGTCGAAGCACAGGCTTGACCTAGCACCCAGGAGACCACGTGCCTTTCTTGAACATCCAGCGTGACGGCAGCATCGTCACGGTCACCATGGACCAGCCCGAGACGCGCAACGCGTTGACGGGAAACACCGCCGTGCAGGAGTTCGTGCAACTCTGTGACGACGTGCGCAAGGACACCGGCATCAAGGTGCTCATCCTCACCGCCTCGGGTGCGGTCTTCAGTTCCGGCGGAAATGTCAAGGACATGCGGCGCTTCTTCGACGACGCTCTCTTGCCCGACGTGATCCGCGAGGAGTACCGGCAGGGCATCCAGCGCATCCCACGCGCGCTGATGGAGCTCGACGTGCCGGTGATCTGCGCGGTGAACGGCCCCGCCGTCGGCGCGGGTCTGGATCTCGCGTGCATGTGCGACATCCGGATCTGCAGCGAGACGGCCACATTTGCTGAGAGCTTCGTGCGCGTCGGTATCGTACCCGGCGACGGGGGCGCGTGGCTGCTGCCGCGAGCGGTGGGCATGGCCAAGGCGTCCGAGATGGCCTTCACTGGGGAGGCCATCGACGCGCGAGACGCGCTGGCCTGTGGCCTGGTGAGTCGCGTGGTGCCGACCGAACAGCTGCTGCGGACGGCCCGCGCGCTAGCGGCGAAGATCGCCGCGAACCCGGGTGCCGTGATGCGGATGACGAAGCGGCTGCTGCGCGAAGGGGAGCGCGGAACGCTCGATTCCGTCCTCGAACTGTCGGCCGCCTGCCAGGCCATCGCCCACAAGACCGCGGACCATCGGGAAGCCGTCACTGCGTTCATCGAGAAGCGCACGCCGCGATTTTACTGAACACTCTGCGAATGGTCTTCAGACGTCGATCACTATTTCGCGCGGGCGTGCGATTCACGTCCGATATATGGGAGCGGTGCCGCGGCTGCCGCATCTTCCACGCCACCAGCGACCGGAAGCTGCTCAGCGCCGGCTTCCGACAGGTGATCGAGTGCCTTCGCGCGCCTGCTCCGCGGCTTCCGCAAGCGATTCTCAAAGGATAGCCGCGGCACTGCGCAGTTGCGCCCGCTCTTCAGCAGAGAAACCCCAGTCCGACAGAACCTGGTCGGTGTGTTCTCCTGGCCGTGGCGGTGGTCCCTGGATGGCGGAGGGTGTGCGTCCGAAGCGTGGAGCGGGTGCCGGTTGCACCACCTCGTCGATCTCGAGCAGGACGCCGCGATGGCGCAGGTGCGGATGAGCTCCAGCCTGCACTGGATCGAGAACTGGCGAGTAGCATGCGTCGCTGCCTTCGAACACCTCGTCCCAATGGGCGCGGCTCTTGCGGGCGAAGGCCGCGGCCAGCAGATTTCGCATGCGGGGCCAGCTCGCTCGGTCATCGCGATCGCGGAACAGGCGCTCGTCGAGCTCCAGGCGCCGGAGCAATTCCACGAAGAACGGCGGCTCGATCGCTCCGATAGCGACATGCAGGCCGTCCGCAGTTTCGTAGACGCTGTACCACGGTGCACCGCCATCGAGAAGATTGTCGGCTCGCTGGTTCGACCATTCTCCGCGGGCCATGGAGGATCTGAGCCCGGTCATCAGGGAAACGACTCCATCGATCATCGAGGCATCCACCACTTGGCCGCGCCCACTGTTGCGCGCTTCATAGAGCGCGCTGACGATGCCCAGGGCGAGATAGAGGGCACCGCCCCCATAGTCACCGACCAGGTTCAGGGGCGGCACGGGTGCTTCGCGCGAGCCGGTGATGTGCAGCGCGCCTGCAGCGCGATGTAGTTGATGTCATGTCCCGCACGCGGCGCGAGAGGGCCGTCTTGGCCCCAGCCGGTCATGCGCGCATAGACCAGCCGCGGATTTTCGCCGAGGCACGCGTCAGGACCCAGCCCGAGCCGCTCCATCACGCCGGGCCGGAATCCCTCGACGAGCACGTCGGCTTGTCGGGCAAGGCGGCGCACGGCAGCACGCCTGCAGGCGACTTCAGGTCTACCGCTGCGGAGCGTCGCCCCCGATTGATCAGGTCCAGGCGCGGATCCCGGGACGAGGGCCTGGATTTCGCGCGATCGATCCGGACAATCTCGGCGCCCATGTCCGCGAGGAGCATGCAACAGAATGGCGCCGGTCCGATTGCCCCAATTTCAACTACTTTCACTCCAGAAAGTGCGCCCATCGCTTAGCTTTCGGTCCACGCAAGCGTTGCCTCGCACGACAGGACGCCGCGGCAGACGGTCACGAATTCGGCGGACGGTTAAGGAAGCATTCGCCGACCGTACGGGCGGCGGCTTGGAAAGGCTTGGGCCAGTGAACCGGCCAGGCCAAGGAACAGGATAGCCGTGAGCTTTGTCATGGCATGCCTTCTTCAGTTGACCTGCGCGTTGGCACGCCGGATGAGATCGCCCCAGCGGGGAATGTCCTTCTCCAGAAAGCGAGTGAACTCGTCTGGTGTCATCGGCGCGGGCATGCCGCCAAGCGAGACGATCCTGCTGGTCACCGCAGGGCTCTTGATGATGTCCACGATGGTGGCGTTGAGCTTGTTGACGATTTCGCGCGGCGTCCCCCGCGGCGCGGCGATGGCGAACCACGAAACGATCTCGTAGTTTGGGTAGCCCGCCTCCGCCATCGTAGGCACCTCGGGCAGCATCGGGCTGCGCTTGGACGACGTCACCGCCAGCAGGCGCAGCTTGCCCGCCTGGGCCTGTGGGATCGCACTAACCAAGCTCGTGAAGGTCATCGGCACGTGGCCGGCAACCACGTCGGCAATGGCTGGGGCGTCACCCTTATAAGGGACGTGGTTGAGTTTCACGCCCGTCACCATCTGGAACAGCTCGCCCGAGAGGTGCTGGCCCGTCCCTTGCCCGCCAGACGCATAGTTATATTTTCCGGGGCTGGCTTGCGCGAGCTTGACCAGCTCGCCCACCGTGTTGACCGGCTGCGTTGGGTTAACCGCCAGGACCGATGGCGCAAAGGACACCATGGTGATCAGACTGAAGTCCTTCAGCGGGTCATAGCTCATGTTCTTGAACATGCTGACATTCGCGGCAAGCGGCCCTTGGTAGCCAAAGAGCAGCGTGTAGCCATCGGCCGGCGCCTTGACCACCATCTCAGCGGCAATCATGCCGCCCGCGCCGCCGTAGTTCTCCACCACCACGGTCTGGCGCAGCCGCAAGTACATCTCTTGGGCGATGAGCCGTGCCTGCACGTCCGAGGAGCCGCCGGCCGCTCCTGCGACGAGCATACGAATCGGCTTGGTTGGATAGTTCTGGGCGAAGGCACCGCTAGCGGCAAGGCAACCGGCCATCACCACGCCGACTAGGATCCGTTGAATGATGGCTGGACGCTTCATGTGACCAAGTCCCTTCGCATCGATTTCCGTGCCGATCCCCAAAGACAGCTTGCGCGTTTTCATCACTCTGTGTCTCCTCTTCTGCTATGCAGCACGCTGCACTCTATGCAAATTGCGCAACGAGGGCCAATAGTAATTGCTACGACCTGACATAACGAGCGCGAATGGCGAGCGCCAATCGGTCTGACTTTGGCGAAGCGGCGTGGGCCCGCTTCATTCGCTGTCGTTAAAGGTGTGGGCGCCGTGCCGCGCGGAAACTCGGAGGCCAGCACGAAGTCCGGCTGCGAGGTGGCTTCGGCTCCCCGCGCGGTCCGCGCCCATCCCCGCAAGGATTTTCTCGGTGATGATGTGGCCCATGGTCAGATGACTCCGTCAGCCCGCATGGAGGCCGTGTTCCGGTCCGTCAGGCCGAGCAATTCGCGCAACACATCATCCGTGTCTTCGCCCAACGTAGGCGCGGGCCGGATCTGAGGGCCGGGAGTGCCTGCCATGTGCGGCACCACACCCTGCATCCTCAACGGGCCGAGGCGCGGATGTTCGATCGTGGCGATCGTCCCCCGTGCTGCATAGTGCGGATCGTCCACGATGTCCTTCACACCGCACAGGGCCGTGGCGTAGATTCCGGGCTCGACGGCATCAAGCTGCGTGCGGAAGCAGCGCGGCGAGTACCTGTCGTTGTGGGCCGCCATTGAATCCTTGCGCCGCAGATTGGCTACGGTGGCCCAGGTCCAGACCTTCGCCGCGGTTATATCTGCTGACAACAATTGGTATTGGCGAGTCTGCGGCGAACGACATAGATTCGCCATGGTTCATTTTGTATTGGCCGACGTTCTTCACCCCAAGTACAGGGAACGAGGCAACATTCGCGCAAGCAGGCGGTGCAGTCAAGCTTCCGCGAGAAGTGCGTCAACAAGGATAGGAGAAATAAGTGATGTCGAAATTCGGTTTCGCTTTTCTGGCACTATTAATGTCGTGTCAAGCTGCAGCGCAAATCTCGGACGATGTGATTAGGATTGGCTTAATAACGGACCTGTCCGGGCCCTACGTGGATGTCGATGGTCCTGGGGGTGTCGAGGCAATTCGCATGGCCATTTCCGATCTTGACGGACAGATTTTGGGAAAGAAGGTCGAGCTGATCACGGCGGACCATCAAAACAAAACAGATATTGCCGTTAGCAAGGCGCGGGAATGGCTAGACACGCGGGCCGTCGATGCAATATTCGCAGGAGGCGCCTCAGCTGCCGTGCTGGGCATATCCCGGGTCACAGCGGAGAAGAGGGTTCCACTCATTGTGAATGGCGCGGGGAGCTCGCGATTGACAAACGAGGATTGCACGCCGTATACGGTCCACTATGCATACGACACTGTATCTTTAGCAAAGGTTGGGGGTGCGGCCCTTGTGCAGCTGGGTCTAAAGTCATGGTACTTCATTGCACTAGACACCGCATTCGGTGCTTCGACAGTGAACGACACAACGACCGTGATCAACGCAAGCGGCGGCAAGGTGGCTGGTGTGAGTAGACACCCGGCGAATTCGCCAGACTTTGCATCGTATGTGACTCAGGCAATTGCATCAAAGTCGCAAGTTCTAGCGCTGGCCAACGCCGGATCCGATGCTGTTAACGCGATCAAGAGCGCGAAGGAATTCGGCGCAACGAAGGCAATGAAGCTTGCGGGATTACTGTTATTCATCGGGGATGTCCATGGACTTGGCTTGGAGACCACACAAGGCATGTACTTGACTGACAACTGGTATTGGGATTTGAATGATCAGTCCCGCACTTGGTCGCGTCGCTTCTTCAGCATGATGAAGAAGATGCCTGCAGGCACTCAGGCTGCGCAATACTCTGCGGCGACGCATTACCTGAAAGCCGTCAAGGCTGCGGGGACTGACGCTGGCGAGAAGGTGATGGCAGCGATGAAGGCGGCGCCAATCAACGACATGTATGCACAAGGTGGGAAGATCCGCGAGGACGGTCGAATGGTCCACGAGATGTACCTCATGCAGGTGAAGGCACCAGCGGAATCGAAGTACCCATGGGATTACTACAAGATCGTGAAGCGGGTTTCGGGCGAGCAGGCGTTCACTACGAAGTCGGAGTCTAAGTGCTCCCTTTGGAAGTGATCACCCAAAGGAAATGCGTTGTGCATTCAGCCGGTGCCGCGTACCACCCTGTTTCCGGCGCTCGCGTGAGCCCACATCGGCTTCCCCCCATCTGCGCCACCCATACGCCCTCCGTTGCTGCGCCTGGCGCGTTTGACCTTCCGACGCCCGACGGTAGCGGGCACTGTGTGGAGGTGCGAGCGGGGAGGTTTGACGATGGTAGCCGCGGGCAACGTTGCGGTGAGCAGCAGGGGGTCCGGGCTACCCAGGGCGTGGCGCTCCGCTGCGTCCCGGGATGACCGTCGGGTACATCCCATCGTGCCGGCTGTTCAGCAAGCGGCTAGCCCGGATGTTTCAGCGACTTTCGCACAAGCAGGTCGGCACCGCCCTTTGTTCGCCCGTTAATCGGCCTTCGCCCCCGAAGCTTTCACTACAGGGCCCCACTGCTCGATCGCGACTTTAATCATTTGGTTCATCTGTTCCGGAGTGCTCGCGACAATGTCCATGCCGACCTCGACCATGCGCTTGCGGAACGCCGGCGACTTGCTGCCCTGAAGCGCCGCAGCATTCAACTTAGAAATGATCTCCTTCGGCGTGCCTGACGGCACGGCGAGGCCCATCCACACGGAGGCTTCGTAGCCGGGTACACCCGACTCGGCGATGGTCGGCACATCGGGCAGCAACGCCTCGCGCTTCTCACCGGAAACGCCAAGCGCGCGCATTTTGCCCGCCTTGATTTGTGCCAGCGTGCCGGGAATGTCACCGAACATCATATCCACGTGTCCACCGAGCAGATCGGCCTGAGCCGGTGTGCTGCCCTTGTAGGGAATGTGCGCGATGTCTACTCCCGCCATCTGCTTGAACATTTCTCCCGCCATGTGTGTCGTCGAGCCGCTTCCACCCGAAGCAAAGGTGAGCTTGCCCGGCTGCGCCTTAGCCAACTGGATGATGTCCTTCACCGAACGGGCATTCATGGTCGGCTTCACCAGGAGGACGTAGCGGTGCGCCACCAACACAACTACCGGTGCGAAGTCCTTGTTCGGGTCGTAGTTCAGCTTTGTGTAAAGCGCCGGGATGATGCCGTGCGTGCTGCTGGCGGTGAGGACCATCGTGTAGCCGTCGGGTGCGGATCTGGCCGCCATCTCGCTGCCGACGTTGGGGCCCGCGCCCACTCGATTTTCAACGATGAACGGTTGACCCAAAACTTCACTCATCTCTTGCGCTATGGCACGGGAAATAATGTCAGTGGATCCCCCTGCCGCGTAGGGGCAGATCAGTCGCACAGGCCTGGAAGGATAACCTTGGGATTGGGCGCTTACGATTTGCGGTAGCAGCAGGCCGGTAGATGCGGCGCCCAAGACGGCGGCACCTCGGGTAAGGACACGGCGGCGTGTGGTCATCTAGATGTTCTCCTGATTGATTCGGGTTGAGCTGTTTAAAGCTCAGTTGACGGATAAGCTCTTGCAATCAACAGATCGTTGACCGCGAAGGACGTCCAGTCTGGCAACGTGTCATATGCAAGGTACACAGGTGCCTGGCCTACCTGATTCCGAGTCGTTGACGTTCCGCGAACACAAAGTCTTCTTGATCCCGCCGTGCAACGGTCCATTGGGGCAGCATCTGCGGGCCATTCGGATCAACGTCGACGATGGTCCTCCACCCCATAACAACAGTCCGATGGATAATTTTCCAAAGGCCGTCGCGTCGTTCGAAGCGATCTATATATCGATGTGCCCCGAACATATCGCTCTCGCCGCCGGGCTTGCCCTCTGCCCCGCCAGACAATTGAGCTAAACTCGCTTTTCCATCAGCAGAATATCGCTGCACGCTCCAGATGTAAGTTTCGGCCAACGCACTATCCGGACTTGCAAACTCAATGAGCATGTTGCTTACTTGATGCATCGAGAACGGGATCTTCTCGTGACGCTGCCGGATCCATGCGACCAACCCCTCTACGTTGCCGGAGTAGATGCCGTGATCATCAATTGCGTCAGGGTGGAACACTTCTTTGATAGCCGAGAAGTCAAGTCTATCGACTGCTCGGCACCATCGAAACATTACGTCCTGGATGGCGAGTCGGTCGGCTACGCGCTCGGCTGAGTAATCGTCATTGATCCGTGTATCCATGTTGTCATCCAATAAAAAAAACGCGGTGGAGTTAGGGTGCGGGGGGCGGGGCACTCAATTCGCGACAGCCTCGCCGGTGGCGAGCAGTTGCACTGCCGTCGGTGCATCCGCATAGGCGTCGGCGCGCGGCGGAATGGACAGCGTCAGTACTTCGGCGCCGCCCTTGCCTGCGGCCATGCTCGCCGTTTCGCCCTGAGGCAGGAAGAAGTGTTCCCACTGTCCGTAGCTGCGGCCTTCATGCTCGAGCGTGCCGTTGATCACGAAGATGAAGCAGCCTTCGCTGCCGTCGACGTGGTGGACGGGATAGCTCGAGCCGAGCGGCATACGGTTCAGGCGCGCGCCCATGCCGGCTTCCGCCGGGATGACCACTTCTTCCGACATCGCGGTGCGCGCGGCGAGGGCCTCGGGCGTGGAGCGTTGCAGCGCGTCGGACGTGGCGTGCCGCTTGGGACCCCGCGGCATGCGCGTGCGCGCTTCGGTCGACGGAACCATGCCCATGTCGAAGCGGGAGCGGATGGTGAAGTACTTGAGGCCCTGCGGACCCGAATCGATCGGGCCGTAGCCTGTGAACGCGCCCGCATAGTGCACGACCACGGGGCCGAGCTCCCGCTTGCCGATGCTGCCGGCACCGTCGATGAAGAGCTGGAACTGGTTCTCGCGATGGAAGTGCGACTGCAGGTGGTAGTTGGCGGGTTGCTCGGCCAGGAACACGGTGGGCGTGACGCCGGGCTTCTGGCCCGAGTCCATCCATTCGCTCTTGTGAAACGTGCCGCCGTCGACCTGGACGGGGCGGCGCTTGGCTGTGCCCGAAGCCCGAGTGCCTGTGGTGATCATGCTGGTCTCCTCGGAACAACGCCGGCGCCACGCCAGCGCCTCGCAGAACGTCATTCCTTGATTTTCGAAATGGCGGTCATCTCGCTCCACGCGGTGACCTGGGCTTTGATGAATTCGCCGAAGGCAGCCGGGTCGAGGTATTCGACTTCCCAGCCGAACTTGCGGTTGATGGTGTCGACGGCATCGGCCTGGTTCAGAACGGTCCGGCAGGCACCGTCGAGCCTGGCGACGATGGCCGGGGCCGTGTCCGCGGGCAGGGCCAGCCCGGCCCAACCCGCGACGGAAAAGTCGTAGCCCGCTTCCTTCATCGTGGGGACGTTCGGCAGACCGGGCAGGCGCTTCGTGGACGACGTGGCTAGCGCGATGAGCTTGCCGGTCTGCACGTGCTGCGCCACCGACGAGACGGTTTCGAACACGATCGGCACGTGGCCGGCGAGCACGTCGGTGACCGCCGCTGCGGAGCCCTTGTACTGGACATTGAGGAGGTTGATGCCTGCCTTGTGCTGCAACATCTCCATGCTCATGTGGCTGCCGCCGCCGTTGCCGGGCGACGCATAGGCGAGGGGCTTGCTGCTGGACTTGGCCAGGTCGACCAATTCCTTCACGGTCTTCACGCCCAGCGTCGGCGAGACGGTGAGGATGTACGAGATCGTGCCGACAAGGCAGACGGGCTCAAAATCGTTGACGGGCGAGAAGGGCATGTTCTTGGCGCCGCCGGCGAACGCGTTGGAGCCCGCCCACACGAAGGTGTAGCCGTCGGGGCGCGACTTCGCGACGTAGTCGGTACCGACGATGCCGCCGGCACCGGCCTTGTTCTCCACCACGACCACCTGGCCGAGCAGGGCCGAGAAGCGCTCCGCCATCAGGCGCGCGGCTCCATCGCTCGAGCCGGCCACGGCAAAGGGCACCACGAATCTCAGCGGCCTGTTGGGGTAGGGCTGGGCTGCGATGCCGCATGCGAGTGAGACTGCGGCGACGCCAAATGCGATGCGAATGAAATCCATGCCTGTCTCCTTCGCTTGCGCCAAATCCTGCGTAAAACGCCCGCAATCGTTATGCGGAGGGCGGCTTGAAGTCCCCTTTGTAGCCGGGTAGTTGGATTCCCATTGCCGGATTTGATCCGACGATGCCCGCATTCTTCGGAAGGGCAGCAAGGACACCACGAGCGTGCGCATCGACCGTGTCAACGTCCCAGAACGGTTCATGAAACAGCTGATGTGTGGGCTGGCTCGTACCATAGATGGTCACCTTTGGTCCGTCGATGCCGATCAAACGCCCTGTCACGTGAGCAGCCGCTTCCGAGGCAAGCCATACGACCGGACCCGCTGCCTCATGGGGTTCAAAGAACCCAAGGTCGCGCGCGCTTGGCACCGCTGATTGACCCAATTCCTTAAGCTTGGCCCGCATTTTCTCGATCCTCGGCATGGTCGTTGCGGTGCGGACGCCCGCGCGGACGGCGTTGACGGTTACGCCGAACTCAGCCAATTCCAAAGCCCAACTGTAGGTCGCAGTGAGAACGGCACCCTTACCTGATGCGTAAGCGGAGGTGCCCGCCATCCCATAGAGTCCGGTTGCTCCAACCATGTTGATGATTCGACCACCGCCTCCCTGCGCAACCATTGCTCGCGCCGCAGCCCTGCACCCGTAAAAGACGCTGTTCAGCACGGACGCGATCCTTGAGTCCCAGTCCTCGTTCGTCATGTCCAGCAAGGAGGATGGCGCATTGCTACCGGCCGCATTGTTGATCATGATGTCGAGTCGCCCGAACTTCGAGCGCACAGTATCGATGAGTCGCTCTACCTGCGACACATCGGACACATCGGCGGGCACCCCGATGGCTCGACCACCGGCGGCGTTGATCTGGGACACGGCCTCATCGATAGCGGCTTGCTGACGGCCGTTGATCGCCACATACGCTCCTCGCTCGGCCAAGCATTCCGCAATACTGCGGCCCCACCCTGCGGCGGAACCGGTCACTATTGCTACCTTGCCGTCCAGCCGGACAGGCTTCCCTGGCGTCGCATCCTTAGTCATGTCCATAGACTCCATTCTTGTTTCCAGCAGATTCGGTAGAACGTCGAGGGGCGACAAGTCGTCACGGTGCTCCCTCGCTGAACAAAAAATGTAGGTTGGGACGCGACCGGTAGCAAATACCAAGTAATCCCAGCAGCTATAACCTGGCCTAATGGGACGACGGGACTCACACATCGACTGGACCCGCCGCCGAGGGAAAGCACTAGCTGACCGGGATGAATCGCGCAGCGAAGTGGATTTTCGGCGGTGCATTCCCAGGGCGGCGCAGGCTGGCGCTGAGAATGCGGTGAAAGGTCCGGACAGCGAAACTACAAACCGTCCTTGGGGGCTGTCTGAATTTTGTGTTGAAGGCGCTGGGACTTGCCCACGGGCGGCGAGCGTCGCTTGCTACGAGCGACGGACGCGGTAGCAAGTCGGTCTGCGTCTCATGCTGGTGTTTTCGTGAATCGCTCTTCGTAGAAGATCGCGAACTGGTTCGTTGCCTCTTTACAGTTTTGCGCCGCTCGCCCCCCGGCGGTTATGTTGCGCAACGCCACCAGGTCAGCTTGCTCGGCAAGCGTCATCGCTCGGGAAGTGCCCGCGTGACTTGATGATCTTGCGGAGCCTCGCGTTGATGCTCTTGATCGCATTTCGTGTGCATCACCCTCCGGATCTGACGGATCTGAGGCGGAACGCGAAAACGCAATCACTGGGCTCCGCGCACGTCGTCGCGAGGCGACCGTGCGTTCCATTAGGCTGGGTTATAGCTGCTGGGATTACTTGGTATTTGCTGCCGGTCGCGTCCCAACCTACACTTTTTGTTTAGCAAGGAACACCGTGACGCGATGCGCACGTTCGTGATGTGATTGCTGCCCTTCCGAAGAATGCGGGCATGGGTGGATCAAATCCGGCAATGGGAATCCAACTGCTTGCGGTCGGGTGGGATCGCGAACACATCACTCGCGTGGCCAGCAACATCGAAATGGGGCCGCGTGTGTCCTGGCTCCAGCCTGCGCCACAGGATCGCACTCTGCTTAGCCAAGGATGTGATGCACCGCGAACGTGACCCCTGCTCAGGAGAAGATGCTTGGACCATCCGACTGCTGTAAGCGAGCTCAACTTAAAGCTTTTCCACCGGTCGCCGGTCGGCAGCCTTGACTTGGAGATCCAATTCGGTCCCTGACCTGGAGACATAGATGCACAAACTAATCAAGATCGTTCTTTATCCCGTGGCCGTGGCGGCGGCTCTCGCCGTGGGCGTGGCCTCCGCGCTCGCGCAGAGCGACTACCCCAACAAGCCCATCCGCATGGTAGTGCCGGGCCCGGCCGGCGGCGCCACCGACCTGATGGCGCGCGACCTGGCAGCCAAGCTGTCGGAGTACCTGGCGCAGCCCATCGTGATCTTCAACCAGGCCGGCGGCGGCGGCATGATCGCCGCGACCACTGTGGCGAAGGCGCCCGCGGATGGTTACACCGTGCTGTTCGGCAACCAGGGCCCGCTCGCGGCCAACTACGCGCTGTACGACAAGGTGCCCTACAACGTGCAGACGGACTTCGCGCCTGTCTCCCGCTGGGCCATCATCCCGAACGTGCTGCTAGTGAACAACAAGGTTCCCGCCAGCAACGTGCAGGAGCTGATCGCCCTGATCAAGAAGGGCGACACGTCCTGGAACTACGGCTCCGGCGGTAATGGGACCGGTACACACATCGCGGGCGCGGTGTTCGTCAAGCGCGCGGGCGTGCGGGCCACGCACGTTCCATACAAGGGCACACCGCCCGCGCTGATGGACCTGATCGGCGGCCAGATCCCGATGGCCATGTCAAATACGGCGGACTCGCTGTCGCACATCACGGCTGGCAGCTTGAAGCCCCTTGCAGTGACGTCGCTGACGCGCGTTCCGGCATTGCCGAACGTGCCGACGCTCGCCGAATCGGGCCTGCCCGGTTTTTCCGTCGCGCCGTGGTTCGGCGTGGTCGCGCCCGCCGGCACGCCGCCGGACGTGATCGAGAAGCTCAACTCCGCCATCGCACGGGCCGGCAAGGTCCCGCAGCTGGTCGCAAAAATCAATGGCCTGGGCGGCTCGATCGCCACGGGTACCTCTGCCGAGTTCGCCGACTTCATGAAGAAGGACGTGGACCACTGGGCGGTTCTCATCAAGGAATCCGGCGCGAAACTCGACTAGACCTCCGCGGGTCCCGCCGCGTGAAAGCATTGATCTGCGGGCGCTACGGCCCGCCACGCGAGATGCTCGCCATCGAAGAGGTGGCGGCGCCGTAATCCCCCGCGCAGTTCAGCCCGGGCACCGAATTCGCGGGAACGGCCTCGCCTTCGGCGAGGGAGTGGACTCTTTCGCGATGGGGGACCGCGTGATCGGCTTCGACGGCCATGGGGGCCTCCCGCAGTATTGCGCCAAGGACGCCGGCAATGTCGTAGCGCTCGTTTCAATGGCGCGGATGCGTGCCGATAAACGAGTCATCACGGTACTGCGGTCACTGCACAGACCATCGGCGCTCATTGATCAGCCTCTCTCCGGAATAGCTCGCAGCAGAGCATGCCTCCGCCTTTAAGAGCCGAAGGACTCAGAACCCAGTAGCGTACTGCCGTTCCTCTTTAACGAACTCCTCCAGGCCGAGCACATGGTTGAGCTCGTGCAGGGTCATGACGTCCGGCCTGGAGTGGTCGTATCGGCCCGCGTCGCGTAGTTCGTCCAGGCATTCCGATACGGCTTGGGTGGCGCGCCGCATCGTGGTAAGAGGGTAGAGAACGAGTTGGTACCCCAGGGCCAGGAGTTCCTCGCTGGAGACGTCGAACGCCCAGCTGCCCATCGTGACCACCAACGGTCCTTGTACGGCTTCCCTGTAGCGCACCAGGTCGTCTCGGCTACGAGGTCCCATGACCATGATTGCGTCTGCCCCCGCTTCGCGATAACGGGCGCCGCGCTCGATAGCAGCTTCGAGCCCCTCATTGGGAATGGCATCGGACCGCGCAATGATTAGGAAATCCGAGCTGGCCCTTGCGTCGGCGGCCGCGCGCAACTTTCCGCACATCTCGCCCGCATCGATCAGCTTATGACCTTGCATGTGGCCGCATTTCTTGGGCAGCGACTGATCTTCCAAGTGGATTGCCGCAGCGCCAGTGCGCTCGAACTCGCGAACGGTCCTCATAGTGTTGAGCGCGTTGCCGTGACCGTTATCCCCGTCGACGATGACAGGTAAATCGACCGCAGCGCATATGCGTGCAGCCTGGTCTACCATCTCGTTCAATGTCACCAAGCCGATATCTGGGTAGCCGAATGTGGCTGCGACTTGAAAGCCGGACATTGAAACGCAGGGAAAGCCTGCCCGCGCCACCAAGCGCGCCGTCAGCGCATCGCCGACGCCTGGGGCCGTGATCAGCCCTCCTCGGTCCAACAATTCAGTCAACTTTGCGGCCATACCGTGCCTCTTTCTGTTGTTACATCGTGCGTTATTAGATACCTTGTCCCGCCGCACTCTGGCTATCTCGTCTTCGGACATCCCCAGCATGCGCGCGGACGGTTGACCACCGCAAGTGCGCCGAATGCCGAGAGCAGCGGACGAAGCGTCAGGTGACGATTTCGGCCGGCTGGGCCAACCGGCCCGACACCTCACCAAGTACCGTCGTTCGATAAAGACGGCGCGCGTATCCGAAGTCGTAGTCGTCCAGCGCCAAGTGAGTGGCGCTGCGGTTGTCCCAAATGATCAAATCTCCGGGAGCCCAACGGTGGCGATAGGTGAACTCCGGGCGCGATGTGTGCCGGAACAAGAAGTCGAGCAGCGGGCGCGACTCTTCCAGAGTCATGCCGACGATGCTTGCGGAGGCGAACTCGCTCACATACAAGGCCTTGCGCCCATTCTCCGGATGCACGCGTACGAGGGGTTGGGCGACCGGCGGCTGGCGCTTGCGCACTTCCTCGTACTTGCCAACATTGTGGCGTGCAATCGTGAGGTCGTGAATGCACCACAACGGATCGACGACCTTCTTCATCGTGTCTGAGAGCTCGTCGTAGGCGAGGAACATATTGCTGAACATGGTGTCGCCCCCGATCGGCGGAATCTCCTCGCAGCGCAGCAGCGAAGCTTGGGGTGGGTTCACCGAATGAGACAGGTCCGAATGCCACTGCGCACCGACGCGCAGGCGATTCTCTCCCGGAATGTTGAGCACAGGAAGAATCTCGTGGGCATCGGGATCCCGCAAGCGCGCAATCGCGTCATGGTTGTCTAGGGTGCCGAAGCGCCGGCTGAATGCCACATGCTGTTCGTTATTGAGCGTTTGGTTGCGGAACAACAGGATCACGTTGTCGGTCCACGCTTTGCGGATATCCTTGAAGGTGGCCTCGTCGATGTTCGACCTAAGGTCTAGGTCCAAAACTTCGACGCCGATTCCTGAGGAAAGCTGGCGCGTCTTGATTGGCACTTTTAAAGTCTCCTTGTACCGCATTCGCGGTAACTTCAGCTGTTGTGGGAAGCAAGCACTTTAGCTTCCTCCGTACGGCATGGCCAATAGAGTTCGCATCCGGTAGGTATAACCTCGAGTGATGGCGGCGCCTGTTCGCGCTTGCTTGTCGCGATCATGTCGACGGTCGGCCCGGAAGCTATGAGGCCGGTGAACTCAAATGACCCCAGTCAACGTTTCTTCTTAATCTGATCCGCGCGGCTCCCACTCCTTCGGGGCGTGTCAGGGGCTTGGGGCGACAACAGAGAAGCGCTTTCCGCTGAGGCCGAATGTTCCGAATGGCGGACGCGGGATTTCCCGCTGTTGAGGCGGCCTCCTGGTCTGCACTTGCAGGCCCCGCGGGAGCGCCGGCAGACATCATCAGACAGATAACGGGGAAGTTAATCGGACTGATTAAAGCACCCGAATTTCGCAATGAAGATGGTGGAGAGGAGGTCGACCGTTCACCGGAAAAATTCCAGAAATACATAGCCTTTGAGGTCAAGAAATGGGGCAAGGTTGCGCACAGCATCGGTCGCACCATCGACTGAACACTGGTCACCCTCGCACCGCCGTCCGCACACGACTCGACGAGATCGCCGTCAGGTCCATCAAGTCCGCCGCCCTACCGCTGCTGAATGTGTACTTGCTTTGACGGTGGCTGCGTCAGCTGTTTCGCCCCACGAGGCGCGCAGTCCAGGAGCCGGAGCGAACCTTTTTCGTGACTTCGGCGCGCAGCAGCTCGAGAACGACCTCGGCAGCGGGAGTAAGCGACCGAGTGCTCGAATAGCAGACGGAGACTTTCCAGCTGAGGGCAGGGTTGATGATGGGCAGTGCGACAACGTCCCCCGCGCGTTGCGCAACGTCTACCGACGCTTGCGGAAGAATGGCAGTACCCAACCCGCATCGGGCGAGCTCGACCATGACGGACGTCGCACTGACCTCAATGATATGAGGTTTGGTGAACTGCAGGCCATCCAGTAGGTCACGTAGCACGTGCGGCCTGTGCGGGAGAACCAACGGCGTCGATTGGAGCTCCTGCGCTTCCATAAAAGTCTGGCCGGCATTGATGCTCTTGACACTCCGTATCGCGCAAAGGTCTTCAACCAAGAGAGGCTCGTGCGTCAGGATCTTGCTAGGGCGCGGCTCGAAAAGGATCGCCAAGTCAAGGCTGCCGCTCAGCAGCCATTCATGAAGCAGTGCGCTAAAGCCCTCTGCAATCCGCACTTGCACCATGGGGTACGCAGTTCTCAGATCCTCCAAGAACTCGGCCGAGATGAAGCGGGTTGCAGGAACTGGCAAGCCGATACTGACGGCTCCGGAAGCAGTGCTGCTTTTGCCCTTCAACAAGAAGTCGTGCCGCAATGACTCGAAGTCGGCCAACATGCGCTGGCACCGCTCAAGAAAGTCTATTCCATCAATGGTGAGTTCCACGCCGTGCCCAAACCGGTGGAAAAGCTTCAAGTTGAGCTCTTCTTCCAGCAGTCGGATTTGCCGACTCAAGGCTGGCTGACTGACGTGCAGAAACGTCGCGGACCGCGTGAAGCTACGGAGTTCGGCAATATGGACAAAAGTGCGAATTTGACGGAGATCCAAGCATCTTCTCCTGAGCAGGCGTCACGTTCGCGCGGCATCACCCTTGGTTATACCGCATGCGACTTGTTCCATCGCCTCCTCAGCTGGCGACACCGCAGCAAGATGTCTAAGGCGCGCTACCGAGCCGGGAAATGGGCGACTGTGTCGCGGAAGTACTTCAGCACCGCAGATTGATCGGAACCTACGATAAAAAAGCTGATGCCCTCGCCCATGAAAGTCGAGCACTCGGAAGGGTCAGTAACGAAAATGCCTAGCGGCTTTCTCGCCTCCGCACATAGCCGGGCGACCCGGGCGACGGCCGCGCGAACCGGCGCGGCATCGATCGAAGTACAGCCGTAGGACACGGCAAGGTCCGCTCGACCGATGAGAAAAGCGTCCGCCCCGGGATGGGAGACAGTCTGCTCGAACGCGTCCACCGCAGCCGCGTCCTCGATCTGGCCAATGATCGCAATAGCGGCGTCTGCCTCGGCCAACAGCTGCGGCATCGGGCGCGTCCCATAGCCGCCCGCCCGCGGGGAGTTGGAGTAGCCACGGCTGCCTCCGTATGTGGAGGCGTGCCGTACAGCAGTGATTGTGTCGGCATCCGTGATGTGCGGCACGATGATGCCGTTCGCTCCCAGATCCAACACGTCCTGAATCGTGTGTGCAAGAGTGTTGGGCAGTCGCACGACCACGCCCAACCCCGCGGCTCGGCCCGCCATGACGCAGACATCCAACTGGGCACGGTCGAACGGCGCGTGTTCCGCGTCGAGTGCGACAAAGTCGAGGCCGGTCTTGCCCAAGACCTCAACGACGGCGTGCGCGGGCGTCTTTACGAAAGTCCCAACCGTGGGTAGCCGCGCGAGCAGCCGCGAGCGGAAGCCCTCTGCGCTCACCTGGACTCCTGTTGCTGAACTTGCCAAGTCACATCTTTGACCGTGCCTCGGTCGGCGCGGCGAGGGCGGCTTTCATTCGGTTCCTCGGTCACGTCTCTTGAGTTTGTTCGATTCATCCCCGGAAGGTGCGGCCATCGGATCGACGGCGAAAAATGCCCGTGACCCACCTACGGAGCCATGCAGCCATTCCCACCGGAGGATCGTTACGCACAGCATCATCGGTTGCGGTGGCGGTCTCCGCAGTGGACGACGCAGCCTCCGGCGGCCCCCCCAGCGCAGATTGAAGGTTCTGCGAAAAATCGTTGGCGATCCGCTCGAGGACAGGCACGGCCATCGCAGTCAACATTTTGCTCATGGACCCTGTGACCTCGGCGCTGAGGATCATGCGCATCGTCGTTCCCCCGAGCGCTGGCGATAGACGGAACGAACCTTCGCCGTGGAATGGCTCGTAGGTAGCCTTTAGCGTAAAGTCCGCACCTTCGCCCGGCAGCCATCGCGCGACATGCACCGCCAGCTCGACGGGGCGAGAGAAAGGGCCCATCTGAATGTCTAGCGTCCACAGCGAGTCGTCCGAGCCGCTTTCTTCATGCCTGACATAGCCGGGCATCTGGGCGGCCCAATTGCCGACCTCCTTCACGAAGTCCCATACTTCCGTCGCCGGGGTGCGGACAATGACCTCGCGTTGCGCGGAAATCATCGTTGGACCTTCGGGGCGAGCCGCTTCGCCTCTCTGGCCGCCTCGATACCGGCGATGTAGCCGAATGTCATCCCAGGTCCCAACGTGGCACCGCGACCGGGATAGCCGGGTCCCATAATGCTCGCTGCCACGTTGCCCACCGCGTACAGGCCGTCGATTGCCTGGCCGCGAACATGAAGCACTTGTGCGCGCGTGTTGGTGCGCGGACCGCCTTTTGTGCCGAGTGCGCCGATGTGGATCTGCACGGCATAAAAAGGCGCCTTCTCGATGGTTCCGAGGTTGGGAAACGTCGCCTCCTTGTCGCCCTGCGACTGGTCGTAGCGGCTCATACCTTTCTGGAACTTAGAGTCCCTTCCGCCGCGCACGTCAGCGTTCCACTGCTCCACAGTCGCCAGCAACTGCTTGCTGTCTATGCCGGTCTTCTGCGCGAGTTCCTCTATGGAGTCGGCTTTGATCAGCCACGGAGGATCGCGATCTTCCGGCATGGTGGTGCCTAGCACGTATTGGGCGCGGTACTGGCTGTCCATCACTGCCCAGGCGGGCAGGTTCTGGAACACTGGACCATCTGTTCGGATTTCGCGGAACACGCGGCCCAATGAGTTGTAATTTGCGGCCTCGTTCGCGAAGCGCCGTCCGCCCGCGTTGACCCAAATGACATGCGGCCCGTTTCGTTCCGCGAGCGTGGGGCGGCTGAGCGGCCTTCCCTCGTAGGTCTCGCCCGGAATCATCAACGAGGGGTAATGCCAGATCTCCGCCATGTTCGCGAGGTCTGCGCCCACCTCCATTGCCATCAAAAGGCCGTCGCCCTCATTGAAGGGGGGGGAATTCGGGCTCTCGATGGGTGACGGCAGGAATTGCGCCTGCAAGCGTGGATTCCACTCGAACCCGGCGCTCGCGAGGATGACGGCTGCGCGGGCACGCACGCTCATCTTACCGCCCGCGGCCTGCTCGCCCTCCACTCCAACGACCCGATCGCCCTCCATCAGCAACTTGCGTACCCGAGATTCGAGCAAGATCGGAATGCCGCGATCCAGCACGGCCTTGAGGAGCCCGGCCGCCAGTGCCTGGCCAATCGTGACGATGCCCTTCATCATGCGATCGGCGGCCAGATCCTGCGGCACAAGCCACGGCCGATAGAAAGCGTCGTATTCGCCGAAAGCTTCTTGCCGTGTTAGCGGAAACGAGAAAGAACTCGGCGGTCGCAGGCGCGTCTTCCACTCCCCGAGCAAGTTGGTGTCGAAAGGCTGGGGCTCCATAGACCTGCCGCCGAACTTGCCCCCAGGCAACTCAGGCTGGTAGTCGGTTGCCGTCATAGCGTCGAACACGAGCGGTGTATGGGCCTCAAGATACTTGATCATCGTCGTGGCCGTGTCGACGAAGGTCTCAAGCATCTTCGGGTCGGTAGTTCCCATGACCAGTTGATTGAGGTAGGTCAGGGCTTCCGCGCGCGAGTCGGAAAACCCGAGCGCACCCATCCGGTGATTCACGGGGATCCAGATGCCGCCTCCGGAAACGGCGGTCGTGCCGCCCACCTTATTCGTACGCTCGATGATCACGACCTCGGCACCATTGTCGTGCGCAAGGATCGCTGCCGTCATTCCCGCAGCCCCCGATCCGACGACTATGACATCCGTCTCCTGATCCGCGGGCGGGTGCCCCGTAACAGCGCGGTCGCTCATGCTCAATCCAGTAGGTAAATCACGATTTGAAATCCGCAGCCTGGTGCTCCACCAAGTGCTTGTAGTCGTCTCGCATCGGCGCAAAAACGTCCAGATTGAGCGCGACCTCGTCGCCCACCGGTTCCACGTAGTGCACCACACGCGGTGGAACACGCAGCATGCATCCTGGCGTCATGTAGAACACTTCATTGCCCACGTGGTAGTTGAATCTACCTTGTACGCAGACGACCAGTTGCTCGAACTCGTGCTGGTGCGGTCGCACATCAAGCCCCGGAGAGAGCCAGTTCATCACGAGGATGCTGTCCTCGCCGCGAAAACCGCAGCGCTCCACGCCCTGCCGCACCACTTCGCGCGGCATCTCGTTCCAGTTGTACATCGTCGCCATGTCAGAGCTCGTCTACGACGGCCGTTCCGAACCCTGCGGGCGACACGATCTCCAGCACCTCGAGGTCGTCGCTGTGGCGGATTTCCCGATGCTTCACGCCCGGTGGCTGGAATGCGGAATCGCCGGCTTCCAGCATGACCTTGCCGATGTCTTCGTACTCGAACTCGACCCAGCCTTTCAGCACGTAAAAGAGTTGGAAACCGACCGTATGGGTGTGCCAGGTAGGCTTCGCTTCCTTGCCTGGGATCGCACGGATCACATGCGCTCCGAACATCCCGCCAGTGGCGTCGTTGACTCCCGTATCACGGTATTCGAAGAATTCGCGCAGGCCGCGGTCGAAGCCCGTTCCGTCCCTGGGCGCATGTTTGATGGTCGTTTGAAGTTTCATGGAGGCTCCTGTCAAGCTTGCGTGGGCCACTCTGCGGCAAGCGCCTCGAGCGCCTCGTTCGCGGCGGGCCAGCCGCCGTAAAGTGCTGTGGTGAGGATACTTTCCTGCACCTCAACGCGAGAGAGGCCGATTCGCTTGGCAGCGCCCATCCAGCGCCGGGCCATCTTGATTCGGCCGATCACCGTGCTCATGACGATGACGGACAGCACCTTCGCACGCAGCGGGATTAAGTTGCGCTCCGTGAAGAGGTAGCCGAATACCCACGTTACCATCTGCTTTCGGAAGTTGTCTCCCTTCGGCAAGGAGATATCATCGAAGTCCCCGTCAGGATTACCAAACAGGGTCTCTGCCATCTTGCAGGCTTCAACGTAAAGGTCGCGGCGCGTTTCGCGGCTAGGTCCGGTGCCTGCCTGCTCGCCAGTGATGTTGCGTCGCTTCTCGAAGACTTCGTCCATCATCATCAAGGAACCGCGCGATACGGGGAAACCGCCCACATGGGAGATGACTGCACCAAGTTCTTTGAGTTGGTCTTCCGACCATCCGAGATTGCGGCACGCATTCGTCCATGTAGGCAGCACACCTTCGCGCATCAGCACGCCCAATGCGGAAACGACCAGAAGGCCGCGCGTCTTCAGGTCCAGCCCGTCACGTCCGTAGTACTGGCCGAAGATGTACACACTGCAGCGATCTGCGTAGATGTCGTTGCCCCCCTTTTCCCCGATCAGGCCCCACCTCCCAAACAACGGGTACTGCACCTGCTCAAGCGCCTCGTCCAAGAATTCGGGACTGAAGCCCTCGTTGTGCATGCTCCGAGATGTGACATGCGGGTTGTTGATGAAATCTGGGTCGAATTCGCCCACATAGAGGCTGTGAACATGATGACCTTGCGCCACCATTTCGGTCTTTGGTTTAACGACTGCCATTGTGTCCGCCTTCCTGCGATGTGATAAGCCGGGCGGTGCATTCGCACGGCTTGGACGTCAGGGACTGTAGGCGCGTAAGCTGCACGCTGCCAATATCAAGTGCCCCCACCTGCTATAACCAATTTCGATGGGGCGTCGCTGCGGACCTCTCGGTCGCGCACACGGCGGGGGCCCGAGCAATTTAGACAGCTCACATGCGGGGCATGCTCAGGTGATGCGCGACCATCGCGGCCGCCGTAGTTCCATAGTGGTCCAGCAGGTACGCCTCGCGGGTGCCGCTGCGCTGGCCCTCGAGAGCCTGCCGCACCGAGCGCTGCATCCGATTCCAGGCCTCCACCAGCTCGGGCGCGCGCGGCAAGCGTTTCCACGCGGCCGGCATGGGTCGTATGCGTCCATTCGCGCTGCCCACCGCGTCGTGCGTTCGTCGCAAGCGACGCTCGCCGCCGTTGACATTTCTGCACCCTTGGCAGCTTCACGGAATCCACTTAAAAATCCGGAAAAGCTTTTTAGAGAATCGGAGCCACTGCTCAGGTAAGTACGCGCGCGTCTTCACCAACGTGTCGCGACAATGTCGGTGGCGCCGTGCAGGGCGGCGCATCCTCACCGACTGGCCGGATCTCATCGCGGGCAACCTGTTCCATGGACGCGACCTGAAGCGGACGATCGCGCTCGACGCGCTGTCGCATCGACCTGCGCGGAGGGGTTCAAGCTCGACCCGGAGCGCACGGTCCGCGTGCTCTTTCCGGACCCCCGGCGCGTACGGCGGGCCGAAGCTTCTGCGCGTTTAGGCGACGCTCCTGGTTTCCCGAAGGTCACGTCGAGGGATCTGAACGGTGGTTCCTGCCGCACCCGTACGGGGGACCAAATTGAGGTTAGCGCGCCTTAGCTCTCCGCCGTCTCCAGGCTGGATCTGATTGTCTCTACTGCGGCGTCATCTCGACATCTGCCTTCGCCGACGCTGCCTTGAGACCGCGGACACGACATGGGGTGGAGTGCTTCTGGAGCCTGCAAGGACTGGCCATCCCGCCAGCGATTCGTGCGACAGCCAGCGCACCGGATCTTCGAGCACCGCCTACGTAAGAGCGTCGCACGCAGGACGGAAGTGTTCGGCTACCCGGCGGAGCAGAGGCCATTTGGTGTATCCAGTCACAAGGACTGCCTGCTTGGTGAGGCTGCCGCAGCGGAATAGTTCAAGTGGTGTCCATTAATCGTGGGGAGAGGCATTTGAGTGGGTCTTCCGGCTGTCAACGTATACCTGGGGCACGGACTCCATATGAGCGGTGTTCCATCAACACTCCGATGAGTGCTTCAGCATACGGCGGCAAGGCCTCGAAGCCCCTGGTGTAATCCTTGAGGTCGCTGCGCCGGGGTGCCTTGCGGCCTCTTGCGCCAGCAGAAAGGAACCCTTCAAATTCGTGTCGAACACGCGCTGCACTTGCTCGGGGTTCTGCGAGAGGAAGCGCTCGACGTAGATGATGCCCGCGCAATTGAGATCGGCACCTGACGCATGACCTCGGCGGCGGTCCCGTTTTCGTCGAGTTGGCTCGGCAGGCGCGAGCGGCGATTTCTACAACCTGCGGAGCGGGCGGCGGACGACCGCGAAGGCACGCTTGTTGGAGTGCTTCCGGCAACTGGACTCAAGAGATCAGGCGGCCGTTCTTACGTTGGCGACTGGACTTGCGAGCTGGTACTTACCTCTGCCGAGCACGCCTGATTGAGCTGACGAGCGCGCGCAGCCCTGCGGGGCACTCGGGGCACCGCGCCCTTGCCCCGGCTCGGAGCGAACCGCTCCAGCCTTCCGAGACGACGAGGCACTAGCCCTGGTTCGAACTGTCCGTGGTGGAACGAATTGGACGCACCTGCATCTCCGACGGGCGATGTGTGCAGGGTAGGGAGCACCGGAGCGTTCCCCGAGCTGTTCCCCTAAGGTGGCCGCGTCGAAGCTCCTGAGCCAAGACCTACGCATTGCGAGTCCGTCGGTGAGAGTCCGAGATTCACGGCGAACGTACTGCATCACGCTGCGGCCGCCGACGGCTGAAGTGCGGGTCACATCCAGGTGAGAAGCTGGCCCCCGTCGACCGGAATCACGGCGCCGGTGATGTACCGACCCGCGTCCGCTGCGAGCAGCAGGCTCGCTCCGTCCAGGTCACCCATGTCGCCGAAGCGCCGCTGCGGAATGCGTTGCCGGATGTGCTCAGCCAAGCCGGCGTCTTCGAACTGATCGTGCATGTCCGTCTCGATGTTTCCAGGTGCCAGTGCGTTCACGCGGACGCCCTTGGATGCGAGTTCGAGCGCCATGATCGAGGTGAGATGCAGGAGCCCCGCCTTGCTCGCGCCATAGCTTGCCAGCCGACCCGCCGCGCGCAAGCCCGACGTCGACGCGACATTGATGATCGAGCCCGACCCACGTTGCGCCATGTGCTTCGCAGCCTCTTGTGCAAGCAGGAACGCGCCCTTCAGGTTCGTGTCGAACACGCGTTGCACTTCCTCGGCGTCCTGCAGCAGGAATCGCTCCACGTAGATGATGCCTGCGCAGTTGAACAGGACGTCTATAGGGCTGCCGAGGAGCTGTTCAGCCTTGCCCCACGCCTGAAGGATGCTCGCCGGCTGTGTGACGTCGAGCGCCACGGGCCATGCGGCCAAGCCCTCACCACGCATGCCTTCAACGGCATGCGCGAGCTTGTCTTCGCGGCGGGCGGCGAGCACCACCCGCGCTCCCGCCCTGGCCAGCGTCCGAGCCGTGTGCTGGCCGATACCGCTCGACGCGCCCGAGATGAAGGCCGTCTTCCCGGAGAGGCTGAACAATTGTTCCTGGATGCTCATTTCTTCAGTCCTTCCGATGGAGTCCGGGTACCCGTACGTAGGGGGTCTTTGCCGGGTCCGGCGGGGCTGTCATGCACGATTCGGCCCGCGTCCAGCGTGTTGATCTTGTCGCCCGGGATGTCCATCAGGATCCGGCTGCGTTCGGGCGACAACAGGGCGGTCAGATGTTGGACGGGGCGCGCGTCCCGGTCGTGCATGAGGCGTACCAGCTTGATCAGTGGCGCGCCAAGCTCTACCTGCAGGTGCGCGGCCACGTCAGGGCTCGCCGCCTGGGCGGAGATCTCCTGAACAACGCGGCCGAACTGCACGCCGAGGTCTTGCATGATTTCGTACAGTGCCCCCTTGCGCATCGCAGCAGGAGTGATCCGCTTGCCCACGCTGCCGGGCACCCAGGCCTCGGTGAACATGATCGGCACCCCGTTGGAGCTTCGCACCCGGAAGACATGCAAGGCGGGCTCGCCAGCTGCCAGGCGCAGCAGCGCTGCAATGTCCGGAAAGGGAGCGACACGCTGGGTGTGCAGCACGCGAACCTCCGTTTCGACTGCCACCTTGCGCAGCGAATCCAGCACACCTAGGGTGGGCATCGAGCGCACCTGCTGTGGGCCGCCTGTGACGTAGGTGCCTCGACCGTGGCGCCGCTCTACCAGCCCGAGTACCGCCAGGTCAGCGAGTGCCCGGCGAACCGTGATGCGCGAGACCCCGAAGCGCGCGCAGAGGTCTTCTTCTTTTGGGAGCGCACCGGCGTCCGCATACACCCCGCGAGCGATCTCGTCGCGCAGCACCATGAACAACTGGCGATGGAGCGCCATTCCGGCGGAACGGGCCACGGCTGTCTCGCGGGAGGAAATGAACTGGTTCATGTTGAGGTGCAGGTGGCATCTGAGCAGCGATCAAGCTTAGCGAGGGCATTCCGAACCTGCGGATCTCGCCCTTGACTCCGACGGGAGTTAATAATACTATAACAACAGTACAACTTCAGCAAGAGAACTCCCGTGAGTCCATCTGCCTCGCTGCGCCAGCAGCTTGCCTCGCGCCGGATGCTCGTCGCTCCGGGCGCCTACGACGCCGTCGGCGCGCGGCTGATCGCCCAGGCTGGGTTCGGCGCCGTCTACATGACCGGCGCCGGAACCTCGGCCGCATGCGGCTTCCCCGACTTCGGTCTGCTCTCCATGAGTGAAATGGTGGAAAACGCCGCCCGGATGGCAGCGGCGGTGGAAGTGCCGCTGATCGCGGATGCCGACACCGGCTACGGCAACGAGCTGAACGTCACGCGCACGGTCAGAGCCTATGAAGCGCGTGGCGTGGCGGCAATCCACATCGAGGACCAGGAGTCGCCGAAGCGCTGCGGGCACCTCGACGGCAAGGTCGTGATTCCGCGAGAGGAGTTCGTTTCCAAGATCCGCGCCGCCACGGAAGCTCGGCGCTCGGCTGACTTCGTCATCATCGCGCGCACCGATTCGCGGGCAACGCTTGGCCTGGATGAGGCAATCTGGCGCGCGAATGCCGCGCTTCGCGCTGGAGCGGACATCGCGTTCGTGGAAGCCGCGCAGTCCCTGGAGGAACTCGCTGCCATCCCCACGCAGATCCAGGGCCCGTGTCTGCTGAACGTTGTCCAGGGCGGCAAGACGCCCGCCATCAGCATGGAACGAGCGGAAGAGATGGGATACAAGCTCGCCATCGTGCCCGGGCTCATGTTGATGGCGGCCGTGAAAGCCGGGGAAGCGGCACTCGCGCAACTGCGCTCGACGGGGCTGCCGCCCGACGCAGGCATGACAGTCGGCGAACTGTTTCAGCGCTTCGGCTCCGACGAGTGGAACGACTTGCGTGAACGCTTCAACGCGGGCGCGCGCAGCTGACATTACCGATCAACGCCTGCTCCCTAGGGCAGGGCTCTGCCCTCTAACAATTTGAAAGAGACAAACAGTGTTCGAATCCATTCGCCATCGAGTCCTCGCGCTTTTGCTGCCCACCCTTGCACTCATCGGGGTGCCCGCAATTGCGCAGCCAGTTTGGAAGCCTACCGGCCCAGTGACGATCGTCGTGCCGTACAGCCCGGGAGGTGGTACGGACGTCCAGGCACGCGCCGTGGCCAGGGAGCTCTCCAGCATCTGGGGGCAGTCGGTGATTGTCGAAAACGCGCCCGGTGCAGACGGTCTCATCGGTACGCGAAAGGTGATTGCCGCAAAGCCGGACGGCCAAACCTTGCTGGTCCAGACGTACGCAGTCACCCTATCGAAGCATCTCCCGGCAGCTAAAGGGTTCGATCCGATGCCGCAGCTCATTCCGGTGTCCGTGTTTTCACAGAGCCCCGGCGTGTTCGTCGCCAATCCGAAACTGCCCGGCAAGACGCTTGCAGAGGTCATTCGCCACTGCAAGACTGCTGCGAAGCAGTGCTCCTTCGGTACGACAGAAACCGTCGCTCGCCTGCAGGCCCAGATGATGCGGGCAGACATGGGACTTGACTTGGTGGTTGTGAACTACAAGGGCAGCGGTCAAGTGATCACCGATCTCGTAGCGGGCAACGTTGACCTTGCGATCATGGGTGTCACTGCTGCGCTGCCCCACTACAAGAGCGGCGGAGTCAAGGTGCTGGCGACTCTCGGGAGCAAGAGAACGTCGGCGACACCTGAAGTGCCATCGACCGTCGAAGCCGGGTTTCCCGCCCTGGATCAGGTCACTTGGTTCGGGCTGTTTGCGCCGAAGGGAACGCCCCAGACCGTGGTGGATGCTCTGGCCGCTGCAACCTCGCAAGCCATCAAGGGTGAGACTGCGGCCAGGACGTTCTCGACGCTAGGTGCCGACGTTCTGGACGCCTCTCCTTCTGAGTCCGCCTCGATGGTGCGCAGGGAGATCGAACGGATGGATGCTCTTGCAAAGCGTTTTCCGCTGACCGAGTAACGGGTCGCCACAAATGACTGCAAAGTTCGATGTTCAAGCTCGCCACACTCAGTTGATATGAGCGCGCAAACACTGTTCGACAAGCTCTGGACCGCGCACGTGGTACGCGAGTTCGGCGATGACTGGGCGCTGCTCCACGTCGATCGGCACCTGATGCATGACCTCGGTGGCGGTCCCGTTTTCGTGGAATTGGCGAAACGTGGGCTGAAGGTGCACAACCCGGAGCTCACCTTCGCCACGCCGGACCACGCCGTTGCAAGCACACCGGGCCGCGTCAGCACCACGTTTCCGCTCGGCGGGAAACTGCACGAAGCATTGCGCAGCGGTGCGCAAACCGCCGGCGTGCAGTTCTTCGACATCGGCGAACCGGGGCACGGGATCGTGCACGTGATGGCGCCGGAGCAGGGCATCGCGCTGCCGGGCCTGTCGGTGGTCTGCACCGACAGCCACACGTGCACGAACGGCGGCATCGGTGCGCTGGCGTTTGGGATCGGCACGTCCGAGAGCGTGCACGTGCTCGCGACGCAAACCGTTCGCCTGAAGAAGCCGGCGCAGATGCGGATCCGCTGCGAGGGTCGGCTCGCACCTGGGGTGACTGCCAAGGATCTCGCGCTCCACCTCATCTCGCGTTTGGGCGCCGCGGCCGGCACCGGGTACGCGATCGAATTTGCGGGCACCGCGGTCGAAGCGCTCGACGTCGAGGAGCGCCTGACGCTCTGCAATCTCGCGGTGGAGCTGGGAGCGCGCTTCGGCATCGTGGCGCCGGACGAGCGCACCCTCGCCTGGGTCCGCGGTCGGCCGAAGGCGCCGCAGGGCGAGACATTCGAAGCGGCGGCGAGCTACTGGCGCACCTTGCACACGGATGCGGATGCGGTCTTCGCGCGGGAAGAAGTCTTCGATGCCCGCGATGTGGCGCCCATGGTGACGTGGGGCACGAGTCCACAGGACGCCGTTCCCGTGACGGGCCGCGTTCCCGCGGCTGCTGCCGCAGCTGCGCCGGATGCGCAGGCAGGCCTCGAGTACATGGGGTTGCATGCCGGCACGCCGATCGCCGGCACGCCTGTGGATTGGGTGTTCATCGGCTCCTGCGCGAATTCGCGCCTGTCGGACCTGCGTGCTGCAGCGCTCGTCGCGCGCGGCCGGCATGTCGCGCCGGGAGTGACCGCATGGGTGGTCCCCGGCTCGGAATCCGTGAAGCGCGCCGCCGAGGCAGAAGGCCTGCGCCAAGTGTTCACCGATGCGGGCTTCCAGTGGCGCGAGCCGGGCTGCAGCATGTGCGTCGCCGCGAACGGCGAGCAGGTGCCGCCGGGCAAGCGCTGCGTCTCGACCTCGAACCGCAACTTCGTGGGACGCCAGGGGCCCGGCGCGCGCACGCACCTCGCCAGCCCGGCGACCGCTGCCGCGGCAGCGATCGCCGGCCGCATCGCCGACCCGAGGACCCTGCCATGAGCCCGTTCACACGCGTCACCGGCCCGGCCGCGCCTCTTCCGAGGGACAACGTTGACACGGACGTGATCATCCGGGTCGAACGCCTGGCCGCGCTCGACCGCGACCAGCTCGGCCCGTACGCCCTGGAGGCACTGCGCTTGCGGCCCGACGGCTCGGAAGATCCGGCGTTCATCCTGAACCAGCCCCCCTTCCGCAGCGCGCCCATCCTGCTGGCCGGCGCGAACTTCGGTTGCGGCTCATCCCGGGAAGCGGCCGTCTGGGCTCTCATGGGCCGCGGCATCCGCTGCGTGATCGCGCCCAGCTTCGGCGACATTTTCTTCAGCAACTGCTTCCAGAACGGCTTGCTGCCCATCCGGCTGCCGCTCGGACGCGTCCAGGCAATCGCGACGGCCGCTGCCGCTGGTGCCCCGTTCACGGTGGACCTCCAGCAGTGCACGATCAGTTCGCCCAGCGGAGAGGTTATCCCGTTTGAAATCGACGCCCAGAAGCGCGAAGCGCTGCTGCTCGGTCTGGACGAGATTCAGCTGACCCTGCGCGACGATGAAAGCATCCGGGCTTGGCAACATGAGGACCAGGATCACAGACCCTGGGCCTGGCTGTCGCACCCGGCACCCCGTCCCTCCCGGGCCTGAGCTCGGACCCTCTCACGTTCAAAGGAGAGAAACAGTGATCCAACTCATCAAGCGTCGCGCCGTCGCGCTCATCCTGCCTTCCCTCGCACTGGCGGCAGTTCCCGCTTTCTCACAGCAAACGTGGAAGCCCGACGGCCCCGTGACGATCGTCGTGCCTTACAGCCCCGGAGGCGGCACGGATGCCCTGGGTCGCGCTGTAGGCAAGGAGCTCTCGAGCATCTGGGGCCAGCCGGTGATTATTGAGAACGTGCCTGGCGCGGACGGTCTGATCGGCACGCGCAAGGTGATCGGTGCGAAGCCGGACGGCCAGACCCTGCTGCTCCAAACGTACGCAGTTACCCTGGCAAAGCATCTCCCCTCGGCCAACGGTTTCGACCCCATGCCGCAGCTGGTTCCGGTCTCCGTCTTCTCTCAGATTCCCGGCGTCTTCGTGGCCAATCCGAAATTGCCCGGCAAAACGCTTGCGGAGGTGATTCGTCACTGCAAGACGGCTGCGAAGCCGTGCTCCTTCGCTACCACCGAGAGTGTGGCCCGCCTGCACGCACAGATGCTCCGTGCGGATGAGGGGTTGCACAACCTGATTGTTGTGAACTACAAGGGTGGCGGTCAGGTGATCACCGATCTGGTTGCTGGAAACGTGGACATGGCGATCATGGGTATCACTGCCGCCATGCCGCACTACAAGAGCGGCGCACTCAAGGTTCTGGCGACTCTCGGAAACAAGCGAACTTCGGTTACTCCCGAGGTCCCGTCCACCGCCGAAGCCGGGTTACGTAGTCTGGACCAGGTCACCTGGTACGGCCTGTTTGCACCGAAGGGAACGCCGCAGAACGTGGTTGATGCGGTGGCTGCGGCAACGGCCCGGGCTGTCAAGGGCGAGGCTGCTACGAAGACTTTCTCGACTCTCGGTGCAGAGGTCCTGGAAACGTCCTCCGCCGAGTCGGCCTCGATCACCCGTAAGGAGATCGAGCGCATGGATGGTCTTGCGGCCCGCTTTCCACTGGATAAGTAACGCTGTCCGGTGACCAAGGAATTTCGATGACCACCACTACTTTCTCTCCGGCCGCCGTGCACCCAAAAGCGGCGTGGCGTCCCGCCGACCTTGAACGCGACACGAGCTGGATCACTCGGCTCGAAGGCGCCGACACGATGGACATGCTGCGTGTCCTCCAGGCCAGCCACGTTCCCGGCAAGTCTCTTCTGGAGTACCGGCGCAGCGATTTCTCGTTCGCAGCCACGACGCTGGCCCACATCCGGCGTACGTTCGACGAAGCGCAGCACGGCCGCGGTGTGGCCCTCCTGAAGGGATTGCCGCGCGAGGGCCTGTCGCCCGAGCAGTTTGAGCTTCTCACCTGGGCCATCGGTCTGCATTTCGGAGTGGCGCGGCCGCAGGACAAGCAGAGCCGCTACATGAACAAGGTGATGGACGTTGGCACCGTCTATCGGAGCGCGGGCGGCCGAGGCTACTCGTCCAATGCGGAACTGGATTTCCATGTGGACGGAAGCGACGTCGTGCTCCTGAGTTGCTACAACCAGGCACCGGTGGGCGGCGACAGCATGTGCAGCAGCGCGCTGACCGCGCTACAGCAGATGCGCCAGGAACGGCCGGACCTCGCGTCGGTGCTGTTCGAGCCGTTCTACTACAGCCGACAGTCAGAGCAAGCCGAGGGCAAGTCGCCAGTGATGGTGCTGCCGGTGTACGGCGAGCACGCGGGCAACGTGTTCTGCTTCTGGAACCGAAACCGAGTAGAGCAGGCGCAGAAGCTGCCCGGCGTGCCGAAGCTGACGGACAAGCAGCGCGAAGCCACTGACCTCCTGGATGACATCCTGCGCCGGCCCGACGTGATGTACTGCATGCGGCTCGAACCGGGAGACCTGCAGATTCTGAGCAACCATACGGCGTTGCACTCGCGCACCGAATTCCAGGACGACGCGGACCCGGCGAAGAAGCGGACGCTGTACCGGTTGTGGATTTCCACGCCGGACGGCCCGGTCCTGCCGCCGATGTGGTCTGAGTTCTATGGCGCGACCGCGGCAGGGATGGTGCGCGGCGGCATTCATGGCTTGGCCTATGACGAAAAATGCGTCGCCTTCGATGCGCGCCAGGCGCGCGATCTCGGCATGCACTTCGACCCGGCACTACGGCCCTGAGTGGCGGCGCGGGCTCGCTCCGAGATCAGAACTCGGGCTTGGTGCGGCCGGGAGCTTCGCGAAATCCTGCACGGAAGCAACCGTCCGAGTGTTCCGTGATACGGACAGGGCGGCTTCGCTTCCACGAAAGCTTCCATGCGCGCCAGAAGCTCGCCGAGCACTGCAACAAGGAGACGCACATGAACCGTCAGATCGTATTGACGTCACGTCCGGACGGAGTTCCGTGCCAGGAGAATTTCCGCGTTGTGGAGACTCCGCTCGACGAACCCGGCGACGGGCAGGTGCTCATCCGTCACACGTTCCTCGGGTTGGCGCCATCCGCGCGACTGCGCATGAGCGAGGAGTCTTCGTACGCGCAGCCCTTGGCTTTGGGCGACGTCGTGTATGGCCAGGCAGTCGGTGAGGTGGTGAAGTCGCACGCCCCCAGCCTCCGCGAAGGCGACACCGTGATGTCCGTGCGCGGCGGATGGCAGCAGTATTCAGTCGCCGCCGCTTCAGACCTGGTCAAGGTCGATCCGGAGGTCGCGCCGCCCAGCGTATGGCTTGGTGCGCTTGGCACTTCTGGCATGACCGCGTATGTGGGATTACTCGACCTCGGCAAGCCGCGCGAAGGCGAGACGGTGGTCGTGTCGGCTGCGAGTGGCGGTGTGGGGGCGATGGTGGGGCAGATCGCGCGACTGAAGGGATGCCGCGTCGTCGGAATTGCAGGGGGCGAAGCCAAGGCGCACCACGTAGTCGAAACACTCGGCTTCGACGCTGGCATCGATTACCGCAATCCTGATTTTGCGTTCCGCCTGAAGGCAGCCTGCCCTGACGGCGTGCATGTGTACTTCGAGAACGTGGGCGGGTCAGTGCGAGATGCGGTCTGGCCCTTGATGAACCAAGGCGGGCGAATCGTGGTCTGCGGATTGATAGCGGAGTACAACGAGGGGCGGCAAGCCGGCCCCGGCTGGTTCGGGATCTTGGCAAAGCGGCTCACGGTGCGCGGCTTCATCATGGGCGACCATTTGAATCGACGCGACGATTTTTTGCGGGATATGGGCGCCTGGTACCGCGCCGGCGACATCCACGCCCAGGAGGATGTGAGCGAGGGTCTGGACAGTGTCGTGCCGGCCTTCATCCGCATGCTGACCGGCGGCAACTTTGGCAAGACGGTCGTCAAGCTTTGAGGCCCTGCCGTTGCGGATGGCAGGCTGACTATTCGGCTCAATCCTGCGGGTACGCCGGCCCCCGTGCAACTCGGCTATTGCAAGCGCAGTTCCTCACTTGGTATCAGAGCGTTCAGGTCGTCAGGACATCGACCACCCGTTCATCCGGGTGGGCAGCCGCGCGGACTTCGAAGACATGAACCGAGCCATCGTCGCCAATAGGATCCGCCCGGTCATCGACGAAGTGTTCGAGCTGGAGCAACTCGCCAGCGCCTTGCAGGTTCTGAGCCAAGGCGGTGTCTTCAGCAAAGTCGGCATCCGCATCCGCTGACTACGAACGCGCGGGGGGAGGGCGTGGCCGCTCAGCCGCTCGTCCCGATGCCCCTTTGTGTGCCCAGCGACTGGAGCAATCTAGTCCGTGTCTCGTCGTGCGCCGAGCCGTTGCGCCGAGAGCTTGGTGTCCTGGCTGCTGTCGAGATAGCTCAGCAGCCAGGACCGGATCCTTGTCTGACGAGTGCCGCTGCTTGCTTCAGGTTCGGCAACTCGGTAAGATACCTAACAAGCGCTTGGTCCGGTCGAGCGTGGTATTCGAGAGGGGCCAATGTGTCGGTGGGACGTGGCGGGACACTGTCTACCGATGCCTGCCTTGTGATGCCCTTCGCAACTCCCAACATCAAGGGGCATGAAATGAAGTCCGAGATCGCCACAGACACCACCGACGAGCTGGAGGCCTTCCGCCGCACCACCCGCGAGTGGCTGGAGGCGAATTGCCCGTCTGAGATGCGACGCCCGGCAACGAGCGAAGCAGATATTTGCTGGGGCGGCCGCCGTTTCACCTTCCAGAGCGAGGCGCAGAAGCAGTGGATGCAGCGGATGGCGGAGCGCGGATGGACAGTGCCCACCTGGCCGCGGGAGTACGGCGGAGGCGGTCTCACGCGCGACGAGGCTGTCGTTTTGCAGCAGGAGATGGCCGCGCTCGGCTGCCGCCCGCCCCTTCAGAACAACGGCACCTGGATGTTCGGGGCGGCGCTGCTGAAGTACGGTAGCGAAGCGCACAAGCGCGAGCACCTGCCGCTGATTGCACGCGGCGAAATCCGATGGGCTCAAGGGTATTCGGAGCCCGGCGCCGGTTCGGACCTTGCTTCGCTCTCCACCCGGGCCGACGTGCATGACGATCACTTCGTCGTCAACGGACAGAAGGTCTGGACTTCGTTCGCCGATCAGTGCGACATGATCTTCTGCCTGGTTCGAACGGATGCTGCGCAGAAGCACACTGGCATCAGCTTCCTGCTGATCGACATGAACACCCCCGGCGTACGGACCCGGCCGATCCGGCTCATCTCCGGCAAGTCCCCGTTCTGCGAGACGTTCTTCGACGACGTGCGCGTGCCGCGCGCCAACCTCGTGGGCGACCTCAACGCCGGCTGGACCATCGCCAAGTACCTGCTCACGCACGAACGGGAGATGGTCAGCTCGATCTACGAACGCAGAGCACCGCCACCACTCGGACGCTTTGCAGTCGAACGCGTGGGCCGCGATGCCCTGAATCGGCTCGATGCACCAGCGCTGCGCACGGCGATTGCCCGCTTCGAGGTGGACGAGGCTGCATTCCGTGCATGGTTGGCGATGTTCGGCGCGCAGTCGGACATCGGCGAGGCAAACCCGGCGGTCCCGTCCGCGCTCAAGTACTACGGCTCGGAACTGGCCAAACGGCGCAACGACCTGATGATGGCTGCCGGCGGCAGTGACGCGCTGGAGTGGGAAAGCGACCGGTCCGAACAGGGTGTTCTCGCGCGCACCTGGCTGCACAGCAGGAAGGCCTCCATCGAGGGTGGGACCAGCGAGATCATGCTGAACATGATAGCCAAGCGGTTGCTGGGGTTGTCCGGCACTTGAGAATCGGGAGAGCGAACGATGTGGATCCTGAGCGACGAACGCCGCATGCTGCGCGACAGCGCGCGCGGGTTCCTGGAGGGGCAGGCACCGGCGAGCCACGTGCGCCAGTTGCGAGATGCGGAGGACCCGCGCGGATATGCACCCGCGTTGTGGCAGGCCTTTGCCGATCAAGGCTATAGCGCGACGCTGGTGCCGGAGGCGCATGGTGGCATCGGCCTTGGCGTGACGGAGGCCGGTCTCATCGCCGAGGAGTTGGGCCGCACGCTCAGGCCGACGCCCTTCTTCTCCACTGCCGTATTGGCGGCTTGGCTGCTGCGCGAAGCCGGCAGCCAGGCGCAGCAAGCGTGCTGGCTGCCGCGGATTGCGGCGGCCGAAACGGTGGTGGCGGTGGCGGTTGACGAGCACGCAATCCATCGGCCCGATCGACTGCGCGCGATCGCGAAGCGTGATGGCGATGGTTGGCGCGTCGACGGGCGCAAGCAGGCCGTGGTGGACGGACATGTGGCCGACGCGCTGCTCGTTGCTGCGCGATGCGAGGGTGGCATCGCCTGGCTCTTGGTGCCGCGCGATTCCGACGGTGTCACCGTGGAGCGCACCGTGATGGTCGATTCGCACAACGCCGCTCGCGTCCAGTTCGAGAACGTGCGACTCGGCGCGGATGCCTTGGTGGGCACCGTCGCCGGCGGCGCGGCTCTCCTCGATCGCGTGCTTGACGTGGGACGCGTAGTGGTGGCCGCTGAACTGCTCGGTATCGCCGACGAGGTGTTCACCCGCACCGTTGCCTACTTGAAGGAGCGCCGCCAATTCGGTCGATTCATCGGGGAGTTCCAGGCGCTGCAGCATCGTGCCGCGGAGCTCTGGTGCGATCTGGAGCTGACTCGCGCGATCCTGCGGCAAGCATTGGCGGACGTGGATGCGGGTGCACCCGAAGCCGCGCTTCATGTGGCGCAGGCCAAGGCGCGCGCTGCGCTTACAGCTGAACGTGCCGTGGCCGAGGGGGTACAGATGCACGGCGGTATCGGCGTGACCGACGAACTCGACATCGGCCTCTTCCTGAAGCGCGCTCGGGTGCTGCAGGCGCTGTTTGGCGACGCCTTCAGCCAGCTGGACCGGGTGGCGATCTTGACTGGTTATTGACTCCACGCTCACGGACAAAGAGCCAGGGTCATCGGTCGGCGCGCTCCTTACCTCCGCAGTGAGGCCCCGCATTTCTTCCCGCTTGCAATCCGCCAGAAACCCCCTAGAATACCAAGCAATCGCTAGGTTTGGAAAGCACCGCCGCCGGCGTGCGGCAACCACCAGGAGACAAAGTTGAGACGACACTTCCTACGCGCTCTGGCCGCAGCTGCTCTCGCTCCATACATCGGGTCGGCAGCCAGTCAAGGGAGCAGCAACCGCACCTATCGACTCATCCTGTCGATGTCCCCTGGCTCCGGCACGGATGCGTTGTACCGGGCGTACGCGAAAGTGCTCAGCGCAGAGCTGCAGGCCCCCGTGATTGTCGACAACAAGCCTGGCGCGGATGGTGGAATCTCCTTCCGCGAACTCGCGCGCGCTGGTGCGGATGGTCAGACATTGATCGCAGTGTCCGACTCGATGTTGAACCTCCTTCCTCTGGTGAAGCCGGGAAACTACGATCCGAAGTCCGTGCGGCCGCTGGTGAATCTCACCCGTTCGACCGCGATCATCGTCACGCGCGCGGACGCCCCCTACCGCAACCTCGAGGACCTGCTGAATGCCGCGAGGCAGAAGCCGGGAGAGTTGCCGTTCGGCACCTATGCGCTGTTCTACCGGATCACCCTGGCGCGCCTGGAGGAAGCATCGAGGACACGCTTCCGGGACATTCCGTACAAGGGAACTCCTACCAACACGCTGAACGACCTGCTGGGTGGCAGGCTGGAGGCCACGATTTATGAAGCTGGCGCGGCGGTACCGCTCATCGAGTCCGGCCGCATCAAGCCCCTCGCCATCCTCGGGACCGAACGCAGTCCGGTCCTGCCGGCAGTTCCGACCGTCGCGGAAAGCGGGTACCCGGGCTTCTCGATGCAAGTCCTCATTGGCGTCGGTGTGCACAGCGGCACTCCTGAGCCGGTGGTGCGGGCGCTGGAGGCGGTCGCTGTCAAGGCAGCGCGTGACCCCGCGATGGTGGAATTCGCCAACCAGCGTGGCGCCCAGAATCATGTGTTGGGCGCGGATGCGTACGCGGGAGTCATCGAGAAGGATGCCGCCGCCAACAGGGATTTCGTCGCGCGCTCCGGCGTCATGCAGCGTATCCGCGATGAGTGACGGACACAGGACTTCGCAGTCGCAATCGGGCGGAGCACTGGCGGGCGTGCGCGTGATCGACATGTCGACCATCGGCATGGGGCCGCTGGCGACGCAGATCCTCGGTGATGCGGGCGCCGACGTGATCAAGGTCGAGTCGGCCGCGGGGGACATCTTCCGCCACGTCGCCCCGCAGCGCCACGAGGCGATGAGCCATACGCACCTGAACTTCAATCGGAACAAGCGAAGCGTCGTGCTGGATCTCAGGGCCGAGGCCGGCCGCCGCGCGATGTTGCGTCTGCTCTCCGACGCCGACGTTTTCGTGTCGAACGCGAGACCGGCGTCGCTCGCGCGATTGGGCCTGGACTACGCCACCCTCGAAGCTTCCCATCCTCGCCTGATCCATTGCGGCTGCTATGGCTTCTCCGAGGAAGGGCCCTATGCCGGACGGCCCGCGGTGGACGACGTGATCCAGGCGGCCTCGGGGATGGCGTGGCTCCAGGGGTTGGGGCAGGACGCCCCGCACTATGTGAAAACGATCGTGGCCGACAAGGTCTGCTCGCTGCACGTCGTGAACGCGATTGGGATGGCGCTCTACGCACGCGAACGCAGCGGGCGGGGCCAGGCGATCGAGGTGCCGATGTTCGAGTGCCTCGTGTCGTTCGTAGTTCCTGAGCACCTCGCCGGCATGACCTTCGATCCACCGCAAGGCCCGGCCGGCTATCCGCGCCTCCTCGACCCCTACCGGAGGCCATTTCGCACATTGGACGGCTTCATGGGCGTAGTGCCTTACAACGAGGCGCACTGGAAGGCCTTCTTCGAGCTCGCGGGGAGCCCCGAATTCTTCGAAGACGAGCGCTTTTCGACGCAGACGCAGCGCAGCCTTCACTACAGCGACCTGTACCGTCTGGTGGAGGATACGCTGGCGGGGAAAACGACTGCGGAGTGGATTCGTCTGCTCTCCGAGGCCGACATCCCGTTCGCGCCGGTGAACTCCCTGGACGAGTTGATTGCCGATCCTCACCTCAACGCGATCGGTTTCTGGCACAGCGTCGAGCATCCTACCGAAGGACGGCTGCGCATGCCGGGCATCCCGGTGCGCATGTCCCGCACGCCCGGGTCGATCCGGCGTCACGCGCCCGGCCTGGGCGAGCACACCGCGGAAGTGCTGCGCGATATCGAGGCCGGCTGCAGCAAAGGAGCACGTCAATGACTCGACTGTCGGGCAAGACCGCGGTGGTGACCGGAGGCGGCGGCGGGCTGGGTTCTGCCATTGCCATCGCCCTGGCGGCGGAAGGAGCTCATGTGCTGGTAGTGGACCGGTACGGCGATGCGGCTGAAAGGGCTGCCCGGAATATCCTGGCTGCTGGTGGGTCAGCGGCCTTCGAGGCTCTGGACATCGGTGACCGCGCGGCCGTCATGGCCTTCGGTGCGCGGGTGGTCGAGAAGTACGGCACGCTCGACGTTCTGGTGAACAACGCCGGAATCTCACCGCGGATCCGGCCGGAGGACCCCGACCAGGCGGAGCGCTGGGACGAGACCATCAACATCAATCTCACGGGGCAGTGGGACGTCACGGTGTCCGTTCTGCCTGCGCTCAGGCATCCCGGGGCAAGCGTCATCTTCCTTTCGTCGATTGCCGCATTCAAGACGCCCAGGGCGAGTGCCGCATATGGCGCCGCCAAGGCGGGGGTCCGGTCTCTCGTTCAGTACTTCGCCAACATTCTCGGTCCCACCGGTGGCCGGGCGAACGGCCTCGCGCCGGGGCGCATCAAGAGCGGCCTGATGACGATCACCGGCGAGGGCAACGCGAAATACCTCGAGCGTGTGCCGCTCGGCCGTGTGGGTGAGACCAATGAGATTGCCGGCCCCGCTGTCTTCCTCGCCTCTGACATGTCGTCCTACGTCACGGGCATCACCATCCCGGTAGACGGCGGCTACCTGTACGCGTCCGAGTGAGCCGCTCACACCGCGAGACAAGCGACTCTGCCACAACGCCTCGGGGCAGTGCGTTCCAGACAAGTTTCGCCCCCCCGCGGCGAATGACAAAGGAAATCCCCGTGGCACATCAGCTCGACCCACTCCTCAATCCCAGATCCATCGCTGTCATTGGTGCAAGTGACAAGTCGAGCCGGATGGGCGGCATGCCGCTCGATCTCCTTGCGCATTTTCGTTTCGGTGGCAATGTCTATCCGGTCAACCCGAAGTATGAAGAGGCGTTCGGGTACCGCTGCTATCCGGACATCGAGTCCCTTCCGGAGTCGCCGGACGTAGTGGTCCTTGCCATACCGGCCGCGGAAGTCACTTCCATGCTCGAACGCTGCGAGCGCAAGGGCGTGCGCGCTGCGATCGTCTATGCCTCCGGCTTCGCGGAAGCCGGGGTTACCGGCGCAGCGCTCCAGGACAGGCTGGAGGAGTTCACCGCAAAGAGCGCGATGGTCGTAGCCGGACCGAACTGCGCGGGCTTCGCCAACCTGAACCTGAATGCGCACACGAGTTTCGCCATCAAGACATTCAAGAGTTCGCCTCCCCAGACGGAGCGTGGAAGAGTCACGCTACTCACCCAGAGTGGAAACGTGTGCGCCACCGTCTTCCCGTTGCTGCGGGAGCTTGGCGTGCCTGTCAGTCACTTCATCAACACGGGCAACGAGGCTGACCTGGAATTCAGCGAGTATCTGGAGTTCCTGGCGCAGGACGAGGACACCGAGTGCGTTGTCGGCTACCTGGAGCAGCTTCGCGATGGCAGGAGATTCATCAAGGTCGCACGTGATTTCGCGCGCCGCGACAAGCCCTTGATCCTGCTGAAGGCTGGCGATTCGGAGAAGGGATCCGAGGCCGTCCGATCCCACACCTCGGCCCTCGCCGGCAATCAGGCGCTGTATCGCGCAGCATTCCGCCAGCTCAACGTCATGGCCGCAGACGACTTCCAGCAGATGGCCGACCTGGCGTGGCTCACCCAGTTTCGCCAACGCGCTGGGGGTCCCCGAGTGGGCATCGTGACCGTGTCGGGGGCGGTCGGGGCGATCCTGGCCGACAAGCTGATTGGCGGCGGACTGGAGGTGCCGACCCTGCCGGAAACTGTTCAGCGCGCGCTGCGCACAGCGGTATCCGACTATGGAATGGTCACCAACCCGGTCGATGTCACGGGCAACATCGTGGCGGACATCAGTTCCGCCCAGACCGTGTTGTCCCAGATGGCGACCACCGAAGCCGTGGACACGGTCGTGATTTATGCCCCGAGCACGGTCCTGGATCGCATGGCGGACACGCTGGTCGAGGTGAGCCGCGCTCACAACAGACTGTTCGTCGTCATCGACACGGGTGGCGCCACTTGTCACCAGAGGCTTGCTGTCGCTGGCATCCCCGTGTTCTCGGACATCAGCCGCGCTGCACGGGCACTGATCCCCTACTGTCACTGGCTCGCCCGTCGCGAGTCCGTCAAGCGCTGGGACCTGCTGTGCGGGGAGGAGGCAGCCGAACCTGCCCTCGAGTCGAAGGCGCAGGTCGCCGATCTGAACGAACTGCAGGCCAAGCAGCTGTTGGCGGGCTTTGGCGTCACCCCGGTTCCCGAGAAAGCGGCTGCCGACGAAACAGCCGCTGTTGCGGCCGCGGAGACGCTCGGCTATCCCGTCGTCTTGAAAGTCCTCTCGCCAGACATTCCGCACAAGACCGAAATCGGCGGCGTCGCCCTCAACCTGGCCGATGAAAGCGCGGTTCGAAATTCCTACCGCGAGGTCACTGAACGTGCGCGAAAACAGGCTCCTCGCGCGCGTCTGCAAGGTGTGCTGGTTCAGAAGATGTCAAAGGGAATCGCGGAGCTGATCGTGGGAACGACCCGTGATCCTGTCTTCGGTGCCACGCTGACGGTAGGCTTGGGGGGAGTCCTGACCGAGATCTACAAAGACGTGAGCCACCGCGTGCTGCCGATCGACGCTGAAATCGCGCGGGAGATGTTGCACGAACTCAAGTCGTTCGTTCTGCTCGACGGCTTTCGCGGCAAGGAAAAAGCAGACGTGGACGCCGCTTGCATCGCCATCGCCGGCATGTCGCGCGCTGCAATGCAGTTGGGATCCGCCGTCCAGGAAATGGAAGTCAATCCATTGCAGCTCAAAGCGGGCACCGGCGGAGTCGCCGCGCTCGATGCCCTGATCCTGCCGCCCGAAGCGGCTGCCACCCCCCATCCTGGAGATTGAAAGATGACGTACCAGACGATCGAGATCGAACGCCATGACGCGGTTGCGCGGATTTTCATGAATCGGCCCGGCGCCCGCAATGCCCAGAACACCCAGATGCTGGACGAGCTGGACGCCGCCTTCGCGTCCCTGGGCGAGGATGCCACGGTGCGCGTGGTGGTGCTGGCCGGCCGCGGCGAGCACTTCTGCGCCGGTCATGACCTGAAGGAGACGCGCGAAGAAAAAGGAATGCTCAACACCGAGGGCCATTGGCAGTACGAAGAGCGCCGCTATGTCGGGTATTGTCTGAAGATCCTGGACTTCCCGAAACCGACGATCTGCCAGGTGCAGGGCGGCTGCATTGCCGCCGGCTTCGCGGTCGCCAACATGTGCGACCTGATCGTGGCCTCAGAGGACGCGTACTTTTCGGATCCCACCCTGGCTTCACTGTCGGCTGCGTCACTGGAGGTCCTCATCCACCCGTGGGTGCTGGGGATGCGGAAAGCGAAGGAGCTGCTGTTCACCGGCGAGCGCTTGGGAGCTGCGGAGGCGCTGCAGATCGGCATGATCAATCGCATGGTTCCCAAGCAAGAACTCGACGAAGCAACGATGGCGCTCGCCCACAAGATCGCGAAGAATGCGCCTTTCGCGACGCGGCTGACCAAGCGGTCGCTGAATCGCACGATGGAAATCCAGGGACTGAAGGCCGCCTTGTCTGCCCATTTCGATCTTCACCAGCTTTCACACACCACCGACGAGTTTGCCGAATTTCGCCGCAGAGGCGTCGCAAACGTCATCTCGCAGGTCGCAAAGAGCTGAAGATGCTGCGAGTGACCCGGGCCGAATGAATGGCCTGGCCATCCTGTGTTCCCCCACTTCGCTGAAGGTGGCGAAGCTTAGTCCCTGGCGACCTTGCCGGGCATGCACAAACCGGACAGGATGAGGATGACGCACTGCCGCGTCCAGCGGGCGATGGTCCATTTACCCTCAGGGTTGAACCACCTCGCGCCAGACAAGACGGCATCACGAACGATGTAGTAAGGCACGATCGGGTCGATCTCGGGGTTGAACACACCGGCGTCGATCCCCGACTTGACGGTGTTGCGCCAGAGCGCCTCGATCTTCGTCCCGACCTCATTCAGGTAGTTGAATCGCGGCTGCTGGGCGAGCCAGCGCCCGTCCTGCTGCAGCAAGAGCAACGCAGCCCGGTGCGAATGGACTGCATCCATCGCGGATTCAATCAGCTTCTGCAGCCGCTCCTTCGGATCGTCCGTCGTCGCAATGACTTCTTCATAATGCAGCAGGGCGTTCAGGACGTACTTGCCGAGCAGCTCGTCGACGATGTCGTCCTTCGAACCGAAATGATGGTAAAGGCTGCCGGATTGCACGTTGGCCGCTTCGGCAATCAGGCGCACGGTCGTCGCCTTGTACCCTTTCTCGACGAAGAGGTCGGCGGCGATCTGCATGATTTCCTCGCGCCGCGTCATCTCGCGGGGTTCCTGCGCCGTCCCAGGCTCCAGCGTGTCTACTTTCATGAGGCGGGAGTGTAACGGATGACTCGCGGACCAAGCGAGCGCTCGCATCGTTTTGAAACCAAGCGATTGCTAGGTTATCATGAGGGGGATCACTGGAGATGAAGGATGATCACCTTTGCGAGCCTTGCGGCGTCGGCTGGCGCGCGTTGCGAGCGCCGATCCGAAAACTTCCATGGGACCGTCACGCCCCTCCTCGGCGCGCACCCCGTCCCCGGTGTTCCGTGGGGCAGTGACGCGGGCCCGCAGGCCTACCTCGTCCAGCAGGACCCGGGCTGGTCGCTGGCTACCCACTATCACACCGAACACCAGTTCCAGCTCGTGTCCCGCGGCCGTGGGACGCTGGGACAGCATGCGCTCGAACCGCTCATGCTCCACTATGCTTCGCCCGAGTCGGGCTATGGCCCATTGGTGGCGGGCGAGCACGGGCTGGAGTACTACACGCTGCGTGCGCGCGGAACCCGTGATACCTGGTACCTGCCCCAGGCGCGTGAGCGGTTGCGGCGAGGCTTGAAGAAGAGACATGCGTACGGCGGCCCCGTTCATTCCAGCATGCCGGACGAGCGGGCGGGACGAAGAGCCCGTGCGGTGCAGCGCTTCATGGACGGCGCGGATGGCCTGGGGGCCTGGATGCTACGCCTGCCGCCCGGCGATGTCGTCGATCGCGAGGAAGAGCCTTGCGGCGGGGTTCGCTTCTATTACGTGGCGGCTGGCAGCTTGTCCTGGCGTGGGGAGTGCGCCCAGGCCGGCGATGTGTTCAGCGTGGACCAAGCGGATGAACACTTGGACGCGCAGGCTGGAGACAGCGGAGCTGAACTGATCGTGATGCGGTTCCCGGACGACTGCCTCACCTAGCAAGACTCGTGTCCTGTTCGCTTGCGGCACCGGAGCGGCGCCCACTGTACAAACAGGGCCGGCCCCATCATTTGACGAACTTCGCCGCCGCCGCGTAGACCGGCGCCTCTGCTTTCAGCACTGCCGCAAGTTCGTCCGGGGAAACCGGCCAAGGCACCGAGCCTTGCTGCTCCAGCTTGCTGCGCACATCGGGACGTTGCAACACGGCGGCCAACTTCTGGTGCAGCAGGTCAACGATCGCCCGGGGCGTTTTCGCGGGCGCAACGATCCCGAACCACGCCGTCTGCGTGAAACCATCGAGACCCCCCGCTTCCTTCACTGTCGGGACGTCTGGCATGGCGGGAGACCTGGTGCTGTCCATCACCGCCAGCGCACGCAGCTTTCCGGCTTTAACGTGGCCGGCGACGGTGGCGCCGACCGCCAGGGTGAAGTCGATTTCGCCGGAGAGGATGGCTGTCATCTGCTGGCCCGCCCCCTTGTAGGGAACGTGCAGGAACTTCGTACCTGCGGCTGCATTGAGGCGCTCGCCAGTGATGTGCGAGAGCGAACCGACGCTCGCCGAACCATAAGACAGCTTCGCGTTCGCCTCGCGGCCGCGCTGCAACAAGTCCCCCAGGGTGCGAACTGGCGAACTTGCCTGTACGACGAGGAACATTTGCTGGTTGGTGAGTCCGGACACCGGCGTGAAGTCGCTGGCAGAGAAGCCGGAGTCGGCGGTCAGCAGGGGCGTGAGCAGCAGTTGGGTGGCCGTTGTGAACAGCAGCGTGTAGCCGTCCGCGGGGGCAGTGGCAACCGCGCGGCTGCCGAGGGCGCCGTTCGCGCCTGGGCGATTGTCCACGATCACCGGTTGGCCCAAATCGGCAGAGAGTTCGGTGGCCAGCAGCCGCGCCTGCGAATCTCCTCCGCCGCCGGCCGGATAGGGAAAGATCAGGCGAATGGGCTTCTCGGGAAAGGTGCTTCCGTAGGCGCGATGCAGGGGCACAAGGAACGCCGCTGTGATGGTGAGGGCTTGACGGCGGGATGGCATGGACATGCAGTCTCCTTTTCTTTGCGGTTGACGGGACAGTCCGCGCCAGATGCCGTGGCAGACCTAAACCGAGCGCTTGTTAGGGTACACCAGCTGCCTGTGGGCGTCAACTCAGCGGTCGCCTAGATGGGGTGACGGAGTCATCGGGGCGAGTTGACGCCTTGGGAACGAACGGGTACCCCAGCAAGCGCTCGGTAATATGCCCCGTGGCGCATATGGCGTGGCGAGTCAGTTGACCTGACTTGCGTTCTGATTTGGAGACACCTAGTAGCCCGGCGACGCTCCTAAAGCGAGGATCGCCGGCTTATCAGCTGCGGGTCGCCCCACTCTCTGCAGCGAAGGGGCCCTGTTCAGCCGCGACGAAGGCGCCTGCGGCGCGTGCTGCCGCAATGCGGTCGCCCGAGTAGCCGAGCACATCCGTCAGGACCGCGGTGGTGTCGCTGCCAAGCACCGGCGCTGCGCGCGCCGCCGCCAGCGGCGTGTCCGACAGCGTCACGGGCAGCTTCACGTTGGGAATGGATCCCAGCGTCGGGTGCGAGATGGTCTCGACCAGTCCGAGGTGCTCCACCTCGCTGGAGGTCATGGCTTCACCGACGGTACGCACGGCGCCCGAGGGCACGCCGGCGGCCTGCAGCTTCTGGAGCCAGTGTTCCTGCGGCTGCGCAATAAAAATCTCCTGCATCACCGCGAGCAGCCGGGGTTGATGCTTCACGCGCTCTGCGTTCGTGCTGAAGTCAGGGTGGGCAGCGAGGTCGGGCCGCTCGAACGCCTGCACCATCAGGCGCTGGAAGGTCCGGTCGTTGGCGCACGTGATGTAGATCGGCTTGTCTGCCGTGTCGAAGTAGCCGATGGGCGCTGCCGTCACCTGCGAATTGCCCGCGCGGTGTGGGATGCGTCCTGTCGCAAGGTAGGTCGTGTTGAAGTAGCCGAGCATCTGCACGGCCATCCCGAAAAGCGACACTTCAACCTTCTGGCCGCGGCCGGTGCGGTAACGCGCGTGCAGGGCGGCCTGGATGGCATTGGCTGCCATCATGGCAGTACCCAGGTCCATGACGGAGGGCCCGGCGCGCGTGGGCTGCTGGTCGGGAAAGCCCGTCATCGACATGAAGCCGCTTTCGGCTTGCACCACCGAGTCGAAGCCCAGGCGATGCGCATGCGGCCCCTCGCGGCCGTAGGCGGAAATCGAGCAGTACACAAGCCGCGGGTTCAGCTCGGACATCTCCGGCCAGCCAAGCCCGAAACGCTGCATCACGCCAGTGGAGAAATTCTCCACCAGCACGTCCGCCTTGCGCACCAGGTCGACTGCCACTGCGCGACCGGCCTGGCTCTTGAGATCGAGCGTGACGCCCAGCTTGTTGCGATTGCCCCAGAGGTAGGGGACGCCTTCACCTTCGACAAACGGCGGAAACGCCCGGAACGCATCGCCTTCGGTGCTTTCGACCTTGATCACCTTCGCACCCAGGTCGCCCAGCACCATGGTGGCGTACGGCCCGGCGATGAAGTGCGAGAAATCCGCGATGACCAATCCGTCGAGCGGGGGCTTCTCCCGCGGTGCCTGGGATGCATCGCTGCTGTTCATCAAAGATCCTTGAGCAAGTGCTTGGTTGGGTGTATCATAACCGCACGGGCTGTCCCGCATCCACCCATGAATACAGGAGTCGACATGTCAGCTGAGTTCCGAGGAAAAACCGTCATCGTGACCGGCGCCGGCCGCGGCATCGGCCAGGGTATTGCCCAGCACATGGCGAGCCTGGGCGCAACCGTGGTGGCCGTCGATTCGGTCGAGCGCAGGCTCACCCGCGCGCAGGAGAGCCTCACGGCAGTGGAGGGCAAGGTCATCCCGCTGGTGACGGACGTCACCAGCGTCGCGGAGCTGCAGCGCCTGGTGGACACGGTCCTGCAAAAGTGCGGCTCCATCGACTACCTGGTCAACAACGCCGGCGTGGCGCGCCAGAAGCCGTTTCTGGAGTATGACGAGGCCGATTATGTGTTGCAGGTGGACGTGAACTACAAGGGAACGTTCTTCGCCACGCAGCTTTGCGCGCGCGAGATGGTCAAGCGCAAGAAGGGTGCCGTGGTGAACATCGCCTCCATCTCGGCGTGGCACTACACGATCCCGCACTCGATCTACTCGGGAGCCAAAGCAGCCGTGGTTACGTTCACGCGCGATGCCGCGTATGAGCTCGGACCGCACGGAGTGCGCGTCAATTGCGTCGCACCGGGTCCGATCGAGACGCCGCTGGCCGCGCAGATGGGCGCCAGCGAGAAGGCCGGCTACGACTCGGTGCTGCGCCTGGGCCGCTGGGGCCAGCCGCTGGACATCGCGCACGCGGTGGAGTTCCTGTGCTCCGAGCGCTCCGCGTTCATCACCGGGCAGACCCTGTCGGTGGCCGGCGGCGCCGACCTGTGCGTGCTGCCGGCGAAGGCGAAGCAATGACAGCCCGCATGCCACTCCTGGGCGAGTTCACCCCCGAACAGGCGGAGGTGCTCAAGACCGCGACACTGAAGAACGGCGCTGTACCGAACGCGTTTCGTGCCATGGGCCAGAACCTCAAGCTGGCCAAGGCCATCCGCAATCTCGGCGGCTACTTTTCAGTGTCCAAGCTGCTGCCGGAGCGCACGATGCGGCTCATCATCCTTCGCACGGCGCACCGGACCAGCAGCATCTACGAGTTCGCGCAACATCGCCAGATGGCCCTGGCCGACGGCCTGCTGACCCCCGCGGAGATTGACGCACTGGTGTCCGAGGGCGGTCGGTGGTCGCCGCAGGAGCGTGTCTATATCGATGCGGTCGACGAGACCATCACGCAGTTCCGCATCAGCGACCGCACGTGGCAAGCGCTGGTCGGCATGCATCCTGTGGAGACCGTCGAGGAAATCCTGCTGCTGATCGGCACCTACCTGAGCCTGGCAACGTTCCTCAATTCCGCCGCGGTGCCGCTGGACGACTTCGTGGTCGACCGAGAGTGGCCTGCCGCCCGCCAAGTGCCGGCACGCTGAATCTTCAAGGGGTATTCGGATCATGACAACGTACGAAAACGGAGTCGCTCTGGTGCTGGGCGGAACCGGCCACATAGGCGCCGGCATCGTGAGGCTCTTCGCGCAGCAAGGTGTGGATGTCGCATTCACGTACAGGCGCGAAGGCAAGCTTGTCGAGGAACTCGTCGGAACTGCCGGTGGCAGTTCCCGGGTGACCGCGCATCAGGCCGACCTTCTGCAGAGTGGCGCGGCCGCTGGTGTGCTGGAGACGCTCGCATCGCAGCAGCGAGTTCATACCGTCATTCATGCCGCGGGCATCGAGGTGCCGCAGCGCTACATGTCCCAGGTGCCGCGTGAAGAGTGGCTTCATGCAGTCAACATGGAGCTCACCGGTTTTTTCGATGCCATGCAAGCGGCCGTCAAGGTGCTGCGCAAGGGTGGCGGCGGAAGCCTGGTCGCGCTCACCTCGTCTGCCATTCATCGGTACGCCCCGAAAGACGGCCTGTCCGCCATCCCGAAGTCCGCCGTCGAAATGATGGTGCGGGCGGTGGCGAAGGAAGAAGGGCGCCATGGCATTCGCGCGAACTGCGTCGCGCCCGGGCTGATCGATGGTGGCATCGGGCGCCAAGTCATCGAAGAACTGGGCGTGCCGAACTTCGTATCCACCGCCGCTGCCGCAACCCCGTTGAAGCGCCTCATTACGGCGCAGGACATCGCTCACATGGCGGCGTTCCTGGCCTCCCGGGAAGCTTCCGGAATCACGGGTCAGACCATCGTGGTGGATGGCGGCTACAGCCTCTGAGCCGCAGTCCTGAACCAACTTCTCTTTGGAGTTCAAGCAGATGAATGGCCTACCGACGGAGCTCCAGGAGCAGGTGCAGTGGCTGGTCGACAGGGAAGCCATACGCGAACTCGTGTCGGCGTATACGCGCTGCGTCGACGAGCGTGACTTCGCCGGCTGGCAAGACCTGTTCGCCGAGGATGGCGTATTCATTGCGCCGAAGGGCCGGGTTCCCAAGAAAGACATGGCGGACGCGGTTGCCGACATCCTGAAGGACTACCCGTTGACATGTCACATGCTCGGGCAGCACTCGATCGAAATCGACGGCGATGTCGGCAAGGGCCGCTGCTATTTTGCGGCCTTTCATGGCCTCGATACGGGCGACCTGATGCGGCACGCCGACATCGGCGGCTGGTACCTGCACACCTACAAGCGGACAGCAGGCGGCTGGAAATTCCTGAAGGTCGGCGCAAGGATCATGTGGGCGTCCGGCGAGAAATTCCTGCCTTGAAGGCCCCTCATGACTGACAGGCGCGACACCCAGGACAGACAAAAGATGAACAACCCGCCTCGCGCCGCGGATCCATCCGCAAACGCCGCCGACTCCGTGACCGAGGACCTCCGCGACTCCGTCAGAGACGTTCTGCGCGAGCAATGCAGCCTTGGGCATGTTCGACGCATCGTCGACGGTGACCGCGAGCCTGAGCAAGCGCTGCTGCGAATCGCCGCCGAGTTGGGATGGATGGGCGTCGCCTTGCCGGAGGATCAGGGGGGCAGCGGCTTGGGATATGGCGCGCTCTGCGCGCTTTACGAGGAGTTGGGGCGGCACCTCGCTCCGCTGCCCCTTCTGCCCCTCGCGATGTGCATCGAGGCGCTGGCGACCTGCCATTCTCCGGAGCTGAAGCGGCACCTTCCCCCATTGGTGGCCGGCGAATGCAGTGCCACGGTGTCGTCCCTGGACCAGGCCTTCGATGCCCGGGCGGTGCGCCTGCGCCGGCTGGGCAGCGCGCTGCAGCTGCACGGACGCCTGAGCGGGCTTCAGGGTGCTACCGACGCGGCGCTCCTGCTGCTGTTTGCGCGCGACGAGGAAGGCGCCCTGCACGTGCTGCTGCTGGATCCGCGTCGGGACGGCGTCACGCTGGTGGACCGCGGTTCCAGCGATCTCACCCGCACGCTGTGCTCGGCAGACCTGGACGGGCTCGAGGTTTCTGCGGACCGTCTGCTGGTGGGGGTCGATGCGGAGGCTCTTGCCGAGCGCCTGTTGTCCCATGCCTGCCTGGCGCTCGCCAGCGATGCGATGGGCGGTGCGGCGGCAATCTTCGAGCTGACGGTCGACTACCTGCGCACCCGCCACCAGTTCGGACGCGCCATCGGATCCTTCCAGGCCATCAAGCATCGCGCGGCGGACCTCAAGGTCCAGATGGAGGCGAGCACTGGCCTGCTGCGTCAGGCGGTGGCCGCGGCCGATCTTGGCCAGGCGTCGGCCCCCCGGCTGGCGGCGATGGCGAAGTTCCATGCGTGCGACACCTATGCCCGGGTCGCGGCCGAAGCGGTGCAGATGCACGGCGGCATCGGCTTCACCTGGGAGCATCACTGCCACCTGTTCCTCAAGCGCGCCAAGCTCAACCAGCAACTGCACGGCCGTTCCGAGTGGCATCAGGACAGGATCGCCCGCTCGCTGTCCGCAAACGCACTGGAGGTGCTGTGATGACCGAAAGCACCGGCGAACGGCCCGTGGCCGACCCCTCGATCCTGGCCCTCAAGGACGACCTTCCGGCCTTCCGTGCTGCACTGCGCGCCTGGCTGGCGCACAACACGCCGCGCGACTGGGAGGAGCGCCTGGCGCGCGATTTCGACACTGAATTCGTCTCCGTGCAGAAGGACTGGCTGGCGGCGCTGGAGACGATTGGCCTGGCCGTTCCGCACTGGCCGCGGCAATGGGGCGGCCCGGACCTGAGCATCCGCCTGCAGGTCGCGATCTACCAGGAGTTCGCGCGGGCGAACACCCCCGGGCTCGGGATGTACAGCATCTCGCACAACCTTTTGCCGGCAACGCTCCATGATTGGGGGACTCCAGAGCAGGTTGCCCGCTACATGCCCGCCGCCCGCCAGGGCGAGATCTGGTGCCAGGGCTTCTCGGAGCCCGGTGCGGGCTCGGACCTGGCGTCCCTGCGGACCCGCGCAGTGCGCGATGGCGACCAGTACGTGATCAACGGGCAAAAGATCTGGTCGTCCGGCGCCAAGTTCGCGCAGTTCTACATGCTGCTCGCCCGTACGGATCCAGACGCGCCCAGGCACAAGGGCATCTCGATGCTGATCGTCGACCTGCGCAGCCCTGGCGTGCAGATTCGGCCGATCCGCCAGATCAACGGCAACGCCGAGTTTTGCGAGGTGTTCCTGGATAACGTGAAGGTGCCGGTGTCTAACCTCATCGGGCCGGAGAACGGAGGCTGGCGCGTGGCCCAGTCCACCCTGTCCACGGAGCGCGGACTGACCATCCTCAACTGCTCGGAGCGCATGCAGTTCCTGTTCGAGCGCATCCTCGAGCAGGTGCGCGCCGGCCGTGCGCCATGGTACGACGACGACCAGTGGCGGCGCGAATTTGTGCGCGCCTACACCGACCTGCAAGCGGTGCGGCAGGTGGTGCGGCAGATGCTGGAGAACGTGGAGCGCACCGGGGCCGTCGGAGACACGCCGCTGTACGTGAAGTTGCTGTATAGCGAAGTGCAGCAGCGTGCCACCGAACTGTTCCTGCGCATCGAAGGCATCGAGGGCCAGCACCTCGCAATGCGCCACGTCCGCGGCTATCCCACGGGCAGCTGGCTCTACGACTACGTGAGTTCCTGGGCCTGGACCATCGCCGGCGGGACCAACGAGGTCATCCGCAACATCGTTGCGGAGCGCCAGATCGGCCTGCCCCGCGAGCCTCGCTAAGCGCCCCCCGACGAGCCCTTTTCATGAATGCCAAAGGAGCAGTGACCCCATGCGCGCAATGATGATCCACGGCCCAGATTTCGATGGTGTGAGGCTCAATGAGGTCCCAGTCCCGGTCCCTGGCCCCCATGAAGTGCGTATTCGCATGCGCGCTGCCACCTTGAACTACCGTGATTTGACGCGCGTTTGGCTCTTCAAGCCGGGGGCCGCGCCGTTCGTCCTACTGTCCTGCGGTTGCGGCGAAGTCGAGGCCGTTGGCGACGCAGTGACTCGGTTCAAGGTAGGCGACCGCGTGGCGCCTACATTTTTCCCGGACTGGCTGGGCGGGCCCCAGGACAATGCCCTGCTGAAGCGCAACCTCGGCAATACTGTTCCGGGAACGGCGTCCGAATACATGGTCGTGGGGGAGCAAGCCGCCGTTCATGCGCCTGCGACGCTGGGCGACCTCGAGGTCGCAACGCTGCCATGCGCAGCGTTGACCGCGTGGCGGTCGCTGTTCTGCGTGCGCGCCACCCGGCCCGGGGATGTGGTGCTCCTGCTTGGCACTGGCGGCGTGTCGATAGCCGCGCTGCAACTTGCGAAGGCTGCCGGTGCGGTCACGATCATCACTTCGTCATCCGACGCAAAGTTGGCCCGGGCGCGCGCGCTCGGCGCGGACCTGACGATCAACTACCGCACGACGCCGCAGTGGGCGCAGCGGGTGCGGGAGCTCACGGGTGGCGCCGGTGCCGACGTCGTGCTCGATGTCGCCGGCGGCGAGACCACCGCGCAGGCGGCCGAGGCGCTGCGATCCGGCGGAACCATGGCCAACATCGGCCTGGTCGCGGGAGAGCGCGGAAAGTCCTCGGGGCGCCAGGACATCGACCACCCGTTCATCCGGGTTGGGAGCCGCGCGGACTTCGAAAACATGAACCGTGCCATCGTGGCCAACCGCATCAGGCCGGTCATCGACGAGGTCTTCGAGCTCGAGGAGCTTGGCCGCGCCATGAAGGTTCTGAGCGAGGGCAGGGTCTTCGGCAAGATCGGGATCCGCATCCGCTGACCGCAGGACGCCGCAAGCCTTCAAGTGAACGACAACGGCCCCTCCTCCTCCGTGCGCGATGCGGTACGCAGCCGCCAATCGGTACGCGCGTTTCTCGGCGATGCCGTGCCTACGGAGACACTGCGCGAGGTCCTGCAGGATGCCGCCCGCGCGCCTTCCGGCGGCAACCTGCAGCCGTGGCATGTGGACGTGTTGACGGGGGAGCGGCTCGTCGCACTCAAGACGCTGATGCAGGCGCGATTGGCGTCGGACGCCGAACCCGAAACGCCGGAATACGACATCTACCCGCCGTCGCTGCCCGCACCCTGGCGTGACCGGCGCTTCCGTGTCGGCGAGGGAATGTATGCGCTGCTGAAGATTCCGCGTGAGGACAAGGCGGCGCGGCGCCGCTGGTTCGCCAACAACTACACCTTCTTCGGTGCCCCGGCGGCGATGATCTGTTCGGTCGACCGGCTCATGGGTCCGCCCCAATGGTCGGACCTGGGAATGTTCCTGCAGACGGTGATGCTGCTCCTTCGCGAGCGCGGGCTGGACAGTTGCGCGCAAGAATCCTGGTCGATTTATCCGCAGACGATCAGCCGCTTCCTGGCCTGGCCCGAAAGCCGCATGGTCTTTTGCGGCATGGCTATCGGCTGGCGCGACCCAGCGCACCCGGTCAATGCGCTGGTCACGGAGCGCGCACCGCTGGACGAGTGGGCACGCTTCCACAGCACGTGAGCGCTTATGCCATCTTGACTGCGCATGGCATCGAATCGCGGAACCCTGCCGGCGCGCCGTACCTTAAACGACGGAAATCGAACACGCAGGGGGTAAGGCTTCTGTGCAGACGTGCCGCCCAGCTTGCATCTCGCCGAAAACCGTTTACGATACCAAGCAAGCGCTAGGTGTTGTCCGACCCAACCATCGGCCGCGAGTCAGCGGCGCCAACCAGGAGACGATTTTGAGAAGACAATTCATGCGCGCTGTGGCGGCTACTGTTCTCGCTCCGTACATTGGTACGGCAGACAGCCAGGGGCGCGATAACCGCCCCTATCGGTTGATCCTGTCGATCGGTGCCGGTTCCGGGATGGACACCCTGTTCAGGGCCTACGCGAAGGTGCTCAGCGAAGAGCTGAAGGCCCCCGTGGTCGTCGACAACAAGCCTGGCGCGGACGGTGCCATCGCTTTCCGCGAACTCGCGCGCGCCGGCACGGATGGCCATACGTTCATGGCAGTGTCCGACTCCATGTTGAATTTTCTTCCTGTGGTGAAGCCGGGTGTCTACGACCCGAAATCGCTGCGGCCCATCGTCAATGTCACCCGGTCGACTTCGCTGATCATCACGCGTGCGGACGCCAAGTATCGCAACCTCGAGGACCTGCTGAATGCCGCGAGACAGAAGCCGGAAACCGTGCCATTCGGCACGTATGCGCTGTTCTATCGAATCACCCTCGCGCGTCTCGAGGAAGCGACGAAGTCGAAGTTCAAGGACATTCCCTACAAGGGGACTCCTGCGAATGCGCTGAATGACCTGCTGGGTGGCACGCTGGATGCCATCTTTTACGAAGCTGGCGGGGCGATTCCGCTCATCGAATCCGGGCGTGTCAAGCCCCTCGCAATCGTCAGCGCCGAGCGCAGCCCGTCACTGCCGAAAGTGCCGACGGTCGCGGAAAGTGGATACCCGGGTTTTTCGATGTACTTCCTGCAGGGGATGGGCGTCCACAGTGGCACGCCGGAGCCGTTGGTCCGCCAGCTGGAAGCCGCCGCTGTCAAGGCGGCCCGCGACCCCTCCATCGTCGAGTACGCCAAGCAGCATGCCACGGAGCACTACGTGATGGGCGCGGATGCGTTCGAGAAGTACGTCGATAAGGATGCCGCCCTGTACAGGGATTTCGTCGCGCGCTCGGGAATCATGAAGCGTCTTAGTGAGTGAAGGGCGGATACGGTACTTCGCGGCCGCCGCGGTGAACTCGCTGGGCCCGCTCCCTACACCGACGGGGCCGGAGCATCCTCGTCAGGCGGGAGCGCGTAACGTACGTTTCTAGCGCGCGCGCCAGATCGGTGGACGCTTTTCGGTGAACGCTCTCGCGCCTTCCTTGGCATCCTCCGATTCGAACACTGCTGCCGTATAAGCCTTCTGGCGCTCGAACATCTCCGAATCGGGCCAGTCACGTGATTCGGAGACCACCCGCTTGGCCGCAACCAGTGCGAGCGGCCCGTTGGCCAGCAGTTTCGTCCCGAGGTCGAGCGCAGCTTCGAGCGCTTTACCTGGTTCGACCAATTCGTTGACCAGGCCCAGTCGCTCGGCGCGGTCGGCCGGCAGCATGTCCCCCGTCAGCACGTATTGCATCGCGACGTGATACGGGATGCGGCGCGGCAAGCGCATCAGCCCCCCGGCGGTGGCCGCGAGGCCACGCTTGACCTCCGGAAGGCCGAACCTGGCTTCGCGCGAAGCGACGATCAGGTCGCAGGACAGCACCATCTCGAAACCGCCGGCAAGCGCGTAACCTTCCACCGCGGCGATCAGCGGCTTCTTCGGTGGCGCCTGCGTCAGCGCGCCGAAGCCGCGTCCCTCGACGCGCGGCAACTCGCCGCGCAGGAACGCCTTCAGGTCCATTCCCGAGCAGAAGTGGCCGCCGGCGCCGGTCAATATGCCGATGCGAAGCGCAGGGTCACCCTCCAGCTGGTCCAGTGCCGCGGCGATCTCGTGCGCCAGCGCCTGCGTCATGGCGTTGCGCGCCTCTGGCCGGTTCATCGTCATCACAAGCACGCCATCGCGGCGTTCGACGAGCAGTTCGGTCATGTGGTCACCTCGGCTGCATGCGGATGGCGCCGTCGAGGCGGATCGTCTCACCATTGATCATGGCATTGTCGATGACATGCAACGCGAGCCTGGCGAATTCGTCCGGCACACCAAGCCGCGGCGGGTGTGGAACCGAGGCGCCGAGCGATGCCTTCACGTTCTCCGGCAGGCGCGCGAGGATGGGTGTGTCGAAGATGCCGGGCGCGATCGTCACGACGCGGATGGCGCGTTGGGCCAAGTCACGCGCGGCCACCAGCGTCATGCCGACGATGCCCGCCTTCGCCGACGCATACGGAATCTGCCCCACCTGGCCTTCCCACGCGGCAACCGACGAAGTCAGGATGCACACGCCCCGGTCGCCGTCCACGGGCTCGTTGCCTGCCATCGCAGCCGCCGCCAATCGCAGGGCGTTGAAGCTGCCGATCAGGTTGACGCGAACGATGCTCTCGTAGAAGTCGAGCGCACCCGGTTTTCCCTCCTTGTCCAGCACGCGCAACGCCCCGCCACGGCCAGCGCAGTTCACGAGGACGCGCAGCGGCGCGAGACCGAGGGCCGCGGCCACGGCTTCCTGCATTTGCGGCTCGCTGGTGACGTCGGCCGGCACGAAACGCACCGACGCGCCGAGTTGCGCCGCCACCTCGGCGCCATTGGAGGAGGGCAGGTCGGCGATGACCACCTTGGCGCGCTGTTCGACCAGGCGGCGCACAGTCGCCAGGCCAAGACCGGAGGCGCCGCCGGTCACGATGGCGCTGCTTTGCTCGATTCTCATGGAAGTGCCTCTGCTTCTAAGGGGTGCGAAGCGCTCAGACGCGCTCGAGGATCATGGTGTTCGCCATGCCGCCGGCTTCGCACATGGACTGCAGGCCATAGCGCAGGCCGCGTGCCTCCAGGTGATTCAGCAACGTGGTGGTCAGCCGCGCGCCCGAAGCGCCCAGCGGATGGCCCAGTGCAATCGCACCGCCGCATGGGTTCAGCCGCTCGGGGTCCGCCTGCAGTTCGCGCAGCCAGGCCAGCGGAACCGGCGCGAAGGCTTCGTTGATCTCGAATGCGTCGATCTGGTCGACCGTCATGCCGGCCTTCGCGAGCGCCGCGCGCGACGAGGCGATGGGCGCCGTGAGCATCATCATCGGGTCGTCGCCGCGCACATCGAACCCGACGAACCGGGCGCGCGGCTTGAGTCCCAGCCGGTTCGCCATGCGCTCGCTGACGAGCAGCACCGCGGCCGCGCCGTCGACCATCTGCGACGAGTTGCCGGCAGTGACTCGCCAGTCGGTGATCTCCGGAAAGCGTTCGCGCAACCGCTCGTCCGCGAACGTGGGTTTCAGCTGGGCGAGCTTCTCGGGGGTGCTGTCGGCGCGGATGGTCTCGTCGCGTTCGACCACGCCCCCGCCGGAGCGGATCGCGACGATCTCGCGCGCGAACCGGCCGCTGGCGTCGCTCTCGGCTGCGAGCCGGTGCGAGCGCGCAGCGTAGCGGTCCAGCTCGTCGCGCGACAGATTCCACTTCGCGGCGACGCGCTCTGCAGCCGCACCCTGCGAGATCTGCGCACCGTATCGCGCCGCGTACGAGGGCCCGAACGGGTTCTGGTCCATGCGAGCGCTGCCCATGGGCACGCGGCTCATCGACTCGACACCGCAGGCGATCACGATGTCGTGCGCTCCGGCGACGATGCCTTGGACACCGAAGGCGATCGCCTGCTGGGACGAACCGCACTTTCGGTCGATGGTGGTCGCCGGGACATGGTCCGGGAAGCCGGCGGCCAGCCAAGCCACGCGGCCGGGTGTCGCGGACTGCTCGCCGCTCTGGCTGACGCAGCCGGTGATCACGTCGCCGACTTGCCCGGGGTCGATGCCGTTGCGCTGGATGAGCTGCTGCAGCACCTGGCCCAGCAGTTCGGTCGGGTGCAGGTCAGTGAATGCGCCGCCGGCTTTGATGCGGCCCGACGGCGAGCGGATGGCGTCGACGATAAATGCGGTCTCTGACACGTGGGACTCCGTAACGTTAAAGGTGAGGCCGAAGATGCAACTGCAGCTCAGCCCCGGACGACTTTGCCCGGCGTGCACAAACCGGAGAGGATGAGGATGACGCACTGGCGGGTCCAGCGCGTCACGGTCCATTTCCCCTGGGGGTTGAACCACCTTGCGGCAGACATGACGGCATCCCGCACCATGTAAAACGGCACGATGGGGTCGATCTCGGGGTTGAACACGCCGGCGTCGATCCCCGACTTGACGGTGTTGCGCCAGAGCGTCTCGATCTTCGACCCGACCTCATTCAGGTAGCTGAATCGCGGCTGCTCGGCCAGCCAGCGGCCGTCCTGCTGCAGCAAGAGCAACGCGGCCCGGTGGGAGTGGACTGCATCCATGGCGGATTCGATCAGCTTCTGGACCTGCTCCTCCGGCTTGTCCGTCGTCGCAATGACTTCTTCATAACGCAGCAGGGCGTTCCGGACGTACTTGCCAAGCAGCTCGTCGACGATTTCGTCCTTCGACCCGAAATGATGGTAAAGGCTGCCGGATTGCACATTGGCTGCGTCGGCAATCAGACGCACGGTCGTTGCCTTGTACCCCTTGTCGACGAACAGGCTGGCGGCAATCTGCATGATTTCCTCGCGGCGCGTCATCTCCTGGGGTTCGACAACGGTGCCGGGCTCGAGCGCTTGTACCTTCATGAACAGGAGTGTAGCGATGAATCGAATACCAAGCGAGCGCTTGGGCAAAATCGCCACGATCGTGGTGTGCTCGAAGGCCTTCCCGTCGCCAGCAGCATCGAGAAAGGAGCGGGATGGCTCAGGGAATGTCCTCGAGGTCGGGGTACTGGCGCACGCGATGGCCTTGCGCGGGCTGCAGGCGGTCGCCAGCGCGGGCGCCCGACGGGAGCGTCCGGCCGAGGAATTCGAGGACTGCGTCGCCGAACGCGTCGTTGCGGTCCCCTGCCACCATGTGACCGGCCGAGGCAATGCTGACGAATTCGCTGTGCGGCGCCAGCGCCTTGAACTGCGCGACGCCTTCGTCGCTCAACACGTCGGAGTGTGCACCCCGCACGAGCAGGGTCGGAATCGTGAGCGCACGCGCGCATTCCTCGAGGCGCTGCTGGCGCCGCACGAGATCGCGATGCCCGAGCAGGAAGCGCGGATCCCAATGCCAGTAGAGCCTGCCGTTCGCTCGCTGGCGGACGTTCTTCGCCAAGCCGAGCAGATTGGCGGGTCGCGCCCGATGCGGCTGGTAGCTTGCGATGGCGTCCGCCACCTCCTCCAGCGAGGCAAAGCCATCGGGATTGCGGCGCATGAATGCCCTGATGTGTTCGATACCCTTGGTCTCGATGCGTGGCGCGATGTCGACGAGAACCAGCGCCCGGGCGCCCACCGACCGCTCAGCCGCCGCGACCAGACTCGTGCCGCCGCCCATCGAGGCGCCCACGAGGATGCAAGGCCCGTCTCCCAATGCTTGCACCACGCAGCGCAGGTCCTGCACCGTCACATCCTGGCTGTACATCCCGTCGTTCGCCCACTCCGAGTCGCCGTGGCCGCGCGCGTCGAAGGCGACCGCGTGGTAGCCCGCAGCGCCGAGCGCGCGACCGGTCCCCTTCCAGGCATGCCGCGTCTGGCCGCCGCCATGCAGCAGGATCACCAGTGGGTGGCGTGGATCGCCCCAGGCATCACCCGCGATCCACAAGCCGCCAGCGCCGCGCCAGCGGTGCATCGGTTGCATTGTCCCTGGCAGACGTTCACCCGCGCTCATTGCGATACCAGCTTGAGTTGAAGACCGGCCTCGAGTGCGGTCTTGCGGATGACCGCCCGCTGAACCTTGCCGGTGGCGGTGTGCGGCAACTCTGCGACGACGACCACCCGCTTCGGGACCTTGAAGCTCGCTATCTTGCCCTTGCAGGCTGCAATGATCGATTCTTCCGTAGCCGCCGCACCGGGGCGGAGGACCACATAGGCCACGGGCACTTCCACCAGCCTCGGCTCGGGAATACCAATCACGGCGACCTCCAGGATGTCCGGGACCAGTTCGCTCAATTCCTGCTCAACGCCCTGCGGCGAAACGTTCTCGCCGCCAACCTTGAGCATCTCCTTGTACCGGCCGGTGAAGCGGATGCTGCCGTCGGGCCGCACTACGCCCTGGTCGCCACTGTGCAGCCAGCCGTCCGCGTCCAGCGCGGCAGCGGTGGCCTCTGGGTCTTCGAAGTAGCCCTTCATCACCGAGTAGCAGCGGAACAGCATCTCGCCCGGCATGCCCGGCGGGACGTCCTTGCCCGTTTCGGGGTCGATCAGCCGCATCTCCATCCCCGGCAGCGGCCGGCCCGACGAATGGCAACGCAGTTCCTCGGGCTCGTCGATGGCGCAGGTACACATCCAGCACCAGGACTCCGACATGCCCGCGCCGGTCACGGTGGGGCAGAACACGCGCTGCACCTGCACGGCAATCGCGGCCGAGGTCTCGAGGCCGGATGGCAGCGTGCCGAAGCGCAAGCTGCCGACGTTGCGCGGGCGCTCGGCCTGGACACGCAGGAGGTCGGCGTAATGGGTTTCGAAACCGTGGAGGATGTTGATCGACTTTTGCTCGATCAGGTCCAGCGCCGTGTTTGCGTCGAAGGTCTCCATGACGACCTGCCGACAGCCGCTGTACATGCATTGCAGCACCGCTTCGCTGAGCGAATAGAGGTGGAACATCGGCAGGTAGTTCAGCATTGTCTCGCCAGGCTGCACCTTCCACAGGCGTCCGCGATCGCGCACGCTGCGCACGCAGCTGTGGTCGTGCATCACCCCCTTGGGGCGGCCCGTTGTCCCCGACGTGAAGACGATCAGCGCCAGATCGCTTGCCTTGCAGGCCGCACGGCGTTCGCACAGCGCCCGCTGTTCCGCCGGCGAATAAACGGCGTCTTCGAGGCTGGACCAGGAAATGGCGCCGGGCATGACGCCTTCCCCAACCAGGACCGTCCGCAGGCTGCCCCGCTCCAGGTCCGATCGCAGACTGCGCTGCACCAGGGCGACGAAGTCGATCGGCCCCGCACGGCCGGAGAAGATCAATACCTTGCAGCCCCCGCGGCGGACGACGTCGGCCAGGTCCGTTTCGCGATAGCGCAGGTTGAACGGCACCGCCGCGGCGCCGATGCGCCAGAGGGCGAAGATGGCCTCCACATACTCCGGCCCGTTGCTGACCAGGAGGCCGACTTTGTCGCCCGCGTTGACGCCGTTGCGCATCAGGCCGCACGCCACCCGGTCGATGCGCGCATCGAGTTCGGCGTAGCTCATTGCGCCGGTCGCCCATTCCAGGGCTTTCTGTTCCGGCCACTTGGCTGCGGCACGCGTGGGCAGTTCACCGAGCAGCGGAAGGTCTTTGTCCGTCACGGCTGTTTCTCCAGGCCCCAGTCGGCGCACACGGCGGCAGCGTCACCGCCAATGCCGCAAGGCGACGGCGGCTGCCTGGTCGGCGTGCGCGAATAGCGCGGCGCCGGCGCTGGCTGCGTCACGCCGTCCTGGACGTAGTGCGACTCGCGCGCGCGGTTGTGCGGGTGGCCGGGAGCCTCTTCGAAGTCCAGCACGGGCGCGAAGCACACGTCCGTGCCTTCGAGCAGTGCCGTCCACTCGGCACGCGTCTTCGAGCCGAAAACGGAGCCCAGGCGCCGGGCGAGATCCGGCCAGCGCTCCGTATCCATCTGGCCGTCGAACTCCCGTGCATCGAGCAGGCCGAGCTTCTCGCGCAGCAACTGGTAGAACTGTGGTTCGATCGGCCCTACCGCGACGTACTTGCCATCAGCGCAGCGGTACGTGTTGTAGAAGGGCGCTCCGCCGTCGAGCAGGTTGCCGCCTCGCTTCCCGGTCCACTGCCCCAAGGCGCGCAGGCTGAGAATCGGTGCGAGCATCGCGTTGACCCCGTCCGTCATGGCCGCGTCGATGACCTGGCCACGGCCCGAACGCGCCCGTTCGTGCAGCGCGCACAGCACGCCGAAGAGCAGGAACATCGAGCCGCCGCCGAAATCGCCCACGAGGTTCAGTGGGGGGACGGGGCGCCCACCGCGTTCGCCGATGGCTGCCAGCGCTCCGGTAATTGCGATGTAGTTCAGGTCGTGCCCCGCGACGTGCGCGAGCGGCCCGTGCTGGCCCCAACCGGTGATGCGCCCGTAGACCAGGCGCGGATTCGCGGCCAGCAGCTCGTCAGGTCCAAGACCGAGGCGCTCCATCACGCCGGGACGGAATCCCTCGATCAGCACGTCGGCCCTGCCAGCCAGCCCGCGCGCTGTCGCGAGGCCCGCCGCGGACTTCAGGTCGAGGACTAGCGAGCGTTTGCCGCGGCCGGTGATGTCCGCAGGGTCGGCGTGGCGACTGGGCGGCCGGTCCACCCGCACGACGTCCGCGCCCATGTCGGCCAGCAGCATGCCGGCGAACGGTCCGGGACCCAGGCCGGAGAACTCAAGCACCTTCAGACCCGCAAGCGGGCCGCGACCTTCATCGATATTTGCTTCGCCCTTCAAGCGTGGGCCTCGTCGAACTGCTCGTAGTGATCGAGCTCGGGCATGCCCATCATGTCCTCGAAGCGCTGGAACGTCCACGGCCAGGAGGCGATGTTCCCTTTCTTGTCCATGTACCAGCTCCTGCAGCCGCTGCTCCAGATCGTCGAGCCCATCTGCTTGCGGACAGCCTCGTTGAATTCGCGGGTTGCGTCCGCCTTCGGTGCCACCGCCTTGATGCCAGTAACCACCATGTGCTGGATCATGCGGATCGCGTAGCCGCACTGCCGTTCGGCTGTCATCAGGAAGGAGAAGTTGCCGATGGGGCTGTTTGGCCCACCGATCATGAAGAAATTGGGGAAGCCGGGGATCGCCACCGCCAGGTAAGCCTGGGCGCTGTCCTTCCAGGCATCTTCGAGCGTCAGGCCGTTGCGACCGATGATCTTCATGGGCTCGAAGGTTGCGTGCGCGTTGAAGCCCGTGGCGAGGATCAGCACGTCCAGTTCGTGCAGGCGGCCGTCGACCGTACGCACGCCGTTGGGCTCGATTGCTTCGATGCGATCGGTCACCAGCTCGGCATTCGGTTGCTGTATGGCGTTGTAGAAGCTGTCAGACATAACCAGCCGCTTGCAGCCCACCTTGTAGTCCGGCCGCAGCTTTTCGCGCAGCACCGGGTCCTTGACGCTTTGCTCCAGGTTCTCGCGGCAGGTGCGCTCGATGTGGGCGTATACACGCGGCGCCTGGCCGACGATCGCGGCAGCCCATTTGTTGTTGAAGTCGTCCGCGAGATCGTCATAGCGCTTCTGCATCAGCACCGGGTCGCGGCGGAAGCGCTCCTTTTCCTCTTCCGAAACCGGCGTGTTGGGCAGGGGCATGATCCACTGCGCCGTGCGTTGGAACACGGACAACTTCGACGTCTTCGAGACGATTGCTGAAACGATCTGCGTCGCGGTGGAACCGGTGCCGATGATGCCGACGCGCTTGCCTTCGAGCTGCAGGCCTGCGGGCCAGTGCAGCGTGTGGAACATGGTTCCTGCGAAGCTGTCCAGGCCGGGGACATCGGGCAGCGCCGGCTTCCGCAGGATGCCCATCGCGGTGATCACGACGTCGAAAGGCCCGCGCGTACCGACGGTCGTCTCCAGCGTCCACCGGCCGCCGTCGTAAGTGGCGGCCTTCACCTCGGCGTTGAAGACGACGTGGCGCTGGATGTCAAAGTCATCGTAAACGCGGCGGAGGTAATCCAGGATTTCGCTTCCTGAGGCGCAGACGTGCGTCCAGTCGGGGTTCGGCGCGAAAGAGAACCGGTACAGGTGCGACGGCACGTCGCATGCGATGCCCGGATAGCGGTTGTCGCGCCACGTCCCGCCAATCTCGGACGCGCGCTCGAAGACTTGCACGTCGGTCTGGCCGATCTCGCGCAACTTGATCACCGTCATGATGCCGGAGGCACCTCCGCCGATCACCGCAATCTTGAGTTTTCTCGTAATGTCCATTGTCTTTGTCCCTGGTGTGTCGTAGCGAGTGCGTCGCGACGTCCGGTGCGACGGGCCCCTAACCAAGCGCTTGATAGGCATGGTAAGGGATTACGCGGGCATGCGCAAGCGGGCTGGTCCGGCTCAGTCAACGCGACCAGGTCGGGTTGACGCGATCGGGAGAAAACAGTACCCTATCAAGCGCTTGGTATTTGAAGCCGGGCAAGCACAGGTGCGGACAGTGTCTGCACAGCCTTTTCCACTCGACCTGAGGACAGCGACATGCAAATCGATTCCCACCGCGTAGCGGACGCATCCTTTTCCCGTGAGCGCCGCCGCTTCCTGCGGTCGGGTGCGGCGCTGGGCGCAGCAGCAGCGGCCTCGCCCATGCTGGCGCGCGCCCAGCAGAACGCTCCCGTCAAGCTCATCATGGCGACGGCACCCGGCGGCGGAGGCGACGCGCTGTTTCGCGTCATGGAAGACAAACTGAGGCAGGCAGTCGGTGCTCCGGTGATCATCGACTACAAGCCCGGTGGCGGTGGCGCCCCTGGTCACCTGGAGGTCGCACGCGGTCCCAAGGACGGATCCATGCTGGGCTATGCCTTCAGCGGTCCGATGTCGACCATTCCGCAGCTCCGCAAGAACGTCGGCTACGACCCGCTGAAGGATTTCGAACCGGTGTCGCTCGTGATGCGCGCGCCAGCCGTTGTGATGGCCAGCATGCGCGTGCCCGGTGACGACATCGGCGCGCTCATGGCCTACGCCAAGACCAAACCCGAGGGCATCAACTCTGGCACCGCCGGCGTGGGAGGCGTCGGTCACCTCACTGGGGTGCTGTTGGGGCTGCAGGGCAACATGAAGATGCTTCACGTTCCCTACAAGGGCGGCGCGCCGGCAGTTCAGGCACTGATGGCGGGCGACCTCGACATCCTGGTGACTGTCGTGACCGAGACGGTGCTGTCGCTCGCGAAGGCCAAAAAAATCAAGCTCATCGGCGTGGCGTCGAAAGAGCCCTCCCCGCTGTTGCCTGGCGTTCCGACCGTTGCGAAGTTCCTGCCCGGATTCCATTCCGAGATCCTTCACGGCATCGTGCTGCCCGCGGGAACGCCTCGCGAGATCGTCGAACGGTACAACGCTGCGTTCGTCCAGGTGCTGAACGACAAGGACATTCAAGCCAAGTTCCTGGCCAACAACAGCATCGCATCGCCCAGCACGCCGAAGCAATATGGCGAGGCGATCGCGGCTGAATACGCGCAGTGGGCGCAGGTGATCAAGCGCGCCGGCATCACGGTGGATCAGGCGACCTGACCCGACCGCCCGGAAAACCCAGGAGATATGTTGAGCCGCCTTTTCTTCTGCCTCAGCCGCGTTTTCCGCCTTGCCAGCGGGAGCGCGGTCGTGGCTGTCGCGACAATCGCGACAGCACAGACGTATCCTTCGAAGCCCGTACGGATCATCAACCCTTATACAGCCGGCAGCACGGGCGACTCGATAGCGCGCATCGTCGCTGACGAACTAAAAGCGTCGATGGGCGGCACTTTCCTCGTTGAATCCAAGCCTGGTGCGGTGGGCCAAGTCGGCAGCGACTACGTGTCCAAGTCACCTGCAGACGGCTACACGCTCCTCGTCTCGTCTTCGGCGACGCATTCGATCGGACCGTGGTTGACCAAGGCGCTCCCCTACGATGCGCTGAAAGACTTCACGCACATCGCGCGGCTCGTAATGATCCCCTACATGCTCGTCGTCAAGGCGGAGAATGCGCCAAGTACAGCCGCGGACTTCGTTGCGGAGGCTCGTCGCAAGGGCAACATGTCGTACGGATACGGGTCGTCGACCGCACAGGTGGCGGCAATGGCCTTCGCTTCCTCGGCCAGGTTCCCCGCGCTTGGTGTTCCCTACAAGGGGCAGCCGGCGGCGGTGAACGACCTGATAGGGGGCCAAATCCAGTTCATGATGGCCGATCTGTCCGTTGCGGCGCCGCTTGTTCGTGCGGGCAAGCTGAAGGCTCTCGGCGTGACATCAACAACGCGGTCTGCCTTGTGGCCGGACATCCCGACGTTGTCGGAAGCAGGCTTCCCCGAAAACGACCTGGTGGCTTGGGTTGGTTTTGCTGGCCCGCCGAAAATGCCCAAAGACGTCGTCGATCGGCTGAGCGCCGAGATTGTGAAGCTCGGCCAAAAGCCGGAAGTTCGCCAGCGCTTCGCCGGGCTCGGGCTGGACTTTTCCCCGAACACATTCTCCGATCATGTCGAGTTCACCAAATCGCAGCTGAATGCGTGGGGCAGCCGCATCAAAGCCGCAGGGATCCAGCCGGAATGACAGCTGACATCGTGGAAGCGGTGGCAGCGATGAAGTGCGAGAAATCCGGGAACGGCAAATCCGTCGAGCAGGGCGGTTCCCCGAGTACTTGAGCAAATGCTTGGTTGGGTCTATCATGCATGTGGACTCGGGCGTAGGTATCCCCAATTTTTCGAACCATGGGTTTGTAGACCGGTCATCACTTCAGGAGAAATCATGAAACTTGCAACGAAGTCGCTGCTAAAAATCGCTTTGCTTCTCGCCACGCTGCAGTCAACCTATGTCGTGTGGGCGCAGGGCTCGGTGGACTGCAAAGACGAAGGCCACTTGGGATACATCTGCAGCTTGAACAACCCCGAGGACCTCATCCAGGTGGAGGGGAGTTCTTGGGTGATCACCAGCAACATGGGGGATAAGACGTGGAGCGGAGGAGGCTTCTATCTTGTCAGCACGCGTGACAAGTCGGTTCGGCCACTGAAGCCCGATCTCTCGGGCGCCAAGGCCGCGATCTACAAAGACTGCCCGGGACCGCCGGAGGCGAACAAGCTGCAGTCCCATGGCCTGAGCGTGCGCAATGAAGGCAATGGCAAGCACGTCGTCTACTCCGTGAACCATGGGGGACGACGTTCAGTCGAGATCTACGATCTTGACGTGACCGGGGAGCCGAAGCTGACATGGAAGGGGTGCGCCGTGGCGCCGGCACCGTTGTTCTTCAATTCCGTGGCGCACTTGCCGAACGAGGGCTTTGTAGCCACCGTCTTGGCAAATGCCGAAGATCCGAAGGCAGTCGAGCGTGCGATTGAAGGTTTGCCGAGCGGTTTTGTGCTGGAGTGGTCACCGGCGGCCGGTTGGACTACGGTCCCCGGTTCGGAGTTGCCCGGCAATAACGGCATCGTTGCCTCCCGCGATGGCAAGACACTCTATGTTGCCGGATACACCAGTCAGACCGTGAACAAGATTTCTCGCGGGCGCGTCCCTTATTCCAAGCAGGCAGTTCGCATCGGATTCCTGGTGGACAACCTTCGTTGGACTCCTGACGGGAAGATCTTGGCCGTGGGCCACGTGACGCAATTTAGCAAGATCCAGGAGTGCATTCGGAGCGACGCCGTGTGTCCAGTCACAACCGGAGTGGCGGTGGTTGATCCCGAGACGATGAAGGCTGAAACGCTTGTGGTTCAGCCGAACACGAAGAACTTCGGCGGCGGCACAAGTGCGATCGTGGTGGGAGAAGAGTTGTGGATTGGCGCCTTCCGAGCGCAGCGGATCGGCACGATCAAGCTCAAAGACCTCCCTCGGTTCTGACCCATACATTGACGAGAGCATCGGGCCACGGCTTCCTTAGCGAGGGTGCCGTGCGACCGAATCGGGCCGCGGGGAACCAGATGAGCGAGAAGATGCAGCCCGATTCCTGGCCTGCGATCGATGTCGAGGCGGAGATCGGAGGTATCCGCGAATGGACCACCGGCGCCGTGTTGGCGAAGCGCGCAGCGCTGTGCCCGGACCGCCTCTTCCTGCGCTTCGTGCCGGATGGCCGCAGCTACACCTTCCTGGATCTCCACCGCAGCACCAACGGAATCGCGCATCAACTGATGGCCCTTGGGATCGGCAAGGGGGCGCACGTCGCAATGCTGTCGCCCAACTGTCCCGAATGCCTGCTGGGCAACCTGGCTCTGGGCAAGATCGGCGCGGTCTCGGTGCCCGTCAACACCGCGGCCAAGGCTTCGCTGATGGAGTATTACCTCTCGCATGCGGATTGCACGGAGGCCATCGTGCACGAGGCGTGCATGGAGGAATTCGCGTCGGTGGCACCCCGCCTCCCGCAGTTGCGGCAGGTGGTCGTCATCGGCGACGTAGAGCGAGCTCGCCGCCTGTTGCAAGGCCTGCGGGTCCTCGTGGAAGCTTTCGATGCGTCGTCAGTCAGCGATGACCCCGTGGACAACGGCGTGCAATTCACGGACTTGGCCTATCTTTTGTTCACCTCGGGAACCACAGGCCCTTCCAAGGCCATCATGTACACGCATGCCGCAGCCTGGTACTGGGGCAAGCAAGGCGTGCACTACCGCTACCACTTGCCCGGCGACGTCGATTACGTGTGCATGCCGCTGTTCCATGCCAACGCACTGCTGATGGCCTGCGGCATGGCAATCGTGGCAGGAACCACCGTCGTGCTGGACGTGCGCTTCTCCGCTTCGCAGTTCTGGGGGCTCATTCGCAGCCACGGCGTGACGCGCTTCAATGCGATCGGCGCGATGGCAAATTTCCTGTGGTCGCAGCCGCCGTCGCCGCTGGACCGGGATCACAAGGTCCGGGTGTGCTCGGTGGCGCCCGCGCCGCCCTATGTGCATGAGTTCGCCAGCCGGTACGGGGTGGGAGTGCTCGCCGCCTACGGGCTCAGCGACTACGGGGTCGGCACCTCGCTGCCGTCGACTGCGCCGCCGGAGAAGGCCTTCAGTTGCGGCCAAGTGTGTGACGGTGTGTCCATGCGCATCGTCGACGACCATGACTTTCCGTTGCCGACAGGAGAGATTGGCGAGATCCTGATGCGCTTGGAACTGCCCTGGGCCGCACCCACAGGCTATTACAAGATGCCCGAGGCTACGCAGGCGGCTTGGCAAAACCTGTGGTTCCACACCGGGGACTACGGCTACCTTGACGCGGACGGGTACCTCTACCTCACCGGCCGCAAGAAAGACGCGATACGCCGTCGCGGCGAAAACATCTCGGCCTTCGAGGTAGAGTCCGCCATCGCATCGCACACCGCCGTGCGGGAGGTGGCCGTTTACCCATTGCCGTCCGAACACGGCGAGGACGAAGTCGCGGTCTCGGTCGTCCTACGAGAAGGGGCTACGCTGACGCACGCGGAGCTCATCGCCCACTGCGAAGCCAGTATGAGCCGACACATGATTCCGCGGTTTCTTGAGTTCGTGGAGGAGCTGCCGTTCACGCCCACGAACAAGATCGAGAAGTACAAGCTGCGCGAGCGCGCTCTGGACGATCCGGCGCGGATGTGGGACCGTGCAGGCGGGGGGCACACCGCGACCGACGAACTCCCGTCGGCTGCGAGCGGATCGACAGATCCGGCGTGCGCCCGCTGATCTCTTTGGTCGCGATGGTCGCCTTCACCAAAGTTTGATCCCAAAGCTGCACTCTAATGCCGCTGGCCTGCCGTTCCCAGGTGTCGTCCGTCACTCCCAGTTAGCGCAGGCGGTCCCGGCGCGGTCTTCTTCAAGGGGCGCCGAAGGCCCCGTCGGCTCGCGCCGTCGCAATGCGGTCGCCGGAGTAGCCGAGCACCTCGGCCAGCACTGCGTTCGTGTCGCTGCCAAGCACGGGGGCTGCGCGCGCGGCAACCAGCGGCGTGTCCGACAGCGTCACAGGCAGCTTCACGTTGGGAATGGATCCGAGCTTGGGGTGCGAAATGGTCTCGACCAGCCCGAGGTGCTCGACCTCGCTGGAGGTCATTGCTTCGGCGACCGTGCGCACGGCGCCTGACGGGACGCCGGCTTCCTGCAGCTTTTGCAGCCAGTGCTCCTGCGTCTGCGAAGCGAAGATTTCGGCCATCAGTGTCAGCAGTCGGGGTTGGTGCTTCACGCGCTCTGCGTTTGTGCTGAAGTCAGGGTGGGCAGCGAGGTCGGACCGCTCGAACGCCTGCACCATCAGGCGCTGGAAGGTCCGGTCGTTGGCGCACGTGATGTAGATCGGCTTGTCTGCCGTGTCGAAGTAGCCGATGGGCGCTGCCGTCACCTGCGAATTGCCCGCGCGGTGTGGGATGCGTCCTGTCGCAAGGTAGGTCGTGTTGAAGTAGCCGAGCATCTGCACGGCCATCCCGAAAAGCGACACTTCAACCTTCTGGCCGCGGCCGGTGCGGTAACGCGCGTGCAGGGCGGCCTGGATGGCATTGGCTGCCATCAGGGCAGTGCCCAGGTCCATGACGGAGGGGCCGGCACGCGTGGGCTGCTGGTCCGGAAAGCCCGTCATCGACATGAAGCCGCTTTCGGCTTGCACTACGGAGTCGAAGCCCAGGCGCTGCGCATGCGGTCCCTCGCGACCATAGGCGGAGATCGAGCAGTACACAAGGCGTGGGTTCAGCTTGGACATCTCCGGCCAGCCGAGCCCGAAGCGCTCCATCACGCCGGTGGAGAAATTCTCCACCAGCACGTCCGCCTTGCGCACCAGGTCGGCGGCCACTGCGCGACCGGCCTGGCTCTTGAGATCGAGCGTGACGCCCAGCTTGTTGCGATTGCCCCAGAGGTAGGGGACGCCTTCACCCTCGACAAACGGGGGAAACGCCCGGAACGCATCGCCTTCGGTGCTTTCGACCTTGATCACCTTCGCACCCAGGTCGCCCAGCACCATGGTGGCGTACGGCCCGGCGATGAAGTGCGAGAAATCCGCGATGACCAATCCGTCGAGCGGGGGCTTCTCCCGCGGTGCCTGGGATGCATCGCTGCTGTTCATCAAAGATCCTTGAGCAAGTGCTTGGTTGGGTGTATCATAACCGCAAGGGGTTGCCCCCGCATCTCATCCATTGATACAGGAGTCGACATGTCCACTGAGTTCCGAGGAAAAACCGTCATCGTGACCGGCGCCGGCCGCGGCATCGGCCAGGGTATTGCCCAGCACATGGCGAGCCTCGGCGCAACGGTGGTCGCCGTCGATTCGGTCGAGCGCAGGCTCACCCGCGCGCAGGAGAGCCTCACGGCAGTGGAGGGCAAGGTCATCCCGCTGGTTACGGACGTCACCAGCGTCGCGGATCTGCAGCGCCTGGTGGACACGGTCCTGCAAAAGTGCGGCTCCATCGACTACCTGGTCAACAACGCCGGAGTGGCGCGACAGAAGCCGTTTCTGGAGTATGACGAGGCCGATTATGTGTTGCAGGTGGACGTGAACTACAAGGGAACGTTCTTCGCCACCCAGCTTTGCGCGCGCGAGATGGTCAAGCACAAGAAGGGGGCCGTGGTGAACATCGCCTCCATCTCGGCGTGGCACTACACGATCCCGCACTCGATCTACTCGGGAGCGAAAGCAGCCGTGGTTACGTTCACGCGCGATGCCGCCTATGAGCTCGGACCGCACGGAGTGCGCGTCAACTGCGTCGCACCCGGGCCGATCGATACACCCCTGGCCGCGCAGATGGGTGCCAGCGAGAAGGCCGGCTACGACTCGGTGCTGCGCCTGGGCCGCTGGGGCCAGCCGCTGGACATCGCGCAGGCCGTGGAGTTCCTGTGCTCCGAGCGCTCCGCGTTCATCACCGGGCAGACCCTGTCGGTGGCCGGTGGCGCCGACCTGTGCGTGCTGCCCGCGAAGGCGACGACAACCCAATGACCGATGGCGAAGCGATCCGGTTGGACGGTGCCATTCCCAGGCAGCCGAGGTAACTCTTGAGCCAGTCTCCTGGCGCATTCACGGGCACTTCGGCAGGGACGGAATGCCATGATCCGCAAGACCGGCAAGAGGGCGCCTGCGCGGTTGATGCCGCGATCGCGAGCAGGATGTCCATACGCGCCTTCACGAGCCAACCGGTAGCGCGCGAGACGATCAAGGACATCCTCGCAGTTGCGAGCCGGGCCCCGTCCGGCACTAACACGCAGGCATGGCACGTCTACGTCGTCGCTGGCGCGGCGCGCGACTCGTTGGTGCAGAAAGCGTGCGCGGCGCACGATGCAATGCGCGACTCGCCCGACCTGGCTGCAACCTACCAGGAGGAATATGCGTACTACCCGAAAGAGTGGTTTTCGCCCTATATCGAGCGTAGGCGCGAAAACGGCTGGAGCCTCTACGCTCTGCTTGGGATAGCGCGAGGCGAAAAGGAAAAGATGCATGCGCAGCTGCAGCGCAACTACAAGTTCTTCGATGCTCCGGTCGGCCTTTTCTTCACGATCGACCGCAAGCTGCAAGGCGGCGCCCTCCTCGACTCCGGCATGTTCATCCAGAACGTCATGGTCGCCGCACGGGCCCGGGACCTCCACACCTGCCCCCAGGCTGCGTGGAACCGCTACGCCAAGATCGTCCTCCCCCACATTGGCGCGCCGGCGAACCAGATGCTGGTCTGCGGCATGGCGCTTGGCTTCGCCGACGAGGCGGCCATCGTGAACGAATTTCGCACGCCCCGCGTGCCTGTCGACGAATTCACGACGTGGGTTGACGCCGCCTGATCTCGAGCTCGCCAGAGGCGAGGTGCGGCCGTAGCCTGCGTCAGGCGGGCGCACCTTCCCAAACGGTCCGAACGAAATCGACTGACAGCCGGTGCGGGCTCTCGAGGACCAGCCGCCCCAGTAGCCGGTGCCAATGGGCCTCCGAGCCGTGCACCAGGCGCCACTCGTGCAGCCGGCGGGTGAAGAGCTGCAGATCGTATTCCTCGGTCACGCCGATCGCGCCGTGCACGGCATGGGCGATGGAGGCGACGAGCTGCGCGGCCTCGCTGGTGCGCGCCTTGGCCACCGCACAGGCCGGCAGCGTCGGCAATGCGTCGATGCCGAAGGCGGCCTCCGAGGCCATGCGAGCGGCCGCTACGTGTTCCGCCATCACGCTCAGCTGGTGCTGAACGGCCTGGAACTTGCCGATGGGTTTGCCGAACTGCACGCGCTCGTTGGCGTAGCCGATCGTGAGGTCGAAGCAACGCTTCATGGCCCCGGCGAGCAGGCCCGCATGGAGCAGCGCGCCAAGGTAAGGAAAGGCAGCAGCGGCGGTGCCCCCCTGCAAAACAGTCCCGGCATCGCCTGGCCAACACAGCGAGGCGCTCAGGCCGCCGTGGATGGCGCTGTGCGCGGAATGGGCCTGTGGGATCGACAGGAGCAACAACGCGCCCTCCACCAGGCCTACCACGTGCGAGGCAGTGGCCGCGCATGGCACCTGCGACGCCTGCAAAAAGCCGTCGGCGCGGCGCGTCAGTGCGGGCGCAAAAGTGATGAAGCCGGCAGGCAGCCCCTGCGGGTCGGCCGTGAGCAGCCGGGTGGCCATGGTCTGCGCGACGGGCAGCGGCACGGCGTAGCCGCCGCACAGCAGCACGACTTCGAAGAAGTCCCGCCAGCTCGCCCCGCCGCCGCCGTGGTCCTCAGAGGCGAGCAGTTCGAGGAAACCGGCGTCGGCCAGCGCGGCGGCCAGTGGCTGCGCGCTGGCGCCGCCCTCGATGGCACGGACCGCCGCGGGTGTGCAGTGATGGTCGAGAATCGAAGAGATCGCTTCTGCAAACATATGGTGCTCCTTCAGCGCAGGCCCAGGCCGCGCGCGATCATTCCGCGAAGGATCTCGCGGGTACCCCCTCGCAGCGAGAAGGTCGGTGCCATGTGGCTGACGTAGGCGAGGGTCCGCACCAGCTCCTCGCCGGGCGGGTCAGCCGGGTCGGCTCCGATGGCCGCCTCGATGATCGCGGGGACGGCCTGCTCGAACTCGGTGCCGAGGTCCTTCACCAGGGCGGCTTCGACCACGGGGCTTTCGCCTGCGGCCAGCTTGGCGGTGATCGCGACGGATAGCTGGCGAAGGGTGGCGAGATGCGCGGCAAACCGGCCGACGGTTTCCAGCTGCTGCTCGAAGCGCGCGCTCTCTCGCAGCCAGCCCAGCCAAGCGTCGAGCAGCACGATGCTCGAGTACAGGCGCTCCGGGCCGCTGCGTTCGAACGCGAGCTCCGCGTTCACCTGCTTCCAGCCGTCGCCCTCGTTGCCGATGAGTGCTTCAGGATCGAGTTCCACGTCATCGAAGAACATCTCGCTGAAATGTGCATCGCCCGTGAGGTCCACGATCGGCCGCACGGTGACGCCCGGGAGCTTCAGGTCGACGACGAACTGCGAAAGCCCTGCGTGGCGATCGGCAGGACTCCCGGAGGTGCGCACCAGCGCGATCGTGTAGTCGCACTTGTGGCCGTTGGTCGTCCAGATCTTGCGACCGTTGAGGCGCCACCCCTTGTCGGTGCGCACCGCCCGACTCGCCACGCTGGCCAGGTCGGATCCGGAATTCGGCTCGCTCATGCCGATGCAGAAGAAGATCTCGCCGCGGCAGATGCCCGGCAGGTAGCGCGCCTTCTGAGCGTCGGAGCCGAACTTCAGGATCAGCGGCCCGCTCTGGCGGTCGGCGATCCAGTGGGCACCGACCGGCGCACCGACGGCGAGCAGCTCCTCGACCAGGACGAAGCGGCTGAAGGCGTCGAGCTCGGCGCCGCCGTACTGCTTCGGCAGCGTGACTCCGACCCAGCCGCGGGCGCCGAGCTTGCGGCTGAATTCGGCGTCGAAGGCCAGCCAGGAGCGGGAGCGTACGTCGGCAGGGGTGGGCGGCAGTTCCTGCGCCAGGAAATGCTTCACTTCGCGGCGAAAGGCTTCTGTGTGAGGCGGCAGCGACGCCAGCTGCAGGTTGTCCAGGAGGTCGGCCATGACGTTGAGGTTCGATGAAGCGGGGAGGTTAGGGCGGACTGGCCGGGGCGTCCAATAGCGAATGAATGGCCGGCCATATGGAAATCGGATGGTGTCCGTGCGATTCGATATTGGACGCGCGCCGTGGCTGGGGCTAGCCTGACAATCTTTCGAGGAAAACCATGTCCGAGTTCCTGATCTACGAGCAGCAGGGCCCCGTGGTCACGCTGACCATGAACCAGCCGGAGCAGCGCAATCCGCTCACCGGTAATACCGCGGTCGCTGAATTCCTCGCGGCCATCGACCGCATCGACGCCGACAACAGCGTGCGCTGCGTGATCCTGACCGCCAACGGCCCCTCGTTCTCCGCGGGCGGCGATCTCCGCGAGATGAAGCGACAGTCCACCCCCGCCGTCAGCGAGATGGACATCCGCCAGGAATACCGGCGCGGCATCCAGCGGCTGCCGCTCGCGCTGTTCAACCTGGAGGTGCCGGTGATCGCAGCGGTGAACGGCCATGCCATCGGGGCGGGGCTCGACCTGGCCTGCATGTGCGACTTGCGCATCGCTTCCGACAAGGCGAAGTTCGCCGAGAGTTTCGTCAAGGTCGGCATCATTCCGGGCGATGGCGGTGCCTGGCTGCTGCCGCGCATCATCGGCCTTTCGCGTGCCTCGGAACTGGCGTTCACCGGCGACACCATCGATGCCCAGCAGGCGCTGGCCTGGAACCTGGTCTCGCGCGTCGTGCCGCATGCGGAACTGATGGATGCCGCCCGTGAGCTGGCCGGACGCATCACGGCCAACGCCGCCCACGCGCTGCGCCTGACCAAGCGCCTGATCCGGGAGGGCATGCATTCGCGGCTGGACACCGTGCTGGAGCTCTCATCAGTGTTTCAGGCCGTCTCGCACAAGACGCCTGATCACATGGAGGCGGTGAATGCTTTCCTGGAGAAAAGGAAACCGCAATTCGGCAGCTGAGGCTTGCTTGGCGACGGCTGCGCCAGCGCCATGATTTCAGTCAACAAGAAGGTGCAATAGGAATGAATACCCGTGAAGTCTTTGTCCTCTCTGCGGTCCGCACCCCGATAGGAACCTTCGGTGGCGGCCTCAAGGAGGTACCGCTGTCGAAGCTGGCGACGACCGTGGTGCGGAGCGCGGTGGAGCGGAGCGGCGCGCAGGCCTCCGACATCGGCCAAGTGGTGATGGGCAATGTCATTCCGACCGAGCCACGTGACGCCTACCTCTCACGCGTCGCAGCCATCGAGGCGGGCATCCCACAGGAGACGCCGGCCATGAACGTCAATCGCCTCTGCGGCTCCGGCCTGCAGGCCGTCATTTCCGCCGCGCAGTCCCTCCTCCTGGGCGATGCCGAGTTCGCGGTTGCAGGAGGTGCGGAGTCCATGAGCCGTGGGCCGTATCTCATGCCCGAAGCGCGTTGGGGCGCGCGCATGGGGGACGTGCAGGCGGTCGACTACACGCTCGGTGTTCTCAGCGATCCCTTCCACCGCATCCACATGGGCATGACGGCCGAGAATGTGGCGCGCCAGGAAGGCGTGACGCGCGAAGAGCAGGACAGGCTGGCGGTGGATAGTCACCGCCGCGCTGCGAGGGCGATCGCGGAACGGCGTTTCTCATCACAACTCGTGCCGGTCGAAGTTGTCAGCCGCAAGGGAACGACCCTGTTCGAAACCGACGAGCACGTGCGCGCCGATACATCAATCGAGCAGCTTGCCAAGATGAAACCGGCTTTCCAGAAGGATGGTTCGGTGACCGCGGGCAATGCGTCCGGCATCAATGATGGAGCCGGGGCATTGGTTCTGGCGAGCGCAGACGCGGTGCGCGCGCGCGGGCTGAAGCCGCTGGCCCGGCTGGTGAGTTATGCGCACGCCGGTGTTGATCCACGCGTGATGGGCCTCGGCCCGGTTCCGGCGTCGCGCCTGGCTCTTCAACGCGCAGGGCTCAACGCATCCAGAATGGACGTCATCGAGTCGAACGAGGCGTTCGCCGCGCAGGCCTGCGCTGTCACCCGATTGCTGGAGCTGGACCCGGGCAAGGTGAACCCGAATGGTTCGGGTATCTCGCTCGGACATCCCGTGGGTGCAACAGGGGCGATCATCGCCACGAAGGCGATCCACGAACTGCAGAGAATCGGAGGGCGCTACGCCTTGGTGACCATGTGCATCGGCGGCGGGCAAGGGATCGCTGCGGTGTTCGAACGCGTCTGAAGGGACAGGCGTGGCGACTTGCGAGACGCGGCGGGCGCCCAGAAGCACCCTGCTGAGGCTGGTGGAATGCAGCCTGGCACGCGGTGAGTACCAGATGGCTTGCCAGCGCCTGCTTATGATGGACGCTTGCCAGATGGACATACCCAGCGATCTGAGATCGGCTTGTTCCCTGCACCTGGGCAGTATTGCTCCGCGCGAGTTGCGGCGGATGCACGAAGAAGCGCGCGAGTTCGCACAATTCCTTCGCGATCGCTGGGGAGCGACTGCCATCAGCTGCTGCAGCAGCTCCCCAGCGGAGCGATCAGGTATTCTTGATCGCTGAGACCCCCGCCCATGGACCTGCGTCGCGTCCGCCACTTCAATGTGCTTGCCGAGACGCTCAACTTCAGTAGGGCGGCCGAGCGGTTGCACATTGCCCAGCCGGCACTGTCCGTCTCGATCCAGAAGCTGGAGAGCGAACTCGGTACCCGGCTGTTCGAGCGCACACCCACGGGCGTCCTGCTCACCCCCAGCGGCAAAGCCGCGCTCGTGGAAGCGCGGCGTCTGCTCTACCACGGTGAGCAGCTGCTGCGGACGGCGCGAGATTCCGCTGCCGGCACGGGAGGTCGACTGCGCATCGGCTTCGTGGGGTCGGCGATCTACCGCCTGATCCCCAGCCTCGTCCAGAACTTCCGCAGCCAGTACCCTGGAGTGGAACTGGTGCTGACGGAGTCCACGTCGGTTCGCATCATGGCGATGTTGCACGAGGAGGCGCTGGACATCGGCATCGTGCGTACGCCACTTCTCCAGTCCCACGCCGCGACGCTTCACACGCTTCAACGGGACCGCTTCGTGGTCGCCTTGCCTGCGGCGCACCCTCTCGCAGCTTCCACGTCCATCAGCTTGGCCCGCCTGGCTGGCGAGGCGTTCGTGATGTATTCGGCCGAGGAAGCGACAGGGCTGCACGCATCGGCCATGGCAGCTTGCGAGGCGGCGGGGTTTGTGCCCGAGGTGAGGCAGCTGGCGACCCAGGTTCCCACGATGCTGGGGCTGGTGGAAAGCGGGTTGGGCGTGGCGCTGGTTCCCGAAGTGGTGCGTGGGCAGCGCGCCCCCCACGTTGTGTACTGTGACCTCGAGGGGGACGGCGCAGGGCATGGCACTGAAACGACCCTGGCGCTGGCTTGGCACAGGGGCAGTGAAAGCCCCGCCGCGCAACGCTTCATCGACATGGTCAGTTCTGCCTCGCCCCATAGCGGAAGCAGATAGGGCATCGGCGAATCGGTATTGGACGGTAGGCGCTCCAATCCGTATCTTTCAATGCCATGAAGATCCTGGTACCCGTCAAGCGGGTGGTGGACTACAACGTGAAGGTCCGAGTGAAGTCGGACAACACGGGTGTGGACATCGCCAACGTCAAGATGAGCATGAACCCGTTTGACGAGATCGCGGTCGAGGAAGCCGTGCGGCTCAAGGAGAAGGGCGTGGCCACCGAGGTCATCGCCGTGTCCTGCGGTGTCCAGCAGTGCCAGGAAACCCTGCGCACCGCGATGGCCATTGGCGCCGACCGGGCGATCCTGGTCCAGACCGATGAAGAGCTGCAGCCGCTCGCGGTGGCCAAGATCCTGAAGGCGCTGGTCGACAAGGAACAGCCCGGCCTGGTGATCCTGGGCAAGCAGGCGATCGACGACGACGCCAACCAGACCGGCCAGATGCTGGCCGCGCTGGCCGACCTGCCGCAAGCCACCTTCGCCTCCAAGGTCGAAGTGGCTGACGGCAAAGCGACCATCACGCGCGAGGTCGACGGCGGGCTGGAGACGCTCGAAGTCACGTTGCCGGCGGTGGTCACCACGGACCTGCGCCTGAACGAGCCGCGTTACGTGACGCTGCCCAACATCATGAAGGCCAAGAAGAAGCAGCTCGACACTGTCAAGCCCGAGGACCTCGGCGTCGACATCAAGCCGCGCCTGAAGACGCTCAAGGTCGCCGAGCCCGCCAAGCGCGGCGCGGGCCAGAAGGTGCCGGACGTCGCGACGCTAGTGCAAAAGTTGAAGATGGAAGCGAAGGTGATCTAAATGACCTCCCTCGTCATCGCAGAACACGACAACGCATCCATCAAGGGCGCGACCTTCAACACCGTCACCGCCGCTGCCAAGTGCGGTGGCGACGTCCACGTGCTGGTCTCCGGCTCGGGCGCCGTCAAGGCCGCCGAAGCCGCCGCGCAGATCGCCGGCGTGGCCAAGGTGATCCACGTCGACGGCGCACAGTTCGAGCACGGCTTGGCGGAGAACGTCGCCGCCCAAGTGCTGGCGATCGCCTCGAGCTACAGCCACATCCTGTTTCCCGCCACCGCGTCGGGCAAGAACATCGCGCCGCGCGTGGCCGCCAAGCTGGACGTCGCGCAGATCAGCGACATCACCAAGGTCGACAGCCCCGACACCTTCGAGCGTCCGATCTATGCCGGCAACGCGATCGCCACCGTGCAGAGCGCCGACAGCGTGAAGGTGCTCACCGTGCGCACGACCGCCTTCGACCCGGCCCCGAGCTCCGGCGGCAGCGCGCCCGTGGAGAACGTGCCCGGTGCGGCCGACGCGGGCAAGAGCAAATTCGTCGGCCAGGAGATCGCGAAGAGCGACCGTCCGGAACTCACCGCCGCCAAGATCGTCGTCTCGGGGGGCCGCGCACTCGGCTCGAATGAGAAGTTCCACGAAGTGCTGGAGCCGCTCGCCGACAAGCTGGGTGCGGCCGTCGGTGCTTCGCGCGCCGCGGTCGACGTGGGCTATGCGCCCAACGACCTGCAGGTCGGGCAAACCGGCAAGATCGTCGCCCCGCAGTTGTACATCGCGTGCGGCATCAGCGGCGCGATCCAGCACCTGGCCGGCATGAAGGACTCCAAGGTGATCGTGGCGATCAACAAGGATCCGGAAGCGCCGATCTTCAGCGTGGCGGACTACGGACTGGAGGCTGACCTGTTCAATGCCGTGCCGGAGTTGATTGCGACGCTATGAGGACGGGATCCTGAATGGCACTCCTTCGTCACTGCCTCGCTGAGGTCCGTCGCCGCGATCCCGATTGGGACGTCGCGGATGATTGCCTGCTGGAGGCTGGTCACTCTCACCTGCGCGGCAGTCCGCTCCCGCCGAGAAGCGAATTCAAGTCTTCCGACCGGGCTGAACGGTCGCAACGGTTTCCGGATTCCCGGGCTGATATCGCACAAGCCTCGGAGCAGCAGGCCACTCGCTCTAGCGCATGAAGTAAGCGCGAGATAGGGGGTACCATTAGGGGTACCGAGTGAGCGGAATCGGACAAAGTTGTTCCGCGACCGGTACTTAGGCGCCCGATACTGCTGCCTCCTGCTCCCGCGCCCAAGTTGCGTCCATGGCTAACGCGAGCAAATTCCGCTTTATGTGAAGTTAGCCTCCAAACGGGCGCAATCGAGACTTCTGCGCTGGAATCGGGGCCACGGTTTCCATCAAGCGTCTCCGAGCACAGATGATCCTGTGCTGCCCGCCATCAATACGGCCGGATCAGTCGGGCGAGGGCATTGATGGCGAGCTGTTTGCGTTTCGCGCCGACGCCGAACCAAGTGTTGTTCAGGAGATCGGCGGGCGAACGCCTCTGTTCTCTCGCGTCACTTACTGCCGCAAGAGCGTAGAGCAGGTCAAGCGCAGTGAGGGGCGACTTGGAGCTTGATCTGCCTTCGCGAAGAGCCGACACGATGCTCCGCAACGTTTTGGCTGACGGCCTGTTCGGGTCATCGTCTCGCGGGCCGAATGTTGCCGCTGTGGCTTGCTTGATGTTCTCCTCTGAAACGGCCTGCTTCGCCAAGTCTCCGAGGAAGGTTGGGAAGGCGATGCATTCCCGCGTCAGCTCTCCTATTTCTGCCAAGTCGCTCGGGGTGAGGAACTCTGGGGACCGCGCAATGCGCGCGACTGATTGTGAGCCGATAGATGCGGGGGTCGCCAACGTGCCCGGCTCTAGAAGGCAGAGTGCAGTTGCTTGTGCGGCCAATGAACTATCGCAACACGTACTGAGGAGCAGGTATGTTGACGCGGAGCGATTGCGGGGCAACGCCGACTTGTAGCCGGTGTTCAGCAAGCCCCAAATTCTTAGACCTCCCTGCACGTATCCAACGCTTTCGAACGCGAGGCCATAGAAGGCGGCGATGCTGAGGTAGAAGTCAATCACTTCGCGTGGCTGCCAAACTCGGTGGCGCGACGAGACGATTGCCAGCTGCTGGTTGGTGTCACTGCGGTAGAGGACCTGATAACCCTCGATCTCTAGTTCTTGCAAACCTTTCGTGGGCTCGGGCGAAAACTTGATCGGTGCTTTGAGGATCAGCCAGGTGAGGTCGGCTGCCTCCAAAATCGTGTCGATCGGGTCTTTCTCTTGCGGCGCCTCGGTGTGGGCGCGGGTTGGTTGTTTGCGCATGATGTGCTCCCCGGCGGCTCAAAGAAGGGCGGTGAGCGGGTTGCACTCGAACGTGTTCAGCCCGCGGATGTAGCGATGCACAGTGCTTTCGGAGCGGTGGCCGGTTTGCCGCTGGATCGCCCACACCGGGACGCCAGCTTTGGCTGCGCTGGTGACGAGGCCGGCGCGGAAGCTGTGGGCCGTGTATCCCACGGTGGGGAGGCCATGAAGTGCGAGGCGCCTTCTGAGCAGCCAGCCGACTGAGGCGCCGTTCAGGCGATTGGCACGTGCGTTCCCGTGCCGGTCGATGCTGCAGAAGAGGGGCAGCTCAGGGCCTGGGTCTACTAGACCCTTCAGCGCTGCCATCGACGCGAGCCAGTTGCGGACGGCGCGTACAGGGCACTGTTGCGGCTCACGGGCCTTCGGGATAGCGACATGTCGGCCCCGCTGGTACTGGTCGGTCTTGCTGCTTCTCAGCTTTATGACGAGCCCTTGCTTGCTGAACGACAAGTCGCCGACCCGTAGCGAAGCGATTTCCGAGCGGCGGAACCCGCCTGCGAATGCAAGGAGGAAGAGGGCAGCATCACGCTGGTTTTGCGCCTCCGTGAGAGATCGGACAGGCCGGGCGACTTCCCTGACCAGCTCGGGCGTGACGGGCGTCGCTTGCTTTTGCGCCACACCCTTCGAGCGCCTTATGCCTCGCAGCGTCCGTCGCACGACCGCCGTTTTGGCCGGCGATGGTAGGCCTCGCTGTTCGTGCGCGTATGAGATTGCGGCCACTTGCCTGGCGAGAGTGCTTGGCTTCAGCTCCGCCGCGGCCGCTGCAAGATACCGGGCGACTTGGTCGGGCGTAGCAGGAATGCGACCGCCGTTCTGTTTGAAGCGCTCTATGTCCCGCGCGTAGGCTCTCAGCGTGTTGGGAGCTAATGAGTTGCTGAGAAAACGAGTCACCTCGGTTGAGCGGCGCGCCATCAGTACTCCCCCGGCAGAAGAAGAGTGGTGGCCGACCGATCCGCCTCTGTGATGATCCAGAGCACTTCGCCCTCGCCGCCGGGCCCCTCTGGGCCGGCGAGGTAACTTGAAATGATGCGCAGGCCTCTGCCGACTGCGATGTCGTTCGCTGCAGCGTCGTCGGGGTGCACTAGCCCCCAGTCGCCTCGCACGTGCCGGGAGAGGAGGGCGGTCGGGTCTTGCTTCCAACGTTTGAGCAGCTGGAGCGCGCCGGGCGTGGCATAGACCTTTCCGAGCGCAAATTTCGGGCGAGCTTCGCCCTGCCGTGAGTCCGACATTTCTGAGCCTTTCGTTTGGGCTCCGCACGCGCACGCCCACGGCCTAGAACTGGCCGCGACGGAGTAGAGGGTCTTGGGGGAAGCGGACCGGAGCTGTGTCCGGCTCGCGCGCAGCCTGCTTTGCGCTTGCTGCGTTGGGCGCGTGCCTCTAGTTTTGCTTCAGGCGCCCGGCTTTCCTACCGTTTTCTGGTCTTTTTCGGCCGGTTTTTGGGGCAGCAAGCGCCAGATTGTCTGTTTTTTCAGCAATTCTGGGGATCGAACCGGTGGAATTTGCGGCAACGAAGCTGCCCCAGTCGTCCATCAAATGGCGTCGCTTTTCCAGCATGTCTGTACGCATATACGAGCGGACCGTCTGATCACCGACCGTATGCGCCAGGGCAAATTCCAGCATCTCGTGCGGGTACTTCGTCTGCTCACTTCCCCACGTCCGAAAGCTCGCGCGGAAGCCGTGCATCGTGTACTCCACCCGCATACGTCGGAGCAGCTGCGTGAATACCATGTCACTCAGGGGAAGTCCTTGAGTGTTGGGAAAGATCAGACCCATCTCGGATGTCACAGACCCTTGGTCACGCAGTCGCTTCGCCTCGGCCAAGACTGCGGCTGCGTGGGCAGAGAGGGGCACATTGTGCGGACGGCCTGCCTTCATGCGTTCTTCTGGAATGTTCCAGCAAAGCCGGTCCTGGTCGATCTCGGTCCACAGCGCGCCCCTGGTCTCACCAGAGCGAGCAGCTGTCAGCACGGTGAACTCGAACGCAAGCTTGACAATCGCCGAAGATGGACCACATGCGACTTCCTTGAGTACGGATCCCACTAGCGGGTAAGGGCATGAATTGTGGTGCTCCGCCTTCCGAGCGCGCTCGTTTGGTCCAAGTGCGATCCTCACTTGCTGCCAGAACTCTGCGTCTTTCCCGGTGCTGTAGTCGCGTGCAGCTGCGAAGTTGAGGACAGTTCGAATCCTCTGAAGAAGGCGACTAGCGGTCTCCGCTTTGCTCTTCCATAGCGGCTCGAGGGCAGACACAATCTGGGTCTTGCCCACATCACCAACTGGAAGAGAGCCGAACTTCGGGAACACATACTGGGTCAGTGTGTTGATCCACTGCGCGGCGTGCTTGGCGTTCTTCCACTCGTCTGCGCTCGCCTCGTGATACTCGTGCGCGGCATCTTCGAATGTCTTTGCGCGGGCGCGTTCGGCAGTGCGATGGGCCGCAATGGCCTTCCTCTCTTCGGCGCGCTTATCGATGGGGTCGATCCCGTCAGCTAGGAGCTGCCGTGCACGCTGAGCGCGTTCCCGCGCTTGTGCCAGTCCGAACGCAGTGACCGACCCCAGGCCCATCTCACGGGTTTTTCCGTTCAGCGTGTACCTGAAGATCCAAGAGCGGGAGCCGGTCTTGCTCACCTGCAGGTACAGGCCATTGCCGTCCAAGTAGTACCCGGGCTTCTTGCTCCGGCTTCGAACTGCACTGTCCGCCAATAAACTGTGTCGAGTCATTACCCACATTCCTACCCACATTTGTAATTGTATTGCCATGCACGTGCATGGACAACCGTGGATTGGAGAGATGTCGGAATGCGGCGGCAGTACTAGGGAGCTTGCTATGGTGGACGACCTTGGACCTGCTTGGATGTGCGGGCATATGCCTCCTGCTCCGCCAAGGACCGCCGAATCCATCGACGGGTTTGGGAGTCGCCTGGATTTCGCTCGAGAGAGAGACTTCCAGGAGTCTTCAGGCTCCAGGGTCTTCTAGTCACTTCAGAGCAGCGCCGAAGTCGTTCTAGAAGACGCGGTTGTTGGACTCACCCGCGTGTCCGAACGCGATGCGCGCCAGGTAAGCGATGCGCGTGTTCGGTACAAGAAGGGCGGTCCGCAGCGAGGCCGGGGCGAGGTTTTCCTTCTTGGCCATGTCCAGCTGAGTTCGAACACTCGGCTCGCGCACTCCCTCAGCATGTCCGCGCTGGGCTTTCCTCGGATCCGCGCCACGATCACGGAGCCCACCGGCTCAACCCATATACGTTCGTCTCTCATGGTCTGATGCTAGCTTCAGCAACGCCGCTGCCAATTGCGCTTCGGCATGCCCAAGCCAGAAGCCGGGAACACGACTTACGGCTGGGCGGTCTCTGCGCACGCCTTCTTTCATAGCTTCCGGCGCAGCGCGCAGTAGAATGATTGAGCCAATGCCTCAATCGTCCGCCTTAGCCAGCTTGGAATTCGCCGCCATCGCGCCCGCTCGGGCAGTAGATGAGATCGCCGCGCAGGTTCGGGAGATGATCGCAACAGGCCGGCTGAAGCCCGGCGATCGGCTGCCTTCGGAGCGCGACCTCTCGGCGCGGCTGCACGTCAGCCGAAACACCTTGCGGGAGGCGCTACGTGCCCTGGAACATGCCGGCATCATCGAGATGCGCAAGGGTGCCACGGGCGGCGCCTTCGTGCGGTCGGGCAGCTCGGGTGTGATCGTCAATGGACTCCGAGACCTCTACCACCTCGGCGCCATCACGCCGGAGCAGCTGACCGAAGCTCGCGTCTGGATGAGCGAGATCGTGGTGCGCATCGCCTGCGAGCGCGCCACCGAAGAAGACTTCGCGGCACTGGACGCCAACATCGAAGCGGCGGCCAAGGCAGCGGACTTCGACGAACGCGCACGCCACAACCGCGAGTTCCACGTCATCCTGGCCCGTGCCACGCGCAACCCAATCATGGTCATCACGATGGAAAGCATCATGGCCGTGTTCGCGCACTTCATCGCCAAGATCGGGCCCAGTGACAACAGCTTCATCCTGCCTTCGCGGCGGCGCTTCATGAAGCACCTGCGCGCGCGCGACGCCGCAGCAGCCGCCGCCGAGATGAAGAAGGCGCTCGCGCGTCTCCAGACGAAGTACATGGATCAGTGGAGTGCCCGCTCCGCCGCGGCGGCAGGACGGTAAGGCGGCTTCAACCGCCCAGGTCGTTGAGAAGAACGACCTTGCCGAACTGCTCGCCGCGCTCGACGATGCCGTAGGCCTCGTTGGCGCGCGAGAGCGGCAGCGTCCTGTCCACTATGGGCCGGATTGCTTTCGATTCCACCAGTTCGACCATCGCATCAAAGTCGCGCCGCGAACCCATCTTGGTCCCGAGGATGCTGAGCTGTTTCCGGTAGATGGGCCGAACGTCCAGAGCAATGTCGCCGCCCGCAGTGAAGCCCAGGAATGCGATCCGGCCGCCCGGCGCGGCCAGCTCCAGGAGGTGCTGGAAGCCCGGCCCAACCGCGCTGTCGATAACCACGTCGAAGCCTTCAGGCACTTGCTCGCGCAGCACGGCCGGCCAGCTCGGATCGCGGTAATTCGCGGTACCGGACACGCCCATCCCGCGCACGCGCTTGGCTTTCTCATCCGAGCCGCTGGTGGCGTAGACCTTGGCGCCGAGCGCGAGTGCGAACTGCATGGCGAACAGCGCCACTCCACCGCCGATGCCGGTGACCAGCACGCGCTCGCCCCGCTTCGTCTTCGCGCGCGAACTCACCGCCCGGAAGGCCGTGACGCCCGACAGGGGCAGCGCCGCGGCATGGACCCAATCGAGATGCTTGGGCTTGTCCGCCAGCTGAATGGCGGGCACGTTGATCTTCTCGGCGAACGTGCCGTCCCGCGGTGATCCGAGGGGATAGAAGTCGGGCCGCGCCCAGTCTTCGCTCTCGCCCCAGGACAGGCCGGGATTGATGATGACCTCGCGCCCCATGAGCGCGGCATTCACGCCCTCGCCAACGGCCGTCACGACTCCGGCGCCATCTGCGCCCGGAATCACCGGGTACTTCAGCACGTGGTAAGTGCCCTTCTGGATCCACACGTCGCGGTGGTTCAGCGCGGCGCAGCGCAGCGCTACGGTGACTTCGCCCGCGGCCGGCGGTTCATCGGGCCGGCCGACGCAGGCGAGGGGTTCGCCGGGGCGCTGGAGCAGCATCGCTTTCATCAGGTTTGGACCCCCTCCGTCCAGCGTGCGAGCACGTCGCTGCTCCGCGTGGCTGCCGTCGCGACGGGCTTGGCTTGCGCGGGCGTACGCGAGAAGCGCGGCGCAGGCGCAGGCTGCGCCATGCCGTCCACTTCCGTGAAGGTCTTGCGCTGCGCGTTGTGCACATGGCGCGCGGCTTCGCTGAGCGAAAGAACGGGCGCCACGCAGCAGTCGCTGTCCTGCAGCAGTGCGGCCCACTGGTCACGAGTGCGCGTGCGGAAGATCGCCGCCATCTCCGTGCGCAGTTCCGGCCAGCGGGCGCGGTCGTTCTGCGCCGCCGGCCACTCGGGGGCGAGCCCGATCTTCTGGCAAAGCTCGGAGAAGAACTGCGGCTCGATGGCGCCCACGCTCACATGCTGCCCGTCCTCGGTCTCGTACACCGAGTACCAGGGTGCCGCGCCGTCGAGCATGTTGTTTTCGCGCTGCTCCACGAAATTTCCGCGCAGGCCCATGCCCACGAACTGCGTCATGAGGCTCGTCACGCCGTCAACGATCGCAGCGTCCACCACCTGTCCCCGGCCGGACCGCTGCCGCTCGAACAGCGCGGCGAGGATGCCGGTCACCAAGTACAGGCTGCCCCCGCCGTAGTCACCCAGCAGGTTGAGTGGTGCCACGGGCCGCTCGCGCGGGCCGATGGCATGCAGCGCTCCCGACAGGGCGATGTAGTTGATGTCGTGGCCGGCAGTGCGCGCGAGTGGGCCGTCTTGACCCCAGCCCGTCATCCGTGCGTAGACGAGGCCGGGATTTCGCTCTTGAGCCTCCACCGGGCCCAGGCCCAGTCGCTCCATCACGCCCGGCCGGAAACCCTCGACCAGCACGTCGGCGTGGTCCGCCAGTTCCCTGGCCCGGTCCCGGCCTTCGGCCGACTTCAGGTCCAACTGCACGACGGTCCGCCCGCGCTGCATCACGTTGCGGGAATCGCCGAAGCGGGCTTCCGGACGGTCGACGGTGACGACGTCGGCGCCCATGTCGGAGAGCAGCATGCAGGCGAACGGCGCGGGGCCCAGACCCGCGAACTCGAGCACCCGCAGGCCGCGGAGCGGGCCGGCCACGGTCACTCCATCTTGATGTTGGAGCGCTTGACGACCTCGCCCCACTGCGCCATCTCGTCTCGAATCACTTTCGCCATCTCCTGCGGCGACGTGGAGCGGGCCTCGATGTTGCGTTCGGCAAACATCTTCTGGACTTCGGGGCGGCTTACCGCGTGCACCACCGCCTCATGCAACTTGGCGGCGATGGGATCGGGCACGCCGGCGGGCGCCAGCACGCCGAACCAGGCCACGCTGCGGAAGCCCGGAACTTCCTCGGCAATCGCAGGCAGGCCGGGCACGACGTTCGTGCGCTGGGGGGTGGCCACGGCGAGGTACTTGACCTTGCCGGCCTGCAACATGCCGGCGCCGTCCAGGCCGGTGACGAACGCGGCCTGCAGGTGGCCGCCGCCGAATGCCGTCATCATCGGCGCTCCTCCCTGGAAGGGCACGTGAGTGAGCTTCAGGCCGGCCAGGGCATTGAAGTGCTCGCCGGTCAGGTGCGACAGCGAGCCATTGCCGACCGAGCCGAAGTTCCAGTCCTTTTGCCTGGCCTGCGCGACGAACTCCTTGAGGTTCTTCGCCGGGCTGTCGGCCGGGACGGCGAGGATCATCGGCGTGAAGGCGACAACGGAGATCGGGCGCAGGTCCTTCACCGGGTCGTAGGGGATCTTGCGCATCAGCGGCACGATGGCGTTCGGCCCCGAGTTGCCGAACACGATGGTGTAGCCGTCCGGCGCCGCCTTGGCGACCAGGTCGGTGCCGATGGTGCCGCCGGCCCCCGCCTTGTTGTCGACGATGACCGTCTGCTTCAGGAAGTCCTCCATCGGCTTCTGGATCGCTCGCGCGAGCTGGTCGGTGCTGCCGCCGGCCGCATAGGGGACGACGATGCGGATCGGCTTGGCCGGCCAGGCGTCCTGCGCCAGCGCGCCAAACGCGAGGGACGACAGGGCGGCCGCGGCAACAGCGTGCAGGACGTGGCGACGGGAGCGGGTCATGGGCTTGTCTCCTGGGACTTCGAGGTTGATGAAAAGGTCAATGTAGAACCACAGCCAACGGCGTCAAACGCGCGACTTGCGCGTGTGCAGGACGACCGGCTTGCCGCCGAACTGGCGCTTGCACATCCAGGCCGCCAGCGCGGAGTCGAGGTAGTCGGCATGGCCTGGGAACCAGCGCTCGAGCTCGGCGGCGAACGAACGGCCGACGGCCAAGTCACCGCGCGCCACGAGCTCAAGCACTTGCGCGGCGGACTCGAGCACCTTGCCGTGCTCCTCGATGTGGCAGTCGCCGGCAGGGAACGCGGTCTGCCGCATCCAGTCGTCCTCCTGGCCGAAGTGGGAGAGCAGGTGATCCTGCAGGCGCTCCAGGCAGGGCATGAGCTGATCGTCGGGGCACGCCAGTGCCTGATCGACGAGATCGTCGAACTCGGCATGCACCGAATCCATCGGAGCGTAGCCCAGCAGCTTGGAAGGAGTGTCCGCGTTCACAGGTCGACCACCAGTCGTGGAGAGAGCGAACCGGAGCAGCAGGGAATCAGCGCATCGTTCGCCGCCCGCTCGTTGTCGCTGAGATAGCCATCGCGGTGGTCGGGCTGGCCTTCGATCACGCTGAGCCGGCAGCTGCCGCACACGCCCTGCATGCAGGAGTAGGGCACGTCCACGCCTGCCTCGAGCAGCACGTCGAGGATGGACTTGCCGGGCGGCACGTCGAAGCAGCGTCCGTCCCGAGCCAGTTGCAAGGTGAAGCCGCCCTCCGTCGCCGGCGCCTCGGCCGAGGCGAACCGCTCGTAGTGCACTGTGTCGGGCGATCGGTGCCGCGCCGCCTCGACGAAGGCGTCGATCATCCCGGTCGGTCCGCAGCAATAGAGATGTGCGTCCGCGGCAGCCGAACCGACGATCGCCTGGATATCCGGGCGGCCCTGGCCCTCGGCCGAGAAATGCTTGACCACGCGGCCGCTCCCGGTAGCGGCGTGCTGTTCCAGGTGCGCCTCGAAAGGCATGGAGCGCCGATCCCGCGCGGCGAAGTGCAACTCCCACGAGCGCCCGAGGCTGGCCAATCGGCCGATCATCGACAGCAGCGGCGTGATGCCGATGCCGCCTGCGATGAAGACGCTGTGCGGCGCCTCTTCAGCCAGGCGGAAATCGTTCTTCGGAGGCGAGATCTCGAGCCGATCGCCCACGCGCGCCGATTCATGGAACCACCGCGAGCCGCCGCGTCCGTCGGCTTCGCACTTGATTCCCAGGTGATAGGTCGCGAACGCTCCGGGTGCTCCAACCAGCGAGTAGCTGCGCGTGCCGGCGCCCGGCAGGTGCACATCGACGTGTGCTCCGGCTTCGTAGGCCGGCAGGGCCGCGCCGTCGTCCCTTTCGAGCTCGACCGACAGGACGCCCGCGCTCTCCAGCCGCAGCTGGCGGATGAGGACGGAAAGAGAAGAGGCGGTTTGCATGGTGTGGACAGATTATCAGAAATCGTGGTACATTGCATCAATGGTTGGACCAATGGTGAGGTAAACATGCTGTCCCGCGAAGACAATGAACTGCTGGTGCGAGTCGGGCCTGAAGCGCCCATGGGCAAGCTCATGCGGCTGTACTGGATGCCGTTCCTGCTGGCCCGCGATGTTCCGGCCGACGGCCTGCCTTATCGCGTGCGGCTGTTGGGCGAGGAATTGGTCGCCTTCCGCGACAGCAGCGGCCAGGTCGGTCTGGTCGACCAGGCCTGCCCGCACCGCGGCGCGCCGCTCATGTTCGGCCGAAATGAAGAGGGCGGCCTGCGCTGCGTCTACCACGGCTGGAAGTTCTCGGTCGACGGCCGCTGCCAGGAGATGCCGGCCGAGCCAGAGAACACGCCGATGCTCAAGAAGGTCCGCGTGAAGGCCTACCCCGTGCGCGAGCGCAATGGCGTGTTGTGGACCTACATGGGGCCGGACGCCGAGCCGCCGCCGCTGCCCAGCATGGAATGGAACATGGTGCCGCAGGAGAACGCCCACGTTTCCATGCGGATCCAGGAGTGCAACTGGCTGCAGGCGCTGGAAGGCGAGATCGATTCGGCCCACGCCGCCATCCTGCACGGCCGTGTCGACGCGGGCGGCGCCATCGACGAGTGGAAACAGGCGGCCGACCTGCAGCCCAAGTTCGAGGTCGTGCAGCACGAGGCCGGCATGCACATCGCCTCGCGCCGCAAGATCGAGGGCGACAAGAACTACATCCGCGTCAACCAGTTCCTGATGCCGTTCTGGACGCTGGTGCCGCCTTTCTCCGAGTTCCCGGAGCTGAGCGGCCACGCCTGGGTGCCGATCGACGACGAGCACACGCTGTGCATCATGTTCTCGTACCACCCGGCCCAGCCGTTCTACGAAAAGACGCGAAAGCTGTTCAAGGAAGGGCACAGGGGTCGCGAGACCGGCCACCATTCCGAGAACGCGTATGAAAAGCGCGCCGTGACCGAGCCGTACCACACGTACTGGAGCAAGTTCAATCGCGCGAACGCCTACGGCTTCAACGAGGAGTTGCAGGAGAAGTACAACGCCGGCCTGCCTGGCCTGTGGCTGCAGGACGCGGCGTGCCAGTCAGGCGTGATGCCGATCTACGACCGCACGAAGGAGAACCTCGGCACCAGCGACAGTGGCGTGGCGCGTACTCGTCGCGTGCTGCTCGAAGCGGTGAGGAAGCTGTCGACGCAGGAGACCCGACCCGTGTCGACGCAGGATCCGGACAAGTTCCTGGTGCGGGCCATCTCCATCACCATTCCCGCAGGCGGCGACTGGATGGCGCACGGCAAGGAATTCATGCAGGCCCAGCCGGGCAAGGATTTCGGCTACCAACCCTGAGACACCGATGAGCCCCGACACTTCCCCGCTCGCTCGCGCGGCCGCCGAGTTCCCGCGCCACGAACCCCGCCCCCAAGGCGCGCCCACGGCGCTGCAGGGCATTCGCGTCGTCGACTTCACCCACTTCATCGCGGGCCCCCTGGCCACGATGATCCTGGCCGACATGGGCGCGGACGTCATCAAGGTCGAGTCGCCCGCGCGCGGCGACGAGCTGCGCTACTACCCGCCGGCGGTGCCGGGCTTGCAGTCGCAGGGCGGCCCCTTCGTCTGGAGCAACCGCAACAAGCGCAGTGTCGCGCTGGACCTCAAGTCCGCGGACGGCCTGGCGGTTGCACGCGACCTCATCGCGCAGGCCGATGTGGTGGTGGAGAACTTCTCCACCGGTGTGATGCAACGCTTCGGCCTGGACTGGGAGGCCTGCCGCAAGCTGAATCCACGTCTGGTCTACTGCTCGGTCTCTGCGTATGGCCGCGAAGGCCCGTTCGCCGACCGGCTGGGGTTCGACCCCGTGGTGCAGGCCGAGAGCGGCTTCGTCTCGATGAATGGCTACCCCGACCGCATGGGCGTGCGCGCTTCCTCGGCCGTCATGGACATCGGCACGGCCATGATGGTCTCGAACGCCATTCTCGGGGCCCTCGTCGCGCGTGAACGGCAAGGCGAAGGCCAGTTCGTCGAGGTCGGCCTGTTCGACACCGGCCTGCTGATGACCGGCTGGGCCACGATGCAGCACCTCGTCACCGGGATGGAGCCGCAGAGGAACGGCAACACCAGCCCGGACACCTGCCCTTCCGGCGTGTTCGAGGCCAGCGACAAACCGTTCTACATCAACTGCGGCAACGACAAGATCTACCAGCGGCTCGCCGCGCAGGTGCTGGAGCGGCCCGACCTCGCGAACGACCCCGTGCTGAAGGAACGCAACGGGCGGATCGAACGCAGGGATGAACTCTTCTACCACCTCAACGCCGAGTTCGGGCAGCACCCTTGGGCGTACTGGCAGGAGCGGATGCGGGCCGCGCAGATCCCTTGCGGACTGGTGCGCACCGTCGGCGAAGCGATCCGCTCGCCGGAGGCACAGGCCCGCAAGCTGGTGACGTCCATCGACCATCCCGAACTGGGCGCCGTCCCCAACATCGCGTCACCGATACGCTATGAGCGCACGCCCATCGCGGACCCGGTCCCGGCACCGTCGATCGGCCAGCACACGGCCGAAGTCCTGGCCGAGGTGCTGGGCTACGGCGCGCCGCGCATCGCCGAACTCGCCCGCGGTGGTGCGTTCGGCGAGCGGGTGCCCGCCGGCACGGAGCCGCCCGTCGCATGAACGCGCGCACGCTCCGGGGCAAGGTCGCCGTGGTCGGCATCGGTGAGACGACCTACTACAAGCACGGCCAGTCGCCCGACCCGGAGTTCAAGCTCGCGCTGAAGGCGATCCTCGCAGCGTGCAAGGACGCCGGCATCGAGCCGCGCCGCATCGATGGATTCGCTTCCTACAGCGACGACCGCAACGACGCCACGCGGCTGGCGGTGGCGCTGGGCCTGCCCCACCTGCGGTCCGCGACGATGCAGTGGGGCGGGGGCGGGGGCGGCTGCTGCGCGGCCGTGGCGAACGGCGCCGCTGCGATCGCGACCGGCCAGGCGGATTGCGTGGTGGTGTTCCGCTCGCTCAACCAGGGCCAGCATGGCCGCTTCGGGCAGGCTGCGGGCGCAGGGGCGGGTGCGGCCACGGTCAGTGGCGAGCGCTCCTATCTCGTGCCTTACGGCGTGATCTCGCCGCCGCAGCGCTTCGCGATGCGCGTGCAGCGCTACATGCACGAGCACGGCGTGCGCCAGGAAGCGCTGCGCGCGATCGCGATGGCGTCCTACCACCACGCGCAGAACAACCCGCGTGCGGTGATGCACGGCAAGCCGCTCGACGAAGCGAAGTACGACGCTTCGCGCTGGATCGTCGAGCCGTTCCACCTGTTCGACTGCTGCATGGAGAACGACGGCGCCGCCGCCCTGGTCCTGATGGACGCCGAGCGCGCGGCGGACTGCGCCCAGAAGCCGGTCTACCTGCTCGGCGCGGCGGCGGGATCGGGCTTGCGCTTCGGCAGCCATGCGCACAACTCGGCCGAGTACGCCTCGGCCAATTTCGGCGTCGTGGCCCCGGACCTGTACCGCATGGCCGGGCTTGGCCCGAAAGACGTCGGCGTGGTGCAGGCCTACGAGAACTTCACCGGCGGCGTGCTGATGGCGCTGGCGGAACACGGCTTCTTCGGACCGGAAGAAGCGAACGAATTCCTCCGGCTGGAGAACCTGGTCGCGCCGAGCGGTCGGTTGCCCCTGAACACCAGCGGCGGCAACCTGGCCGAGTGCTACATGCACGGCTTCGAGCTGCTGCTGGAAGCGGTGCGGCAGGTGCGCGGAACGTCGACCAACCAGGCGACGCGCAACGACGTCGCGCTCGTCGTCGGCGGGCCGATGGTGTCCCCCGTGAGCGACCTGCTGTTGGGGTCGAAGGCCGTCTTGTGAGCGGGCGATGAAGAACGAATCCTCCTATCTCCCCGCCGGCCTGCCGATTCCCGTGGCCGAGGCGGATGGACTCTCCGCGCCCTACTTGGCCGGCCTGCAGCAGGGACGACTGCTGGTGCAGCGCTGCACGCACTGCGGCTGCTGGCAATTCGGTCCCGAATGGATCTGCCACCAGTGCCATGCCTTCGACCCGGCTTGGGTGGAGGTGGCCCCCGAGGGACGCATCTACAGCTGGGAACGCGTGTGGCATCCGGTGCATCCGGCACTGAGGGAGCGCTGCCCCTACGTCGCCGTGCTGGTGGAGCTGCCACAGGCCGGCAACGTGCGCATGGTCGGCAACCTGCTGGGTGACCCGATGCAGGACGTGCGCATCGGGGCCGACGTGGTGGGCGTGTACGAGCACCATCCGGAGACGTCGCCGCCGCACTCGCTGCTGCAATGGCGACTGCGCTGAGCGGCAGCAACGACGAGTTCGACCTCGTCGTCGTGGGCGCCGGCGCGGGCGGCATGACCGCTGCGCTGGTCGCCGCGCTCGAAGGCCAGCGGGTGCTGCTGGCGGAGGCTTCCGACCAGGTCGGCGGAACGACCAGCACGTCCGCGGGCACGCTCTGGGTGCCAGGCAATCCACATGGCATCCGTGCCGGCCACCGCGATTCCGCGCAGCACGCCGCCATGTATCTCGAGGCGCTGATCGGGCCGGACGACGAGCGCGGCCGGCGCCGGGCCTTCCTCGACACCACGGCCGAAGCGCTCGAGTACCTGGAGCGGCGCAGCTCCGTGGTGTTCGCGAGCGCGGGCAAGCATCCAGACTACCTCTCCATCCCGGGCGCCGCCATCGCCGGCCGCGCCGTCGGGCCGCTGCCCTTCGACGGGCGAACGCTCGGCGAGGATTTCGTACGCATTCGTCCGCCTCTGCCCGAGTTCATGCTGCTGGGCGGGATGATGGTCGGCAAGGCGGACATCCAGGCGCTGATCCGCCGCTACCGCTCCTGGAGGGATTTCCTCCACAGCGCGAAGCTGGTGGCGCGATATGCATCGGACCGGCTGCGGCATCCCCGTGGCACCCGGCTGGTGATGGGCAACGCCCTGGTGGCACGCCTCTTCCAGAGCCTGCGGGCCTCGAAGGTGGATATCCGCTTCGGCTGGCGCCTGCGTGAGCTCGACCTGCGCGAGGGCCGTGTCGTCGGAGCTTCGTTCGTGGAGGAGGCCGGTGCCGTGCGCCAGGTCGCCGCGCGAGCAGGCGTGGTGCTCGCGACCGGCGGCGTCGGCCATGGCGCTTCGCTGCGTCGAGAACTGCACGAAGACGGCGATCGCATCTATTCGTTGGCGGCGCAGGACGTGCGCGGTGACGGCCTGCTCGCCGCGCGGCGTGTTGGCGCGAGCATCGAGACGCACAAGCTGGGCAACCTGTTCTGGCAGCCGGTCTCGGTGGTGCCCAACGCTTCCGGCAGGAGCGGTCTCTTCCCACACCTGTTCCTCGACCGGGCCAAGCCAGGGCTGATCGCAGTCAATGCCCAGGGCCGCCGGTTCGTGGACGAATCCGCTTCGTACCATCATTTCGTCGAGGGGCTGCTGCCGCAGGGGCGCGGCTGGCTGGTCTGCGACGCGGAGTTCGTGCGCCGCTATGGCCTCGGCGTGATCCCGCCGGGCACGCAGGTGCCGGGTCGCTGGGCACGCACCGGGTACATCGCGTGCGAACCCAGCCTGGATGCGTTGGCGCGCCGCGCCGGCATCGACGCGAACGGGTTGGCGCAGACAGTCGAGCGAATGAACGGCTTCGCGGCCACCGGCCGCGACCTCGACTTCGGCAAGGGTGAGTCCGAGGTGGGCCGGTTCAACGGCGATCCGGAGCACGCGCCGAATCCCTGCCTCGGGCCCATCGTCACGCCACCGTTCTGTGCGCTGGAAGTCCACGCGGCGGATGCCGCATCGAGTGCGGGCCTGGCCACGGATCGGGACGGACGGGTGCTGCGTGCCGATGGTGCGCCGATCCCGGGGCTCTACGCCTGCGGCAATGACGCCGCTTCCATCATGCAGGGCACCTACCCGGGTCCCGGCACTACGCTCGGGCCGGCGATCGTGTTCGGCTACCGCATCGGACGCAACGTGGCACGCGAGCAGGTCGACTCGCGCGGGCGCGGCCTGAGCGCGAGCTGAGCCCGCGCGCTTCTCAGCGCATGAAGAGCCCGCCGTTCAGGTCCAGCGTCGCGCCGACGAAGAATCCGCCCTGGTCCGAAGCCAGCAGGGCCGCGGCGGCTGCGATCTCCGAGGCCTCGCCGAAGCGGCCGATCGGGACCAGCTTCTCGACTCGCGCGATCTGCTCGTCCGACAGGCGGCCCTTTGCCGTCGAGATCGGCCCCGGGGAGATCGCGTTCACCGTCACGCCCGAGCCGGCCAGCTGCTGCGCGAAGTACTTCGACAGCATGGTGGCCCCCGCCTTCGCGGCCGCATAGTGGGCCGAGGCCACGGTGCCTCCGTTCTGTCCCGCCAGCGAGGTCACGTTCACGATGCGTCCCCAGCCGTTCGCGCGCATGTGCTCGGAGAACACCTGGCAGCTGAGGAACACGCTCTTCATGTTGATCGAGACGATGTCGTCGAATTCCTCCGGCGTGATCTCCTGGACCGGCGTGCGCTTGGCGTAGCCGGCGTTGTTGATCACGATGTCGGTCCGGCCCCAGGCCGCCGCGATCCGGTCGCGGGCGGACTCGAACGCTTCCTTGCGGCGCACGTCCAGGGTGAGCGGCATGGCGCTCGCGCCGGAATCGTCCAGGGCATTTGCGACCCGCCGTGCAGCGTCTCCGTCGACATCGCTCACGGCGACTCGGGCGCCTGACGCATGGAACAGGCGTGCGATCTCCTCGCCCACGCCCCGGCCGGCGCCGGTGACCAGCACCGACTGGCCGTTGAAATCAAAGCTCACGCTGCTCTTCTTCGTCGTCGACATGGTCGGCCTCATAGCTTGATGTTGTTCCTGGTGATGACAGGTTGCCACTGGCGGATCTCGCTCTGGATCAGCGCCTCGAGTTCTTGCGGCGTGCTGCTGCGGGGCTCGGCCATCTTGGCTTCGATCAGCTTGCGCACGTCGGGGCGCGCGACAGCCGTGGCGATCACCTCGTGCAGGCGCTTGACGATCGCGTCCGGGGTGCCTTTCGGGGCGAGCATGCCGAACCAGGCATTGCTCTCGAAGCCGGGGATGAACTCGGCGATCGCGGGCACGTCTGGCATCCAGCTCACGCGCTTGGGTGTGGCCACCGCCAGGTAGCGGGCCTTGCCCGAAGCCACCATGGCGGTGCCATCGAGCGGGTTCACCCATCCGGTTTCGACCTCGCCGCTGAGGATCGCGCCGCCCAGCGCGCCGCCACCGCTGTACGGCACGTGCTGCACGCTCAGGCCGCCGGCCTCGTTGAGGTACTCGCCCGTCAGGTGGGCCATGGAACCGATGCCCACCGAGCCGTAGTTGATCTGCACGCCCGGCTTCTTCGCGTAAGCGAGGAACTCCTTGAAATCGCGGACCGGCAGCTTGTTCGAGGCGACCAGCGCCAGCGGCACCATGGCCACCGTGGAGATCGGCCGGAAATCCTTCTGCACGTCGTACGGCAGCTTGCGCAGGAGGGACGCCACGGCGCTCGGCCCGGAATTGCCGAACACCAGCGTGTAGCCGTCCGGCGCGGCGCGCGCGACGATCTCCGCACCGATGGCACCGCCCGCGCCGGCCTTGTTGTCGATCACGACGGGCTGGCCGAGGGCCTCGGACATCGGTTGCTGGATGGCGCGGGCGAGCTGGTCCGTGCTGCCGCCGGCGGAGAACGGCACTACCAGGCGGATCGGTCGGCTGGGCCAGGTATCGGCCGCCGCCGCGAACGAGAGGGCGGCGCCGATGGCCACGGTGGCGAGGCGCAAGGCGCCGCGACGCGAGAGATTCATGTCGTGTCCAGTCAGGTGAAATGGCGGGGCGCCGGTCGGCCCGCGCCTAGAGGTCCAGCGTGAGCGAAGTGGTGCGGGCCCCGGAGCAGCACGCCATCACGGCGTTGTTGGCATCCCTTTCCGCCTGGGTGAGGAACTGGTCACGGTGGTCGGGCACGCCATCGACCACGGGCACGCGGCAACTGCCGCAGACCCCTTCGAAACAGGCGAAGCCGACGTCGACACCGGCGCCAAGCAGCGCGTCGAGCATGGATTCACCGGAAGCGACTTCGATCACCTTTCCGCTGCGCTTGAGCTGCAGCGTGTAGCCGCCGTCGCGGGCGAGCTCGGTATCGGCCGAGAAGTATTCGTAGTGCATCCGGTCGCCCAGCGGGCCGCCGTGCTCACGGAAGGCGGTGAGCATGCCGGCAGGGCCGCAGCAATACACGTGCGAGTCCGCCGGTGCCGAGGCGATCAGCGCCTTCAGGTCCAGGCGAGGCGTCTCCGGTTCGTCGTCGATGGTGACCTGCACGTTGTGCAGCCCTTCCAGGCGCTCCAGGAACGCGGCGCGGTTGCGGCTGCGCACCGCGTAGTGCATCTCCCAGGAGCGGCCCAGGCTCTCCAGCCGGGCCATCATCGACAGCATGGGCGTGATGCCGATCCCGCCGGCGATGAGGATGGAATGGCGCGCGTCTTCCTTGAGTGGGAAGAGGTTGCGGGGCTCCGACACCTCGATCACCTGGCCCGTGCGCCAGTGCTCGTGGATGTGCTGCGAGCCGCCGCGGCTCTCGGGATCGAGCTGCACGCCGATCTCGTACACATCCTGCTGCGAGGGATTGTTCAGAAGCGAATAACTGCGCTTCATGCCCGGCTGCAGCGTCACGTCGATATGAGCTCCCGCCGTGAACGCGGGGAAGTGCGAGCCCCGCAGCGGCTCCAGCCGGAAGCCGAGGATGTGGTCGGCCTCCCAGCGGATGGAGCGGATCCTGGCTTGCATGGTCGCGTCCTCAGGCCTCGGCCACGGCCTTGGCCTCGGGCTTCCAGCGCACAGCTTTCTCGAGCTGCTCGCGGTAGGCGTCGTCCAGCGACACCTTCGGGTCGTGCAGGAACGAGCCGGCGCGGGCACCCATGAAGACGTCAGGCTGGTGGGCGCCGGGCGGCAGCACGCCCTTGTCGCGCCAGGCGCGGGCGGCCATCAGCACGATGCGGCGGGTGCGCGCGATCATCTGGTCGGTAGGCGCCAGGTGCTCGTGGGCGTGGTCGGTGATCGGCCCCATGCTCTCGGTCACGGCCTGGTCCTGGATGGTGATGTTGGGGATGCCGGTGTACTGCGTCCCGTTGCGCTGCGACTCGCGGTCGAGGCCCCAGTCGTTGTGCTGGCGGTCCCGGCAGCGCCAGCGGCCGTACCAGTCCGTGGTGTTGGGCTCGTAGACGAACTTCTCGTACAGCGGCTCGCCCGTCTTGCGCTTGGAGATGTAGGCCGGGTTGCCTTCGTCGATGCCGCCGGAAATGTCGAACAGCATGCTGTGCTCGTCGTCCATCGGCACCCAGGCGCGTGCGATGGCGCGTGTCGAGAAGCGCGCGTTGGGGGTCTGCGTCCAGAACGGGAACATGAAGTGCGCGACACGCCAGGACATGTTGCCGTCGTCGTTCGGACGGAAGCCGCCATACATGGCACCCCAGTCGGTGCTGCGCACCTCGTACTCGGGCGTGCGGTTGACCACCGTCGGCCGCATCGGATGGTCTTCGTCCAGGTCTTCGGGCGAGAGCATGCCCACGTGCAGGAAGCCCACGTGCGAGGTGTCGATGTCGCCTTCAAGCGCCTGCAGCCAGTTGCATTCGCGTTGCAGGCACCAGATCTCGTTGTCCGGGATCAGGTTGGCCTCGATGTTCGGCAGCGGGGGAGGGGAGGCCTGCTGCCTGCCCATGTACACCCAGACCAGGCCGTTGCGCTCCGCGGTGCGGTAGGCCTTGGCGTGCACCTTGTCCTTGAAGTCCTGGCGCACCGGTACGTTGGGCATGTCGACGCAGCGCCCGGAGACGTCGAACTTCCAGCCGTGGTACACGCAGCGGATCCCGCTTTCCTCGTTGCGGCCCAGGAACAGCGACGCGCAGCGGTGCGGGCAGCGGTGGTCCAGGATGCCGACCCGGCCTTCCGAGTCACGGAAGGCGATCAGCTTCTCGCCCAGCAGCATGAGGCGTACCGGTTCGCCGTCGGCCTTCACCTCGGAAGACAGGGCCGCCGGCATCCAGTACTGCCGCATGAATTCGCCCATCACCGTGCCGGGCCCCACGCGCGTCAGGTCGACGCTGTCTTCGTGCTTCATCTTGTCTTCCTCGGGAGTTGCGGTGTTCGCCGCATGTAGGTGTGTGGTGGTGCTAGACGGTCGCTGCCGTCTCGCTCTTCTTCATGTCCTGCAGCAGCATGCGGGCGCGGTTGACCGCACCATCGCTGGCGATGCCCAGGAAGCGCATGTCAGGCGTGTCGCTGATGCGGCGCTGCTGGGCTTCCAGCGCGCGTTCGTCTTCACAGATCGTCTCGTAGAACTGATCGAACAGCACATCGGGCACCCCTGCCTCGCGGGGCGCGTTCGTGCAGATGGTCCAGATGTAGTGCGTGGTGGTCTCCGTCTCCGGCGTGACCCCGTGGATGTTCACCAGCACGAAGCCGTTGTCTCGGCGGCCTTCGTAAGCCCCGGTACCGACATCGCAGGCGCCCGCGTTCACGCGCAGGACGTTGCCGTTGCCCGGCTGGTATTCCACCTGCTGCCAGCGGTCGACCTTGCCCTTGAAGCCCCCCGCGGCGATGTACGTCTTGGGTGGCACCGAGTCCGGCATCTTGCGCAGGAGCGTGACCTTGCTGCCATCGAACTCCACGCTCACGTTCGCGCTGAAATGCGTCTGGGGGTTGCCTCCGATCGTGTTGGCGTGGATGTAGGCCACATGCGTGAGGTCCAGGATGTTGTCCACCAGCAGTTGCCAGTTGGACTTCACGTGCATGTAGTAAGGCCGCCAGCTCCAGGCCGGATCGCGGTGCTCCGGATTGCTGATGATCAGGGTGGTATCGGCCTTTTCCGGCTCGCCCATCCAGATCCAGATGAAGTCGTCACGCTCGCACACGGGATACGAGCGAACGCCGGCGGCCGCCGGAATGCGATCCTGGCCGGGGATGCGGGCGCAGGCGCCGGTCGGGCCGAACTCGAGCCCGTGGTAGGGGCAGCGGATGATCTCGCCGTCCACATGCCCTTCGCTCAGGGGCATCGCCCGGTGGCTGCAGCGGTCCATCAGCGCGCCGAGGACACCGGACTGCGTGCGGAACAGCACCACCGGTTCGTTGAGAAAGCGGCGGGCGAGGCACTTGCCCGGCTTGACGTCGGCCGAGTAGCCGGCCACGTACCACATGTTGCGCACGAACATCCTGTCTCCTGGTTCGTCTTCGAATCGGCGGCGATGTTAGGAGCGGACACCCGCGACGCGGATTCAAAGCGGCCGTGCCGCATTCAAGAACCGGAAGTCTCGCGGCCCCTGTCTTATAGTGGCCGCTGAACAGCGCAAACCCGAAAAATGGAAGAGCCGCAGCGCGAGTCGACTCCCGCCAACGGCGGGATGACGACGGCGTACCAGCTGAACCTGCGGCACCTGCGGGGGCTGCTGGCCGTGCACGAGCAGGGCAGCATCAGCGCGGCGGCGTCGGCGGTAAGCCTCAGTCAGCCGGCACTCACCCAAGGCATCCTGAAGCTGGAGCACCAGCTCGGCGAGGTGCTGTTCGAACGCCGCTCCGATGGGATCGTGCCCACCGCCGCCGGCGAGCTCGTGCTCGAGCGGGCGGAGGCGAGCATGCGGCACCTGGCAGCCGGCGGACGCCTGATCGCAGGTGCGGGCTTCGAGCCGGACCGTCGCCTGACGATGACCCAGCTGCGCGCCTTTCTCGGGCTCTTCAAGGCCGGCAGCTTCGCAGCCGCGGCCACGGAACTCGGTCTCTCGCAGGCAGCGGTGCACCGTGCCGTGCGTGAGCTGGAAGACGCGGTCGGGCGCAAGCTCGTGGAGCGCCGCGGCCGCGGCGTCCACATCAACTTCGGCGGCCGTCGCTTCGCTCGCAGCTGCCGGCTGGCCGTGGCCGAGCTCGAGGCCGCGCTGTCGGAGCTTGGCCTCGACCCGCACAACCCCACGATCTCGATCGGCACCACTCCCCTGGCGCGAGCCTTCCTGGTACCCGAGGCCATGTCATTGATGGTGGCCGAGCGCTTCCCGGCCGGCTTCCGGGTGCTGGAGGGGAGCTGGGGCGAACTGGTGGAGTCCTTGCGCGACGGCCTGATCGACCTGATCGTGGGCGAGCTGCCGACGGAGGCGATCCCGGACCTCGCGACGACAGCTTTCTACGCCGAGGCCCCGGTGATCGTCGCCGGACGGCAGCACGACCTCGTGGGTCAGCAGAACCCGTCAAAGGAGAAGCTGGCGGCGTATCCATGGATCATCGCGCCAGAGACTTCGCCGCTGCGGGCCGAATGGGAGCGCCTGTTCCCCAAGCGCCGGCCCGCGGTGCCGGTCGAGTGCGGCTCGATCATGATCATCGGCCGCCTGCTGACGAGCAGCGACATGCTCACGCTGGCCATGCCGGACCAGGTCGCGCTGCAGATCCGCAGCGGGCTCCTCGCGCGCATCGGCGAGCCGCTCACCGGCAGCATGCCGACGATCGGGGCGACGATGCGGCAGAGCTGGCGCCCGACGCGGGCGCAAAGGCGCTTCCTGGAGTTGCTGCGCCACGCCGCGGAAGGGCTGGGCGCCGATGCCAGCCACAAGCCACTGATCGAGTCCCGCTGGGTCTGAACGCGCCATCCCGGCGCGATCGGCCCGGTCCGCTCCGGACTTCAAACTTCCGGTTTCTGAATAGCCCGCCGACCTTTTGAATTCAATGGTTGGTCCAATGGGCTACATTGGCCCTACCAAGAGAACCGGTCCGCAGCGGCCGCGGCAGGAGACAAGCAAGTGAACGCGGCGGCACGCAGAGCCGCCGAGCCAGCCGGCAATCCCGGAGCCATCCCCATGCAAGACACGACCCAGCGGCCGCTTCCGGCCTTTCTCGGCCAGGGCCCCAGGCTCCTGTTCATCAATGGCAAGCATGTGCCGGCCCGGTCCGGCAAGACCTTCCAGACGATCAACCCTGCAACGGGCAAGGTGCTGGCCGAGGTGGCGCAAGCCGGCGCCGAGGACGTCGACATCGCCGTCAAGGCAGCGCGTCGCGCGTTCGAAGGTCCCTGGAGCAAGTGGCGGCCGGCGGAGCGGCAAGCCGCGATGCTCCGGCTGGCCGAGCTGGTCGAGCGCAACTATGACGAGCTCGCGCTGCTGGACACGCTCGACCTCGGCGCGCCGATCTCGCGCACGACCCTGGGCCGAAAGCGCGCAGGGGCGCTCCTGCGCTACTACTCGGGCCTCGCGACCTCCACCCATGGCGAAACGATCGAGAGCTCGTTCATGCCGCACGACTCGCTCACGTACACGCTCAAGGAGCCGGTGGGCGTCGTGGGCGCGATCAATCCCTGGAACGGCCCGATCGGAATGGCGATCTGGAAGCTGTGCCCGGTGCTGGCTTCCGGCTGCACGGTGGTGCTCAAGCCCGCTGAACAGGCGCCGCTCTCGCCCCTGCGGCTGGCGGAGCTGTGCATGGAAGCCGGCATTCCCGAAGGCGTGGTGAACGTGGTCACCGGCCTCGGTGACGCCGGAGCCGCGCTGGCCGAGCATCCCGGTGTCGACAAGGTCGCCTTCACCGGGTCCACCGAAGTGGGCCGCAAGATCGTGCGCGCCTCGGCAGGCAACCTCAAGCGGCTGTCGATGGAACTGGGCGGCAAGTCCGCCAACATCGTCTTCGCCGATGCCGACCTGGACCAGGCTGTGCCCGGCGCCGCGATGGCCGTCTACATGAACTCCGGCCAGATCTGCAGCGCCGGCACCCGGCTCTTCGTGCAGCGCCCGATCTACGACGAGTTCGTCCAGCGCGTCGCGGACTTCGCAAAGAAGCTGCGTGTCGGCGATCCGCTGGACCCCGAGACGCAGATGGGCCCCTTGGTGTCGGCCGAGCAACTCGACCGGGTCTGCAGCTACATGCAACTGGGCAAGGAGCAGGGCGCACGTGCGCTCGCGGGCGGTGCTCGCCTGACGGATGGGCCCCTCGCCAACGGCTTCTTCGTGCCCCCGACGCTGTTCGCCGACGTTCGCGACGACATGCGCATCGCACGCGAAGAGATCTTCGGTCCCGTCGTGGCAGCGCTGCCCTTCGACACCGTCGAGGAAGCGATCACACGAGGCAATGACAGCGAGTACGGCCTCGGTGGCGGCGTCTGGACGCGCGACCTCAACACGGCGCACCGCATCGCCAAGGGCCTGCGCACCGGAACCGTGTGGGTCAACTGCTACCAGGTGCTCGATCCCGCCGTTCCGTTCGGCGGCTTCAAGCAGAGCGGATTCGGTCGCGAGTCCGGCAACGAGCACATGCACGAGTACTTCGAGACCAAGGCGGTCATGGTCAAGTTCGACCAATAAGCCGCGCTTCTTCGTTCCCTTTCTTCCGCTGGAGACAACATGAGCCAAACCCTGAAATCCGTGTCCCGCCTGCGGCGCCTCGCCGCTGCCAGCCTGGTGCTCGCCGCCGCGTCCGCTTCGGCAGCCGAAGACCTGAAAGTCGGCACCGTCCTGTCGTTCTCCCAGGTGATGGGTGTGTACGGCAACGCGATCCTCGATGGCATGAACCTGGCGATCGAGGAAGCGGGCGGGCAGGTCGCCGGCCGCAAGATCGTGATCGTCAAGGAAGACGACAAGAACGATCCCAAGGTGGCGCTGCAGCTGGTGCGCCGCTACATCAAGGACGACAAGGTCAATTTCCTGGTCGGCCCGGTGGCTTCGCACGTGGCGGCGGCCATCCGCGACGAGGTGCACAACTCCAAGACTTTCCTGCTGATCGCAAACGCCGGCAACGATGAACTTACGCGGGAGCTGTGCAGCCCCTACGTGGTCCGCACGTCGTTCTCCAACTGGCAATGGAACTACCCGATGGGCGAATACGCGGCCGCCAACCTCGGCAAGCGCGCAGCCATCGTGGCGTCGAACTACGTGGCGGGCAAGCAGATGGGCGGCGCGTTCGCCGATGGTTTCAAGAAGGGCGGGGGCACCATCGTCGACGAGCAGTGGCCCGCCATGGGAACGGCGGACTTCGCGAGCGTGATGACCAAGCTGCGCGGCATGAACGACAAGCTGGACGTGGTCTGGAGCTTCATCCCCGGCAGCGGAACGGTCAACTTCATCAACCAGTATGCGCAGGCCAAGCTCAAGCCGCAGCAGGTCGGCCCCCAGAGCAACGCCGATGAATTCTTCTTCGACGCGCTGAAGGACAGCGCGGTCGGTGTGATCGGCTCCGGCCAGTACGTGCAAAGCATGAATACGCCGCGCAACCAGGCTTTCGTGGCGGCGTACAAGAAAAAGTACAACCGCCTGCCGACCGCCGTGGACGTGGGCGGGTACGACTCGATGCGCCTGATCATCGACGCGGTGAAGCGGCTCAACGGCAACACTTCGGACAAGAAGGCCGTCCGGCAGGCGATGGTCGCGGCGGAGATCGACAGCCCGCGCGGCTACTTCAAGATCGACGCGAAGGACGGCAACGTCGTCCAGAACATCTACATCACGAAGGTGGTCAAGCGCCAGGATGGCTCGTACGGCCACGAGGTCCTCAAGACCGCTGACAAGGTCCGCGACCCGGACACCTCCTGCAAGCTGAACTGGGACTGAGAGCAGGGATCGCGCGGATGAACACCGCAAGCCTCATCGAGTACGTCGTCAACGGGCTGCAGGCGGGGCTGCTGCTGTTCGTCATCTCCGCCGGCCTGACACTGAGCTTCGGCCTCATGCGGGTCGTCAACCTGGCGCACGGCTCGTTCTACATGCTCGGTGCCTTCGCCGGCCTGACGGTGGCCCAGCGCACCGGTTCCTTCGCGCTGGGTGCGGTCGTCGCGATCGTCGCGGCCGCGTTGACGGGCTGGCTCATCGAACGCACGCTGTTCCGCAGGCTCTATCCGCGCGGCCCGTTCTCCCAGATGCTCGTCTCCTTCGGCCTGATCTTCGTGTTCGACGAGCTGGTTCGCATCATCTGGGGCGGAGAGATCCGCAGCCTGCCCCGGCCGGAGGCGTTGAGCAGCTCCTACGAGTGGCTGGGTGCGAGCATCGAAGGCTATCGCCTCTTCCTGATCGGGTTCGGCATCCTGGTCAGCGCGGGCTTGTTCCTCGGCCTGGTGCGTACGCCGCTGGGCACCGCGGTCCGCGCAGCCGTGGACGATCGCGAAGCCTCGGAGCTGCTTGGCATGAAGGTGACCACGCTGTTCAGCCTGGTGTTCCTCGCCGGCGCAGGCCTGGCCGGCGCCGCGGGCTATGTCGCCATTCCGATCGTCAATGCGTTCCCCGGCATGGGTGACGACGTACTGGTCTCCTGCCTTGTGGTCGTCGTGATCGGCGGACTCGGCTCCGTCTTCGGCTCGCTGCTGGCCAGCCTGCTGATCGGCTACGCGCTGACCGTGGGACAGGTGCTCGTGGCGGGCTACGCGCCGGCCGTGATGTACGCGGTGCTGACGCTGGTCCTGCTGATGCGCCCGCATGGCCTGCTCGGAAAGGTGGAAGGCACATGAGCGCGTTCGTCAACGCCGCGCACATGCGCTGGGTCGTGCTGCTCCTGACAGCGGTGGCGCTGCTCTCCGTGCCGTTCTTCGCGGTCGGCTCGGGCACCGAGTTCACCGCCGACATCCTGATCTTCGCGATCATGGCGATCGGCCTGTACGTGCAGATCGGCTTGCTCGGGCTGGTCAACTTCGGCTTCAGTGCCTTCTTCGGGCTGGGCGGCTACCTCGGCGCGCTGCTGCTGATGCGGCTGTCGCCCTCGTTGCTGCCCTCGCTGGCGCTCACGGTCCTGGCGACCGCGGTGGTGGCTGGCGTCTTCGGCTGGATCGCACTCAAGACGCGGGAGATCGCCTTCACGATGATCACGCTGACGTTCGCACAGCTGCTCTACGTGCTGGCGGTTGCCGACGACAAATGGACCGGCGGCGTCAACGGTCTGAGCGGTGTGCCGCGGCCAAAGCTGCCCGGCTTCATCGCCGAGCCTCTCGGACTGACCCTCCGCGGCGATGCCGGCTTCTACTACTTCGTGCTCGTCATGTTCGCCCTGGTCGTCTGGTTCGTCCACACGCTGTCGCGCTCCCGGCTCGGGGCTGTGTTCGCAGGCATCCGCGAGAACGAGGAGCGCATGACGGTGCTGGGGTACTCGACGCAGCACTACAAGCTAGCGGGCTTCGTCATCTCGGGCGCGATCGGTGGCCTGGCCGGCTACCTGAATGCGACGCTGTTCGGCTTCATCGGCCCCGGCTCGTTGTTCTGGACGGTGTCGGGGGAAGCCATCCTGATGGTGATCCTGGGCGGTGCCAGTTCGCTGCTGGGACCGATCGTCGGCGCGGCCGTCTATGTGGGCATCTCGCATTACGCGGTCGCCTACACGGACCACTGGCGGCTGTTCGTCGGATTGGCGTTCATCGCACTGGTGCTGTTCGCCCCGGACGGCGTGGTGAGGATCCTGCGCGACCGCCTGCGGCTGCCGATCGGCAGGAAGACCGCGGAGCGCAAGAAAGTCGTGAGCGGCAAGGAACACGCGGCATGAACCACGCGATCGAACTCAAGGGCGTGACCAAGCGGTTCGGCGACTTCGGCGCCGTCAACGGGGTCGACCTGGCGGTGCCGCAGGCGCAGCGCTGTGCCTTGCTGGGTCCCAATGGCGCGGGCAAGACCACGCTGCTGAACCTGATCAGCGGCCGGCTGTCGCTCAGTGACGGCGAGATCCGGCTCAAGGGCCATGACGTGAGCCGGGCCAGTGCCCGCCGGCGCGCGCAACTGGGCGTCGGCCGCAGTTTCCAGAAGACCAACATCTTCCCCCAGCTCACCTTGCTGGAGAACGTGCGGCTGGGCGTGCAGAACCGCGAAGGCCGCAGGAACTGGAATCCGTGGAGGGCCGCCGATGGCGACGCGGCCCTGAACGAAACGGCCGCCCGCTGGCTGCGGCAGGTGAACATCCGCAGATCGCACGACGCGCGGGCGAGCGCACTTTCCTACGGCGAGCAGCGGCAGCTGGAACTCGCGATCACGCTGGCCACCGAGCCGCAGATCGTCCTACTCGATGAACCGACAGCGGGGATGAGCCATTCCGAGACCGCCGTGATCCTGGAGCTGATGGCCAAGCTGCTGGAGGGCCTGACGGTGGTGATCGTGGAGCACGACCTGAGCGTCGTGGACCGCATCGCGCACCGCGTGGTCGTGATGGAGCGCGGCGGCGTGATCTGCGACGGCACGCCCGCCGAAGTGAAGGCCGACACCCGGGTGCAGAGCGCGTACCTGAAGGGAGCGCATCGTGCTTGAGATCCGCAACCTCAGTGCCGGCTACTCGCAGTTCGGCGTGCTTGACAACGTCAGCCTCGAACTGGCGGAAGGCGGATTCCTCGGCATCCTGGGGCGCAACGGCGTGGGCAAGACGACGCTGCTGAAGTCGATCGCGGGGCCGGTGCGGCCGGTCTCGGGCGAAGTCCTCTTCGGCGGCGAGAACGTAGTGGGCTGGAGCACCTCCGATATCGCGCGCGCCGGGCTGGCGCTGGTGCTGGACCGCAAGGGCATCTTCCGAAGCCTCACGGTGCTGGAGAACCTGCGGCTGGCGGCGCGCCTGCACAAGGACAAGGAGCAGCGCTGGACGGTCGACGACGTGCTCCAGATGTTCCCGCGCCTCTCGGAGCGCTCCAAGGCGCCCGGAGGCGGGCTGTCCGGCGGCGAGCAGCAGATGCTTGCCATCGCGCGGGCGCTCCTCTGCCAGCCGCGGCTGCTGCTGCTGGACGAGCCCACGGAAGGCCTGGCCCCCAAGATCGTCGACGAAGTCGTCGACCTGCTGCAGCGCCTGCGCAAGAGCGGGCTCACGGCCATCGTCGTGGACCAGCGCCTCGAGACGGTGTTCGACACCTGCGACGAGGTGATCGTCATGAGCCGGGGCACGCCCGCCCTGCGCAGCACCTCCACCGAACTGCGGCAGCGGCCCGAGGTGCTGGAAGAGCACCTGGGCGTCTGAGCGCCCCCAACCCACCGGCAGGACTTCCATGCAAGGTTTCGACTTCATCATCGTCGGCGGCGGCTCCGCGGGCTGCGTCATCGCCAACCGGCTCTCGGCCGATCCGGCGGTCAAGGTGGCCCTGATCGAGGCCGGGCCCTCCGACCTGGGTTTTCCCACGCGGTTCAAGGCGACGCTTCCGATCGGCAACGTGTTCCTGCTGCCTCACGCGAAGTACAACTGGCAGTACGAGTTCACCGGCGGCGAAGGGGTGGGGAACCGGGCGATCCCGTGCCCCCGCGGCAAGATGCTCGGCGGTTGCAGTTCGGTGAATGGCTCGGTCTACATCCGAGGGCATCGCAGCGATTACGACGCGTGGCGGGATGCCGGCAACCAGGGCTGGGGCTTCGATGACGTGCTGCCCGCGTTCAAGCGCCAGGAGCGGCGCCTTTTCGGCGATCCCGCCTACCACGGCCGCGACGGTGAGCTGGACGTGCAGCAGCCGCGCGCGGTCAATCCCCTGACCAACGCGTTCGTCGCCGCCGCGGTCGCGGCCGGACACCGAAAAACGGACGACTTCAACGGGGCCGAACAGGACGGCTTCGGCGTCTGGGACGTGAACCAGCGCAACGGAACCCGCCTGTCGAGTTCGCGCGCGTTCCTGCATCCGGTGATGTCGCGGCCCAACCTCACGGTACTCACCGACTGCTTCGTCGAGCGCGTGGATGTTGCAAACGGCGCGGCGACCGGCGTGACGGTTGTCAGGGAAGGTCGCCGCGAGTCGATCACGGCCTCGCACGAAGTCATCCTCGCGGGCGGTGCGATCAATTCGCCGCACCTTCTGATGTTGTCGGGGATCGGCGCCGCCGGTGTCCTGGCACAGCACGGCGTGCGCGTCGTGCACGACCTGCCTGGCGTCGGGCGCAATCTGCAGGACCATCCGACCGCGCCCATCGCCATGCTGGACCGGAGTTCGCGGGCGTATGCGTTGTCCTGGCAGTCCCTTCCGCGCGTGGTCGCGAGCCCATTCCAGTACCTGATGGACCGCAGCGGCATGCTCGCATCCAATGCGGCGGAGGGTGGTGGATACATCCGCACCCGTCCCGGGCTCGATCGCCCCGACGTGCAGATCACGTTGTTGGCCGGCTTGAAGGGCACGGCGCGCGCGATCCCGCGTGAGCACGGCATCATGCTGCTCGTTTCGCTGCTCCGGCCGAAGAGCCGTGGCTGGGTGACGCTCGCGTCGCCCAGTCCGCAGGACCGTCCGGTGCTCCATCCCGCCTTCCTTGAGCAGCGCGAAGAAGTCAGGACGCTGATCGCGGGGGTGAGGGAAACCCGGCGCATCCTTTCGTTGTCTCCCATGGCCGAGCATCTCGGACTCGAGCGCACGCCCGGTCCGCAGTTCCAATCGGACGAGGAGCTGGAACGCGCAATTCGGGCCACGCTCTCGACGGTGTACCACCCGGTCGGCACCTGCAAGATGGGGCCGCCCACCGACGCGGAGGCAGTGGTCGATGACCGCCTGCGGGTGCACGGCCTTCAGCGACTGCGCGTGGCAGACGCCTCGATCATGCCCAACATCATCGGCGGCAATACCAGCGCGCCGGCCATGATGATCGGCGAGCGGGCCGCATCCTTCATTCTCGACAGGGAGGCTCCCGTGCAACGCCGGGCCGCCGTGCCGGAAGCTGCAAACGTGTAAGGCTGCAAAGGTTGCGAATGGCCGCCATGGAAACCTTCCGCGTCGAGATCGATGATGCCGTCGTCGAGCGAATCCGCCGTCGCCTGCTGGAAGCCCGATGGGCCGCCGAGCCCGATGACGACACGGACTGGAAGTACGGCACGCAGGCGCAGTGGCTGCGCGGGCTGGTCGAATACTGGACTTCCAGCTACGACTGGCGGGCGGCGGAACGCGAGCTGAACCGCTGGCCGCAGTACCGAGCCTCGGTCGCGGGACAGGACATCCACTTCTATCACGTGAAGGGCTCCGCGAGCCGGCCACGTCCCCTTTTGCTCACGCACGGCTGGCCAGGTTCGGTGCTGGAATTCCTCGGCTGCGTCGAGCGCCTCGCGTTTCCCGAGCGCAATGGCGGCAATGCGGAGGAGGGGTTCGACCTCGTCATTCCCTCACTTCCCGGCTACGGTTTTTCGGCGCGTCCGCCGCGTCCCATCGGTCCGCGCGCCGTTGCGAAGATCTGGCGCAGCCTGATGGTCGACGTTCTGGGCTACCGCGAGTTCGCGGCTCAGGGTGGCGACTGGGGCGCGGGGGTGACCAGCTGGCTCGGCATCGACCACGCGGATGTCACCAAGGCCATTCACCTCAACATGGTTCCGAGCTGGGTATTCGCTCCGGCCGAGCGTCCCGACGCAGAGGAAGCGCAATACCACGCCCGCGTTGCTGCCGTCCGCGCGGCGGAGTTGGGCTACTTCGTGGTGCAGAGCACCAAACCCCAGACCGTGGCGCTCGCGTTGACGGACAGCCCTCTCGGATTCGCCGCCTGGGTCTGCGAGAAGTTCCGGTCCTGGGGAGACACGCGGGGCGACATCCATAGCCGCTTCTCGCGCGACACCTTGATCACCAACCTGATGCTGTACCTGGTCAATGACGCGGTCGGCCCGGCGATCTGGATGTACCGAGGGCGGGCCGAAGAGAGCCCGCCGGGCAGCAAGGTGCCCCGCGTTGAAGTTCCGACGGGTGTGGCGTGCTTCCCGGCGGAATTCATTCCGTACCCGCCCAGGACAGTCGCCGAACGCGCGTATGCGGTAGCGCGCTGGACCGAGATGCCCGCCGGCGGGCACTTCGCGGCCCTCGAAGAGCCGCAAGCGTTCAGCGACGAGGTGCGCGCATTCTTTTCGCAAGTGAAGTTCTAACCCTGGAAGGAGAAAACCATGGAGACAGTCATCGACAAGATTCCCCACGTGGACGTGGACCCCTGGACGCCGGAGTTGATCGACGAGCCGTACGAGATGCATGAACTCGTGCGGGAGGCCGGGCCGGTGGCCTACATCCCCAAGTACGACCTTTTCGTCGTCGGGCGTCATGCCGAAGTGCAGGCCGTCCTGACGAACTGGGAGACCTTCATCTCCTCGGCCGGCGTGGGCCTGGCGAACTTCCGGCATGAAGCGCCCTTCCGCCCCAAGAGCATCCTGCTCGAGGCTGATCCTCCCGACCACACCGTCGTCCGGACGGTGATCTCGAGAATCATGTCCCCGAAGAATCTCCAGCAACTGCGAGACCTCTTCGAGGCCGAGGCAATAACCATGGTGGACCGCGTCCTGGAGAAGCGTCAGGTCGACGGCGTGAAAGACATTGCCGAATACTTCCCCCTGAAGGTGTTCCCGGACGCCGTCGGTCTGGAAACGGAAGGCCGCGACAACCTGCTGCTCTACGGCGACATGGTGTTCAACGCGCTGGGGCCTCGCAACGAGCTTTTCGAGCGTTCGATGGAGAAGCTCAAGCCCGTGTCCTCCTGGATCATGGACCACTGCACGCGCGAGGCGCTGCGTCCCGGGGGCCTGGGCCACCTCATCTACGAGGCTGCCGACAAGGGAGAGATCAACCAGGACCAGGCGGCGATGCTGGTCCGCTCGTTCCTGTCGGCGGGTGTCGACACCACCATCGGCGGAATCGCCAACATCCTGCTGACGCTCGCCCGGCATCCCGCCGAGTACGCGAAGCTGCATGCCAACCCGGCCCTCGCACGCCAGACGTTCGAGGAAGGCCTGCGGTATGAGTCGATCGTGCAGACCATCTTCCGCACGACCGGAAAGCCGGCGGAGATCGCGGGCGTTTCGATCGACGAAGACCGCAAGGTCCTGACGCTCCTCGGTTCCGCGAACCGCGACCCGCGCAAGTGGTCGGAGCCCAACCGATTCAACGTTGAGCGCAACCCCGTCGGGCACGTCACTTTCGGTGCCGGAATCCACGGATGCGTCGGCCAGATGATCGCTCGCATGGAGGGGGAAATCGTGCTTCGCGCGCTCGCCAAGAAGGTCAAGCGCATCGAGCTGACCGGCCGCCACAAGCGCCACCACAACAACTCGCTGCGGGCCATGCACAGCCTGCCGCTGGAGCTCGTTCCAGCCTGAGGGAAATCGACAATGCCGATCGTTCACATGACCGTGCCCAGCGGCAAGCGGATCGAACTCGAAGTCAAGACAGGGACGCCCATCATGCGGGCCGCCGTCGATGCCGGCACGGAAGGGATCATCGGCGAGTGCGGCGGCGCCGCGATGTGCGGGACGTGCCACGTGCTCGTCGATGAGGCCTGGCTCGACCGCCTCCCGCTGATGAGCCAGAACGAGGACGACATGCTGGAGTGCACCGCCGTGCCCCGCCAGGCGAATAGCCGATTGAGTTGCCAGCTTCGGATGACGGAGGAGCTCGAAGGCCTCGAGCTCACTCTCCCAGAGCGGCAACGCTGAGAGCTGGCAGCACCCCAGCCGGACTTCGGTCGCTACGTCCTCTCGAGCTCGAGAAGTGGAGCAAGGTGGTGCAGCTGTCCGGCGCCCAGGTGGACTGAGAAGCGATCGGACGCATGCTTCGATCCCTTCGCCCCCGCAGGAGGCGCCGCCACCTAGCCGCCGTATCGGCGGTCGAGTTCGTCGAACAAGGGCTTGTGCACCAGCGCCTGGCGCTCCCCGAAGGTCGCGACCAGCGCCGGATCCTCGTCGAGGATTCCTTGCTGCTGCAGCTGGCTCAGCGCGTTCGTCATGCCCCGCACCGCGCCTTGCAGGGCCGCGTTGGCATAGAGCACCATTCCGAAGCCCATGCGCGCGAACTCGGAAGCGGGCAGGGCGGGTGTCTTGCCGCCGATCACGACGTTCACGACCTGCGGAAGCGGTAGCTTCGCGACGCGCTCGAGCTCCGCGGTACTGGTTGGTGCCTCCACGAAGGTGACGTCGGCGCCCGCCTCCGCGTAGCGTTGCGCGCGCTCGAGCGCGTCTTCGAGCCCGTGCACGGCACGCGCGTCGGTCCGCGCGATCAGCAGGAAGTCTTCGGAGCCCCGCGCATCGGCCGCCGCCTGGATTTTTCCGACCATCTCGCCGGCTTCAACCACGGCCTTGCCCGCGAAGTGCCCGCACTTCTTCGGCATCACCTGGTCTTCCAACTGGATGGCGTTTGCCCCAGCCCGCTCCAGCGCGCGCACGGTCTGCCGCACGTTAAGCGCATTGCCGAACCCAGTGTCGGCGTCCACGATCAAGGGTAGCTGCACGACGTCTCGAATCGCGGCCGTGTGCTGCACCACATCGCCGAGATGCAGAAAGCCGAGGTCGGGAATGCCGTAGAAGCTGTTCGTGAGTCCAGCGCCACTGAGGTAGATGGCCTCGAATCCGAGGGTTTCGATCACGCGGGCGGCCAGGGCGTTGCCGCAGCCTGGCACGAGCAGGCCACGCCGCTCGTTGAGCTTCGCGCGCAGCAGCGCGCCGGGAGAGGTGTTCATCGCAGGATCCCGTCAGCGTCCGCGCGCTTCCAGCGCGGACTTGCGAAAAAAGGCATGCAGCTTGTCCAGGTGCCCCGCCATCAGCGCGACGGCTTCGTCGGCGTCCCGCCGCCGCAGGCAGCGAACGATCTTGCGGTGCGTCTGGATGGTCGTCGGGCGGGGGCCAATGTCGTACTCCGCCATGAGCTTGAGCACGAGGTCGGTGAGCACGGAGACCAGGATCACCATCACCTCGTTGCGGGTGGCCTGCCCGAGCAGCTGGTAGAAGTCCAGCAGCTGCACGCGCCGGCCCTCGTGATCCCCAAGGCGGCCGCGTTCCTCGGTGAGCGCGATGCTCGCTTCCATGCGGTCGAAGTCCGCATCCGTCCCGCGCTCGCAGGCCAGGCGCACGACCTCGCTCAGCACGATGGTCCGGCTTTCGGTCAGGCTCTCGATGGAGACGCCCCCGAAGGTGATGGCGTCGTTGAGCGATTGCGTGACCTGGCCGTGATCCGCCTGCCGGATGAAGGTGCCGCCCTTCGGACCCTTTCGCTGCTCGATGACACCGCCGCGCTCGAGGCTGCGCAACGCTTCGCGCACCGCGGGGCGCGACGCCCCGTAGTGCTCGGCCAGGTCACGCTCGGAGCTCAGCCTGTCGCCGGGCTTGAGCTGGCCGCTCGCAACGCGCGCGCGGATGTCTTCCGAGATGGACTCGAAGACGCGGGCCTCGCGGGGCACCGTGTTCATTCCGGGACGACGCCTGCGGCCTTGATCATCGCGGCGGTGTCCTTCACTTCCTGGGCGATGGCGCCGCGCAACTGCGCCCCGTCGCCGGCGACGACGGTCAGGCCCTTGGGCGCGACCTGCTGCTGGACGAACTGCGGATCGGACAGCACGGCGTGCACCGCATCGCGGATCTGCTTCACAACCGCCGGCGGCGTGCCGGCCGGCGCGAACAGGCCGTACCAGATCGAGACCTTCGCATACGGGAAGCCCTGGGCCGTGGTGGTCGTCACGCTGGGGAATTGCGCGATCGCAGCGTCGCCCGCCACGGCGATCGGCTTGATCTTGCCGGCCTGCACCAGGGGCGCGATCACCCCTGCACTGGCGGAACCGAGCTGCACGTCGCCCGCGGCCAGCGCGGTGAGGTTGGGCGTGATGCCGTTGTAGGGGACATGGAGCAGGTCGATCTTCTCGCGCTCGTTGATCATGGAGAACAGCAGGTGCGGCTGGCTCCCATTGCCGAACGAACCGTAGTTGAGGGTTCCCGGCTTCTTCCGCGCGAGCTCCACCGCTTCCTTCAGGGTGTTGGCGGGCAAGCGCGCGTTCGCGACGATCAGCTGGTCGGCGTTCACCATCATCGTGATGGGCTCGAAACTCTTGTCCGGATCGTAGGACAGGTTCTTGTACAGGAAGCGATTCCCGACCATCGTCTGGTTCACGGTGGCCAGCAGCGTGTAGCCGTCCGGTGCCGCCTTGGCCACCTGCGCCGTGCCGATGGACGAACCTGCGCCCGCCTTGTTCTCGACGATGACGGGTTGGCCCCAGCGTTCGGACAGCTTCACGCCGATGGCGCGGGTGAGCACGTCCACGCCGCCCCCCGGCGCGAAAGGCACGATGAAGGTGATGGGCTTGGCGGGATAGCCCTGGGCCTGCGCGAACAGCGACATGCCGGCGAGCAGGGCCGCGGCGGCGAGGGAGCGGAACTTCATGGGTGTGTCTCCAGTTGGGAATTCATGCGTACACGTGGCCGTCGAACAGGCGGCGGGTCGTGCGGTAGAACGAGCCGTGTTCGGCGCACCAGCCGGCCGGGCCCTTGCGGACGTCCGCAGCCACCGTGAGCACGCCCGAGGGCATGGCGATTCGCAACGCCGAGGCGTCGCGCCCGGGACGCGCAAGGCGGGCGGGCACCGTCCCGTCGATCTGCATCGCCACGGCGGTGCACAGTGAGCCCGTCAGTGGCAAGGCGCGGTGGGGCTGGCCGTTGGACAGCATGCGCACGACCAGGTCGACGGCGTCGGCTTCGACAACCTCGCCGTCGAGGGTCGTCGTGCGTTGCGGCGCGCTCACGAGGGCGATCAGCGGGATCATGCGTACGGAGGCCGCTGCTGCCAGGTCGGCGGCGATACCCATCGCGACCGATCCGTGCAGCCGCAGCCCCGCCAGCCAGCCCATCGCCTGCGCGTTGGCGCCGAGTTCGTCCGGCGATTCGGCGCCCGTGAGCCCAATGTCCCTGGCAGCCACGAACACGCAGGCGTTGGCTGCGTCGACCAGCGAAGCCGTGACGCCGGGAAAGCCAGGGACCTCGAGTGTTTGCGCTGCCTGGCCCGTCGGCAGCAGCTTGCCCGTCGACGCGCCGCCCGGGGACAGGAAGTCCAGGCGCACTGGCGCACCGGTTCCGTCGACCCCGGGAATCGCAAGCGAACCGGCCTCGACGCTCTGGCCGTCGCGCACTTCGAAACGCGCGGCGATGATCTTGCGTGTGTTGGTGTTGTGGATGCGGACGACGGCCTGGCCATTGCGCGGCGCAGGCACGAGCCCCTCATCGACGGCGAAAGGCCCCATCGCCGAGGACATGTTGCCGCAGTTGCCGCTGTAGTCGACCACCGCCTCCCTGACCTGCACCTGGGCGAACGTGTAGTCGATGTCCGCGCCCGGCACGGAGGGAGGGCCGACCACGCACACTTTCGAGAGCGACGAAACGCCGCCCCCCATGCCGTCGAGCTGCCTGCCGTAGCGGTCGGGCGTGCCCATGGCCTTCAGGAAGATCTCGTCCCAGTCGGCCCGCTGGGGCGGCAGGTCGCGGGCGTGGAACACGATGGCCTTGCTGGTGCCACCGCGGATGAAGGCAGCGGGGAAACGCCGGCGCATGCTGGGCATCCTCAGAACGGCCGCGGCGAGCGCATGTCGTACTCGCGTACCGGCAGGCTCATGCTGCCGATCCGTTCGATCTCGATGCGCACTTGGTCGCCGGGCTTGAACGGACCCACGCCTTCGGGCGTACCCGACGCGATGACGTCACCGGGCTGCAGCGTCAGCACGGAAGAGATCAGCTCGATCAGCTCCGCGATGCCGACGATGAGCTCCGAGGTGTTGGCGCTCTGCCGGACTTCGCCGTTTACCCACAGCTGGTTCCTGAGATTCTCCGGCTCCGGCACCTCGTCGGCCGTGACGATCCACGGGCCGAGCGGCGTGAACGTCTCGAAGGACTTGCGCATCGAACGCTCCTCCTCGAAGGTGTCCTTCTCGATGCGCAAGGTGGCGTCGATGAGGCAGGAATAGCCGAACACGTACTCCATCGCGTGCTCGCGCGGGACATTGCGTGCCTCTTTCGAGATGATCACGGCGAGCTCCGACTCGTGGTCGAACCGGCGCTGGGAGCCCCGCGGCAGGAACAGGGTGCCGCCGGCGCCGACCAGCGAACCCGGGGCCTTCAGGAAGAAGCCCTGCTCGCGCGCCGAGCGGCCGCCTTTCGTCACGACGCGCTCCCCGAGCTCGCCGATGTGCTTGCGGTAGTTGGCCGGCGCAGCGAAGAGGTGCTGCGGCGCGGGATTGGCGGCCAGCAGAGTGACGCTGGACAGCGGGAGGGGCTTGCCGGTCTCGAGATATCCCGCGAAGGCCGGTCGCAACTCGTTCCAGTGCGCAACCAGCCAGTTGACCCGCTGCCGGGGCAGCTGCTGCAGGAAATCCGGCAAGGCGGCGGTCATGTCATAGACCGTCGTGCCGTCGACGATGCCGACGCGGTGGTCGTTGAAGGATGCGATTTTCATGGGGTTCTCAGGCGACTTGCTGGTGCCCGCCGTTCCCGGTGAGCGGTTCTTCGAAGTAGTAGCCCAGCGCCGACATGGCAGGGATGTCGTTGACCTGGAACAGCAAGGCGTCGCTGGCCGAGGTATTCAGGTGCTCGTGCCACGCCCAGGGCTTCAGGGCCAGGAAGTCCCCGGCGCTCCAGTCGTAGCGCTGCCCGTCGACGATCGTGGAGCCCTCGCCGCGCACCACGTGGTAGAGCTTGCTGCCCGTGTGGCGGCGTGCCCGCGTGTGCGTACCGGCGCGCAGTGTCTGCAGCCGCATGCCCAGGGTGCTCATGGCCGCGCCCCCGTCCGTGGGGTTGCGGTACTCGAGCACGACGTCATCGAACGGGTCGGCCGGCAAACCTGCAGCCTGCTGCAACGCACCTTCGGCCATCGCACGCGGATACACGAGCAGCGGATTTCCGCCCCGGGGCTGCGGGCCCGGCGGGCCCATCAGCCCGCTGCCGTACTGGCGCCACGAGCGGTCCGGGATCGCATCCACCGGTTGCTGCATCTCCTTGCCGGGCTCGAAGAAGGTCGCGTGCATGGACCGCATCAGCGAGATGTCCAGCACGTCCAGCCAGATCATCGGCGTGTCGCCGTGGTACTCGTGGTCGTGCCACGTCATGCTGGGCGTGAGCACCAGGTCGCCTTCGTGCATCGGGTAGCGCTCACCGTTGACGGTGGTCGTGGCGCCGCCGCCCTTCATCACGAAGCGGAAGGCGTTCGCGGTATGCCGGTGGTTGCCCGCGATCTCGCCGGGCAGGATCACCTGGATCGAGGCCCAGAACGTGTGCGTGGTGCCGTAGGCGAGCCCGGGGTTGTGCAGGCGCAGCGTGCGCCGGTTGCCGCCAGGCTCCAGCGCAAGTTGGCGGCCCAGGCGGTCGAGGAGCGGCTCGAGGTCCGTCCACTTCCAGTGCACGGTCTGCATCGCGGAGTCCGGCGCACGCGTGAAGAGCGGCGGATCGTCCGGCTGCTGTACGCGGCAGTGGACCCTGGCGAGGTCCTCCTTCAGCGCGCGGCGCGCGGCTTCGTCGACCATGCTTTGCTGTTCGGCCATGGTCCTCAAGCCTCCGCGATCACGGCTTCGAACGAGATGGGCACCGGGTCGCCCGCCTTCGCACCCCGGACGATGTCGACCAGCAGCGAGGCGTCCTCCGGCGCCGCGTCCGAGCGCCATGCCACCTGTCCGTCGGGCCGCACCAGCACCAGCCGACGTTCGTAGAGCCGCGCGGCCTCCTGATCCTGCAGGTCCACCACTTCCAGCGGCAGGCCGACAGAGGCCGCCGCCTGCTTCAAGGCATCGACTGCCGGGGGATTGGTCCCGAACCGCAGCAGCACGAATCTTCGCCCGAACAGGTCGAGCGTCGAGCGGTTCTCGCCGATCCACGCGTGCGGCGCCCGCGAGCCGGGCCGCGCCGTGGGCGTGTAGCTCGACACTTGCAGGGGCGGGCGCGGCGTGCCGTCGGGGACGACGATGGGCGACCCCTCGTACACATAGCCCAGGTGCACACCGATGGAAAACCACTCGCGACGCATCATCTCCGTGTAGCGGGCGCCATACTCGCGGCGGGCCTCTTCGGCTTGCGGGTCGTCGGCGTCGAACATGCGCGGGTCCGGCGTCAGGATGCGCGGCGCCAGCATCCGGCGCAGGTTCTCCGTGGCCTCGCCGACGTTGCGCACGGCCACCGGCAACTGCTCCGCCTCGTAGCTCTCGAGGAGGTGTTCCCCGCCCCATCCTTGCAGCACGGCCGCGAGCTTCCAGGAGAGATTCACCGCATCCAGCAGCCCGGTGTTCATCCCGAAGCCGCCGGTGGGCGACGTCAGGTGCGCCGCGTCGCCGGCGATGAACACCCGGCCCTTACCGTAGTGGCGCGCCACCAGCTGTCGTCGCACCCAGGGGAACATGGAGAGGATCTCGAATTCGAACGGCTTTCCGACGGCGCGGACGATCGCGGCCCGCGCCTCCGCTTCGGTGACCGTGCGCTTCTCGGAATCCCCTATCAGCGAGAAGCGCCATTGGTCGCGCCCGTCGATCGCGACCATCGTCGCCCAGGTGCCTTCCGGTCCGATGAAGATGAAGCGATAGCCCGGCGCCTTGTCGTGCAGCCGCTCCAGGCCCTTGCAGCGGAAGATGATGTTGGTGGTGTAGGTGAGGACGGCGTCGCCCACCATGTCGATGCCCAGCGCTTGGCGCACCTTGCTCGCGCCGCCGTCGCAGCCGACGAGATAGTCCGCCTGCAGCGTGCTCGTGGCGCCGGTGTTGACGTCGCGGACCAACGCTTCCACGTGATCGCCGTGATCCTGGAACTCCAGCAACTCGGTGTTGTACGTGAGCGAGACGGTGGGCGAACTGCGCGCGAAGCGCTGCAGCACGGGGTCGAAGAAGTTCTGGGGGCAGCGCTCCCGCTTCTGCGGGCTGTGCACGGGCGGCTTCTCGTCCTGCGGAGCCGGGAAGACCTCGCGCCCGAACTCGTAGCCGTTGAGGCTCGTCACCCAGGCGCAGTCCTGCGGGTAGGCGCGGTTGTAGCCCGCGGACTCGACCCAGTCAACGATGCCCCAGCGGCGGCAGAACTCCATGGAACGGATGCCGATCATGTCCATCTTCGGCTGCACGACCTGGCCATCGCTCTTCTCGACAAGGGCGCAGCCGATGCCGCGCCAGCCGAGGTCGCCGGCGAGGGCCAGGCCAATGGGGCCGCCACCGACGACCAGCACGCCGGTCCGGTGGGGAGGAAGGGGAGGAGTGGCTGTCATGGGCAGTGCTCGATTTGGTCAGACCAACTTGGTAAGACCAGATTCTATGGCCAGGGTTGGCGCCGTCATCTCAATGCCCTTCGAGTCGTGGGGACGGGGCATCGCGCAGAGCTGCGAAGTCCCACCCGGCAGCCGGGCATTGCCAGTTGCGTTCCGATCGCCTGCCGTTCTTCTAGAGGCGCAGTTCATCGGCCCGCGCAGCGCCATGCATCGCGGGTGGCGTGCTCGCGCAACGGAATCTGCGAAGCGGCCCGGCGTGCGCAGCAGCAACGTGGGGCCATGTCCGCTGCGGGTCGGAAGCGGACATCGACCGACGGATTGTTCATCCGTCGGTCATTCACCGTCACGGAGCGCGAGCTGCCGCCGCGCGAACTCCTTCCTGGAGCACGGAGGCATCGAACTTCTGGGGATCCACGAACCACCGTCCCGTGATCATTAGCAACGCGCCTGCTCCAATCAGTTCTCCCATGTGCTGCCTCACGAACCATGTCATCGACGACTTGGACGGGAAAACGTGCGTTCGGCTGGCCCCGTACTCATGCAGGGGTTGTAGCTGATGGAGATCGCCAACCATCTTCTCGGCATGGTGTGGGAGCTTCTGGGAGCGGCCGTGGCGAAGCTGAGAGCATCGAAGTTGCACCTTTTGACGTGTACGCCAGGTGCAGACCGAGCGAGGGTGATCACACAGACGGAGGCGGGCTATTGCTGCGGTCCGTGGAACTTCCTCGAGCTGGGTGGGCTCGCGCGCAGCCTTTCGAACGGGGCGCGCGACCAGTTGGCGCAGGGCAAGGATCCCATCACCGAGCGTGACCGAGCACGGCGGGCGGAAAGAGATGCGGAGGCACTGGACCGAGTGCGGCGGGCAGCAGTCCCTCACGCTCGGGCGCGTCGCCCGCGACGACCACGCGCGTGCGATTGAACCTCATCCGCCCGCCGGCGCTCGCGGCGCCGTGCCGCTACGCCGCGGAAGGCCTGACGCCGGCCTCGTGCATCAGGTAAGCCTGCAGCGCAAGCGCCTGGTCCGCGCTCTCGATCAGCTTTTCGAGCATCACGGAGAGCTGCTCGAACTCGCGCCGCGAAAGGCAGCCGAATCGAACGTCGTTGACCTGTCGCTGGATCGGGCCATGGGCGTCGAGGACGGCGCGTCCCTTGCTCGTCAGCCACAACGAGACCCGCCGGCGGTCGATGCTGTCCGTGTCCTTGTTCACGAGCCCCGCCTTGACCAGCTTGCCCACGGTCGTCGTCGCGAATGCGCCGCTCACGAAGAGGTGGTCCGCAAGCATCTTCACGTTCACACTGCCTGCTTCCTGCAGGTAGCCCAGGGTCACGAGGCAGGTGTATTCCGGGCCCGACAGGCCCAGCAGCGCGCCGTGGTTGCCGCGAATGGCTTCGTGGCGCAGCGTCAGCACGAACATGTTGTGCACGAGGCGGCGGAATCCGGCATCCGAGCCGTCCACCAGCAGCTCGGGGCGGGTGGTGATGGCGCGGTCCGGCGCGTGAGCGCCTTTGCGCAAGGGGCGGGTTGCGGTGGCTTTCGCGAGAGTCATGTCGTGAACGGCTGTCCTGCTGCGGCGCTGCATCGCCGTAGCGCAGATTGTCACACGGAGCCCAGCCGGCGAAGCCGAATCGCCATGGTGTTTTACCTAATATAAGCAGCTAACTGACGAAGGTATCTTTGTGCGCATCCAGCGACCTCGTGCCGCTTCGCAGCACGGGAAACCAGAGCAACATTCCAAGGAGACTGCATGCGCTCGAGCAAATGGATGGGACTGCTGGCCGCCCTCGGCTTTGCAGTCGGGACGGCGGTCAGCGCCGGCGCCCAGACCGTGAAAGACTTTCCGAATCGACCCGTCAAGCTGGTCGTGCCTTTCAGTCCCGGCGGCAGCGTGGACCTCACCGCGCGATCGATCGAATCGAAGCTCGCCGAGCTGCTGAAGGTGCCCGTGCTGGTGGAGAACAAGCCGGGCGCGGCCGCGGTGCTGGGCACGCAGGCCGTCGTCACCGCGCCGCCGGACGGCTACACGCTGCTGGTCGGCTCCACCTCGATGAGCATCCGGCCGCACCTGAAGCCGCCGCCGCCCTACGATCCCGCCAAGGACCTGCTGCCGATCACGCTGGCCGCGAAGGTGCCCCACGTCCTGCTCGTTCCGCCCAGCCTGAACGTCAAGAGCGTGGCGGACCTGTCCAACCTGTACAAGACGAAGAAGACCCCGATCATGTACGGCGACGTCGGCCAGGGTTCGCTGCACTACCTCGCGGGGGACCTCTTCAAGGCGGGCTCCGGCATCGACATCACCCACGTCAGCTACAAGGGCACCAGCAACGTCGTGGCCGACCTGCTCGGCGGCCATGTCCAGCTCGGTTCGGTGGAGCTGTCGGTCGCCGGCCCGTACATGGCCAGCGGCCAGCTGGTCGCGATCGGGCTGTCGGTGCCCACCCGCCATCCGGAGTGGCCGAACCTTCCCACGATCGCTGAACAAGGCGTGGCGGACTACGACATCAGCTCCTGGTTCGGCTTCTTCGCACCCGCCCGCACACCGCCGGAAATCATCGACCTCCTGAACCGGGAAATGGTCAAGGCGCTGTCCGATCCGGGCGTGAAGGCGACCTATGCGAAAGCCGGGCTGACTCCCGTCGGCACTTCCGTCGCCGAGTTCCGCAAGCAGCTCGAGAAGGAGCACGTGAAGTGGGGCGCCGCCGTGAAGATCTCGAATCCGCAATGAGGCCGGCCAATACACACCCTGAGGATTGCTGCACTTGACCGATCTCCGGAACCCCAACGACCACGGCACCGTCGCCGAGCGTTACCTGGCGCGCCTGCGCGAGCACGGCATCCGCTACCTGTTCGGCAATGCCGGCACCGACTTCCCGCCGCTGATCGAGGCGCTGTCGCGCGGCGACACCGGCATCGAGCCGGTTCTGGTGCCGCACGAGAACGTCGCGGTCGCCATGGCCTACGGCCACGCGATGGTCACCGGCCAGCCGCAACTCGTGATGGTGCACGTGGGCCTGGGCACCGCGAATGCGCTGTGCGGCCTGTTCAATGCGGCACGCCAGCACGTGCCGCTGCTGCTCACGGCCGGCCGCTCGCCCTGGCTGGAGCACGGCCGCCTGGGCGCCCGCAACAACTACATCAACTGGGCGCAGGAGATGTTCGACCAGAGCGGCATGGTGCGCGAGCTGGTCAAGTGGGAATACGAGCTGCGCGACCCGGCGCAGGTCGAGGCGGTGGTCGACCGGGCGCTGGCGGCCGCGTGTTCGGCGCCCCAGGGGCCCGCCTACCTGGTCCTGCCGCGGGAGGTGCTCGCCGCACCGGCCCTGCCTCGCAGGGATGGTGGCACCGGCATGCAGGCTCCGGTGCGCGCGGGGATGCCGTCCGCGCAGGACCTGGACACGGCGGCCCGGTGGCTGGCCGGCGCGCAGCGACCGCTCATCATCACCGCCGACACCGGCCGAACGCGCGAGGGCTTCGACGCCCTGACCGCGCTGGCGCATTCGCGCGGCATCCCGGTCGTGCAGTACCGGCCCCGCTACCTCAGTCTGCCGTGCTCGTCGCCGTCGAATGCGGGCTACGACCCGACGCGGCTGCTGCCCGAGGCCGACCTGGTGCTGGCGATCGATGTCGACGTGCCCTGGCTTCCCGAGCACTGCGCGCCGCAAGAGGGCGCGCGCGTGGTCCACATCGGGGTGGACCCGCTGTTCATGGCCTACCCGATCCGCGGCTTCCGCTCGGACCTCTCGCTCCAGGGGGACACCGCGTCGATCCTGCAGGCGCTGCAGGGCGCCACACGCGGCGCGCCGGTGGACACGGCCGGATGGCTCGACCGCGCCACGCGCGCCCACCGCGCGGCTGTCGCGCCCGCCCGGGACGAGGCGAAGCTGACGAACCGCTACGTCTCGCGCTGCATCGCCGAGGCGATGGACGAGCGCAGCGTGCTGATCAACGAGTACACCTTCGCGCTGGAGGAGCTGCGCCAGGAGACGCACGGCAACTACTTCGGGCACAGCCCGGCCGGCGGGCTGGGCTGGGGTGTCGGCGCTGCGATGGGCGTGCGGATGGCGCGTCCCGATGCGACGGTGTTCGCGGCCGTGGGCGACGGCACCTACATGTTCAGCAATCCGACGCCGGCGCACTACGTAAGCGCGGCGCGCGGCCTGCCGTTCATCACGGTGATCTACAACAACCGCCGCTGGGCCGCCGTGCACCGTGCGACGCTGTCGATGTATCCCGATGGCGCGGCCGCGAAGTCGGACAAGCCGGTGTTCGCGACGCTGGAGCCCGAGATCGCGCACGAGCGCATCGTCGAGGCGTGCGGCGGGCTCGGACTGCGGGTGGACCGGGCCGAGCAGCTGCCGGAGGCGATCGCGCGCGCGGTCCACGCCGTCCGGCATGAAGGCCGGCAGGCGGTGATCAACGTCCTCACCGACGTGAGCTATACGCGCACGAGCTGACCACCGCCAGGGAGAAGACCATGAAAACCCAAGTAGGGATCATCGGCGCCGGCCCGGCGGGCCTGATGCTGTCGCACCTGCTTCACCTGCACGGCATCGACTCGGTCATCCTCGAGTCGCGCAGCCGCCAGTACGTGGAGGGCCGCGTGCGCGCAGGGGTGCTCGACAGCGACGTCAGCAGGCTGTTCCAGGTCACCGGCATCGGCGATCGCATGATGCGCGAGGGCATCGAGCAGGAGCAGATGGAGATCCGCTTCGAGGGCAAGCAGCGGTTCATCAACTGGTTCCAGCTCGCCGGCGGCCGCAAGAACATGATCTACGGCCAGCAGGAGGTGGTGCGCGACCTGATTGAGCGCCGCCTGCGCGACGACGGCCGCATCCTCTTCGACGCCGAGGCGCATTCGATCGACGGCGCCGGCACCGATCGGCCGTCGATCCGCTTCCGCTGCAACGGCGAGGACGCGACGCTGGCCTGCGACTTCATTGCGGCCTGCGATGGGTTCCACGGCATCGGCCGGCAGGCGATCCCGCCCGACCGCATCCGCCTGTACGAGCACAAGTACCCGTTCGCCTGGCTGGGCATCGTCGCCTGCGCCCAGCCTTCGAGCCCCTGGCTGGTGACCGCGGCGCACGACCGCGGCTACGCGATGCAGAGCATGCGGTCGCTCCAGGTCAGCCGCAACTACATCCAGATCGCGCTGGAGGACACGCTCGAGGACTGGCCCGATGCACGCATCTGGGACGAGCTGCACCAGCGGCTGGACATCCCCGGCTGGACGCTGCGCGAAGGCGAGATCGTCGAGAAGGCGAAGTTCGACCTGCGCAGCTTCGTCTGCGAGCCGATGCAGTACGGCCGCATGTTCCTGGCCGGGGACGCGGCGCACGTGGTTCCGCCGACGGGCGGCCGCGGGCTGAACCAGGCGATCGCGGACGTCTGCGTCCTCGCCGACGGAATCCGCGACTTCTACCGCGACGCCAGCGAGGAAGAGCTGAATCGCTATTCCTCGATCTGCCTGGAGCGCGTGTGGCACGCGCAGCAGTTCACCTGGCGCCAGACCAGCATGCTGCAGCGGCACGATTTCGGCAACGAGTACATCCGCAAGCAGCAGCTCGCCCAGCTCGAGTACTTCACCAGCAACAAGGCGGCGGCGACGAGCCTCGCCGAATGCTATGCAGGCTCGCGGCTGAGGACGTCCTTCCTGAACCAGGACGGGACCGAGGACCCGAGGATCGCCTGACCGATGCCGCACTCGATGGACGACAGTGCGAACGACGCGGGCGCCTTGCACTTCGGCCGCCGCGTCCCTTTTCTGAGCACGCTGGGCCTGAAGGCGGGCCAGATGCGCCAGGACGAAGCCACGGTGCAGCTGCCGTTCCGGCCGGACCTGGCCAACAGCGCCGGGGCCCTGCACGGGGGCGCCTTGATGGGCGCGCTGGACTTCGCGATGAGCGCCGCGGCGCGCGCCCATGATCCGGGCGTGATGGTCGCCACGATCGACATGCGCACCAGCTTCCTGCGGCCGGCGCAGCAGGACACCTCGATCGTCGCCCACTGCGTGCAGCGCGGCCGCTCCATCGCGTTCTGCGAGGCGCGAGCCTGCAACGCCGCCGGCGAGCTGGTCGCCACGGCGAGCGCCACCTTCAAGCTGACTTCCGCATCGTGATGGCCATGCAGACGCCTTCCCCGCTGCGCCCCGACGGAACGCTCGTGCCGCCGGAGCGCTTCAACTTTGTCTCGGACGTGCTGCAGACGAGGGCGCAGGCCACGCCGGACGCCGTCGCCGTGATCGGAGTGGGCCGCTCCCGCGAGGTCGACACCTGGAGCTACGGCCGCATGGCGCAGGCTTGCGGGCGGGTCGCGGCCGCCCTGGTGGAGCACGGCGTCAAGCGCGGCGATCGCGTGCTCATCTTCATGACGCGCACGCCCCTGTGGCACGTGGCGATGGCGGCTTGCCTGCACATCGGCGCCATCCCGGTGCCCTGCGTCACGCAGGTTTCCGCGAGCGAAGTGCGTTATCGCGCACAGCAAAGCGGCGCGCGCGCCGCGATCGCGAGCGCCGAGCTCACCCCCAGGTTCGAGGGCTGGCAGGCCGAACTGGAAGTGCGCATCGCCACCGGCGCCGTGCCGGGCTGGCTGGACCTGCGCGCGCTGATCGAGCGGCCCGTGGCAGCGCCACCCGTGGCCTCGATGCCCGCCGAAACGCCGGCACTCATGTACTTCACGTCCGGGTCCTCCGGACTGCCAAAGGCGGTGGTGCATGCAGCGCGCGGGGTGTACGTGCGCGGCTGGCAGCCGTGGCACCAGCTCGGCGCCGGCCCGGGCGACGTGATCTGGACCACCAGCGACACGGGCTGGACCCGCGCGGGCAGCTGCCTGATGTTCGGCGCGTGGACGCATGGCGCGACCGCGCTGATCGTCGAGCCGCAGCTCGACGCGGACGAGCGGGTGGAGATGCTGCGGCGCCATCGCGTCACGATCTTCGGCGCGGTGGCGACGGAACTGCGGCAGATCATCGCGGAGGCACAGCCCAGGCCGCTGCCGGACCTGCGCTGGACGCTGTCGGCGGGGGAGGCGATGACGGCCGAATTGTCCCAGCGCTGGAAGGCCTTCTCGGGCACGCCGCTCGTGGTCGGCTACGGCCAGACCGAAACCCCCACCTCGACCCTGACCGACCCGGAAGGCGAGGCGGTCAACGGAATGATCGGCCGGCCGATGGCGGGCAACCCGCTCACGGTGCTCGACGCGGACGGCAAAGCGGCCGCTCCGGGAGTGGTCGGCGAGATCGCGTTCGCGGGCGACCATCCGGGGCTCATGCTCGGTTACTGGCAGGACGGACAGGTCGTGCGAACCTTCGAGCGCGACGGCTGGCACATGACGGGCGATACCGGCTCGCTCGATGCGCAAGGCAACCTGTTCTTCGTCGGGCGATCGGACGACATCATCAGTTCGTCGGGCTACCGGATCGGTCCGACCGAAGTCGAGAACGCGCTGACACGCCACCCCGCTGTGCTCGAGTGCGCCGTCACTGCGAGCCCGGACCCGATGCGGGGCGAAGTGGTCAAGGCGTTCGTCATCCTGCGGCCGGGCCATGCCGCCGGCGAGCGGCTGACGGAGGAACTCCAGGCATTCGTGCGGCAGGAGATCGCGCCGTACAAGTACCCGCGGCGCATCGAGTACGTCGCAGACCTGCCGCGGACGTCGTCGGGCAAGATCTCGCGGCGCCTGCTGCGCGACGCCGAATTCGCCAGGGGCGCTGACCGAAAGGGGCCGCAGGGATGACAGACGCGCTCGAGGACCTCCCGATCCATTTCGAGGACCTTGCCACCGGCCAAAGCTTCACGACGGGCGGACGCACCGTGACCGAGGCCGACGTGGTCAACTTCGCCGGGCTCTCCGGCGACTTCCACTCGCTGCACATGGATGAGACGTTCGCGGCGGGCACCCCGCATGGCCGCCGCATCGCCCACGGCATGCTCATCGTCTCGATGACGGCCGGGCTGGTGGCGCGGCTGCCGCTGATGCGCGGCCTCGAACGCACGACCATAGGCCTGGCGAGCGTCAATTGCCGGTTCCTGCGGCCGACCTTCATCGGCGACACCATCCGGGTCCGCGTCGAAGTGCAGGAAAAGCAGGAAGGCCGCAAGCCCGACCGCGGCTCCGTCGTCCTGCGCCGCAGCGTCACGAACCAGAACGACGAAGTCGTCGTCGAAGGCCTCTGGACGCTGGCGGTGCGCCGCCGCACGGCCGCCTAAGACCCGGAGATGGCGGGCCCGCCGCGCTCCGCGGAACGGTTGCTCCAGGGACGGGAGGCTGTCGGCCTGTTCGCCGTCTTCGGGTTCACGTACTTCTTCGCCGCCCTCCTGCGCGCGGTGACCGCCACGCTGGCGCCGACGCTCGCGGAGGACCTGGACGTGGGCCCCGGCGCGCTGGGCCTGCTCACCGGGGCGCTCTTCATCGGCTACGCGATCACGCAGCTGCCGCTCGGTCATTGGCTGGACCGCTTCGGGCCCCGGCTGGTGCTCGCCGGCTCCCTGGCGATCGCGGTGATCGGCTGCGTCGCGTTCGCGCTGGCCGGCGGTTTCGCCGGCCTGGCATTCGCGCGCGTGCTGATGGGCATCGGGCTCAGCGCCTGCCTGATGGCGCCGCTCACCGCGTTCCGGCGCTGGTACGGTCCGGCCGCGCAGTTGCGCGCCAACTCGTGGATCCTCATGAGCGGCGCCTTCGGCATGGTGGCGTCCACCGTGCCGGTCCAGATGCTGGTGCCGGTGATGGGGTGGCGCGGAGTGTTCGTCGCGGTGGCAGTGGTGTTCGTGCTGGCGATCGCAGCGGTGCTCGCCCAGGTCCCGCGCGAAAGCGTCCGCGGCCCTGGCGCATCTTCGCCTGGGGCGTCGGGCGGCTATCGGGAGATCTGGCGGCAGCGGACGTTCCGCTCATATGCCGGCCTGGCATTCGTCAACTATGCCGGGCTGATGGCGATGCAGACGCTGTGGATCGGTCCCTGGCTGGTGAACGTCGCGGGGCATACGCGCGGCGGCGCGGCCGCCGGCCTGTTCCTCGTCAACGCCTGCATGCTGGCCGCGTTCTTCGCCTGGGGTTTCGCAATGCCGCGGCTGACGCAGGCGGGGTGGACTGCGGGCCGGCTCATCGCCTGGGGCACGCCGCTCAGCGTGCTGGTGCTGGCGTTGATCGTGGTGCTGGGTCCGCAGGCCGGCGCCGGGATGTGGGCGCTCTACTGCCTGAGTTGCACGTTCATGTCACTGGCGCAGCCCCTGGTGGGCCGCTCGTTTCCGGACGCGCTGGTCGGGCGCGCATTGTCGGCCTACAACCTGCTCTTTCTCTCGGGCGTCTTCGTGCTGCAGTGGAGCATCGGTCTCGCGATCGACCTGTTGAGGTCGTTCGGCGCGGACACGGCCCAGGCGTATCGCGGCGCGTTCGCCCTGTACGCAATGGTGGCGCTGGCGACGTATCTGCTCCACTTGCGCGACTACCGCCGCGATCGACCTCCCGCGCGGGTGATCGCTGCCGGGGACGAAACCAGCGACGTCAGCCGTGCCGGCTCAGCGCATGGGCCGTCTCCGCCGCCAGGGGTCCGAACTTCTTCTCGAACTGATTCGGCGTGAACTCGCTGAGCGACCCGGCGATGTGTACCGCCGCCAGCGGCATCCCCCGTGGGCCGAGGATGGCGCCCGCCACGACCTGTTCGCCGAGCACGGTTTCCTCCGCCGTCAACGCATAGCCTTTCTCCCTGGCCTCCGCGATCCTGGCGCGGATGCGCGCCGGCTCGTGGATGGTCCTGGGCGTGAGGGGCTTGAGCGTGCATCGCTTCAGGATGTCGTTCACCTCCTCCCTGGGCAGGTGGGACAGCATGATGCGGCCGCCCGAGGTGCACCAGACCGGCATGCGGCGGCCGATCAGCGACGAGTAGTAGTACTCGCGCTTCGAAATCTGGCGGATGGCGTAGATGATCCAGGTGTCGTCGAACAGGCTCAGGTTCACCCGCTGGCCGGTGGCCTTCTGGAGATCGAGCAGCACAGGCGAGGCGGCCTCGATCAGCGTGTTGGCCCGCAGGTAGTTGAACGAGAGTTCCAGGACGCGCTTGCCCAGCGAGAAGCGCTTCGTGTCCGGACATTTCTCCAGGTAGCCCAACTGCACCAGCGTGTGCGTGAAGCGCTGGGCGGCGCTCTTGTCCATGCCGCACGCCTGGCCGATCTCGCGCAGCGTCTTGAACTGCTCGCCGCCGCCGAAGGCGCCCAGCACGCGCAGCCCCTTCTCGAGGGACCCCACGTACAGCGCATCCTCGCGCGCGTCGCTGTTGCGTTCGCTTGCCTTCGTCACGGGCGAACCCTGATTGCACGCCGCGGGAGCGCGGACCTATAGTCGTCGAATAGCAATACGGCCATATTGCATTGTAATACGGACACCACCGCATGACTCAGAAACCACCCACGGTCGTCGTCACCGGCGGCAGCAACGGCATCGGCGAGGGCATCTGCCGCCATTTCCTCGGGCAGGGTGCCACCGTCGTCAACATTGACATCCAGCGGCCCAGGCAGGACGAGAGCGCCGGCTACCGCTTCGTGCAGTGCGACCTGGCGAACGCCGGCGCCGCGCGGGAAGCGGCGGCGAAGCTGGCGCGCGAGTTCCAGGTCGACTGCCTCGTGAACAACGCCGGCTCGCCCACCCCGGGCGATCTCGAGCAGGTGAGCGAGGCCCAGATCGACACCGGCGTGAACCTGTGCATCCGCACGCCCGTCATCCTTGCGCAGGCCTTCACGCCGGGCATGAAGCAGCGCCGCTTCGGCCGCATCGTCAACATCTCGTCGCGCGCCATCCTGGGCAAGAAGGCGCGCACCGTCTACTCCTCCACCAAGGCCGCGATGGTCGGCCTCACGCGCACGTGGGCGATGGAGCTGGGACCGCATGGCATCACCGTGAACGCCATCGCGCCCGGCCCGGTGCTCACCGAACTCTTCAGGAAGAGCAACCCGCCCGAGGTGGCCGCGAAGCTGGTGGAGCACGCGATCGTCGGGCGCGCCGGCACGCCCGACGACATCGCGCGCGCGGTGGCCTTCCTGGCGGACCGCGAGAACGGCTTCATCACCGGGCAGGTGCTGCACGTCTGCGGCGGCTCCAGCCTCACCCTCAACTGGTAGCACCTTCATCCCTGGAACGGAGACACCATGAAACGCTGGCTCTCGCCCCTGCTCGTCGCCTTTGCGGCTTTCGCGGTTCCGGCCGCGATGGCGCAGCAGGGGCCTTACCCGAACCGTCCCATCAAGATCGTGGTGGCCAACCCGCCGGGCGGCCAGACGGATGTGGCCTCGCGCATCATCGCGCAGGAGATGTCCAACATCCTCAAGCAGCCGGTCGTCATCGAGAACAAGCCCGGCGCGAACAGCAACCTGGGCGCGGAGTACGTGAAGAACCAGCCGGCGGACGGCTACACGCTGATCGTCACGGCGATCAACAACTTCGGCTCCAACCCGGCGCTGATCAAGAACATGCCGTTCGACCCGCTGGGCGACTTCAGGATGATCGTGCAGACGATCGCCAGCCCCAACGTCCTCGTGGTGGCGCCGGAGTCCAGGTTCAAGACGCTGCAGGACATCCTGTCCGCCGCCAAGGCGGAGCCGGGCAAGCTCACGTACGGCTCCGCGGGCGCGGGCTCGTCGATGTTCCTGTTCATGGAGCTGCTCAAGTCGCTGACCAAGGTGGACATCCGGCACGTGCCGTACCAGGGGAGCGCGCGCGCCAACGTGGACCTCATGGGCGGCCAGATCGACATGCAGTTCGACTCCATGCCCGGCGCGTCGGCGCTGATCGAGGGCAAGAAGCTGCGTCCCATCGTCATCTCCAGCGCGAAGCGGTCGCCGGTGCTGCCCGACGTGCCCACCGTGCAGGAGTCGGGCGTCGCCGGCTTCGAGGCCGAGTCCTGGCTGGGCTTCGGCGCCCCGAAGGGCACGCCCGACGAGGTGATCGCCATCCTCAACAAGGCGGCCAACCAGGCGCTGCAGACGCCCAAGGTGCGCGACCAGCTGCTCGGCATGGGCACGCGTCCGGTAGGAGGGACGCCGCAGGAGTTCACCGCCTTCGTGCAGAAGCAGATCGCCATGTGGAAGAAGGTGGTCGCCGACAACAACCTCCAGAACTGAAGGAAAGAACGTGGCCGTTTTGTCCCCTGTCGATCCGGCGAGCGACCCGGAACTCAAGAAGGTCTATGACGAGATCGCCGCCAGCCGCGGCTGGATCTCCAACGCCATGCAGTCGCTGGCCAATGCGCCCGAGGGGCTGCGCCGCTTCGCGCATTTCGGCGATTACGTTCGCTACCACACCGCACTCACGGAGCGCGTGCGCGAGCTGGTGATCGTGACGGTTGGCCAGAAGGTCCGCTACGCCGCGACCCACCACGCGGGCCTGGCCATCCAGGCCGGCATCCCGAAAGAAGCCGTCGACGAGATCCTGGCCGGCAAGGTGCCCGCCGCGCTGCCTGACAGCGAGCGCATGGTGGTGCGCTACGTGCTCGAGTTCGTCTCCAGCGATTCCGTGAGCGACGACACCTTCACGGAGATGCGCAAGCACTACGGCGAGCGTTCCATAACCGACGTCACGCTGCTCGCGGCGTACTACCTGGCGTACGGCACCATGATCAAGTGTCTGCGCGTCGAGCTCGAGTCCAAGGACAAGCTGGATGTCGAGCTGCGCTGGCAGAAGGCCCAGGCGGAAAAGGCGTGAACACCGACGTCCGCACCGCCGTTCGCGGCTGGCTCGCCGCCCGCCGGGGCGAGATGCTGGAGCTGCTGGAGGCCGCCGTCAACATCGACAGCGGGAGCTCGCACAAGCCCGGCGCCGACCGCATGGCGAGCCTGATGGAGTCCTTCCTGCGGGATGCCGGCCTGGCGACGCAGCGGCATCCACTGGCCGACCACGGCGACTGCGTGTCCGCCACGCTGGCGGGCCGGGCGGGCGCGCCGCACGTGCTGCTGCTCGGCCACATGGACACGGTTTTCCCGGTGGGCACCGCGCAGCGGCGGCCTTTCCGCATCGACGGCGACATGGCCTATGGACCCGGCGTCGCCGACATGAAGGCGGGGCTGGTGATGCACGCCTTCGTGGCTCGCGCCCTGGTGGAGCTCGCACCCGAGGCGGCGCCGATCCGCGTGCTGTTCACCGGGGACGAGGAGGTCGCGTCGCCATCGTCGCGGCAGATCACGATCGAGAAGGCCCGCGGCGCCCGCGCCGTGTTCAATGCGGAGCCCGGCCGCCCGAGCGGCAACGTGGTGACCGGGCGCAAGGGCGCGTTCTTCATCGACTTCGAGGTGAAGGGCGTGGCCGCCCATGCGGGCGTGGCGCCGGAGAAGGGCGCCTCCGCCATCGAGGCGCTCGCGCGCAAGGTGGTCGAGCTGCACGAGCTGAACGACCGGTCGCTGGGACTGTCCGCCAACGTGGGAACGGTCCGTGGCGGCATGACGGTCAACACCGTTGCCGATCATGCCCAGGCGCAGCTCGACGTGCGCTACCCGGGCAACGTGGACCACCAGGAGCTGCGCGAGAAGATCCTGCGCATCATCTGCCGCGAGTCCGTGTGCAACACCCATGCGCACGTCACGCACGAGGGCATCTTCCTGCCGCTCGTGGCCTCCGAAGCCGGCCAGCGGCTGCTGGCGAAATACCAGGAGAGCGCGAAGAAACTCGACATGAAGGTGGACGGCGAATTCACCGGCGGGTCCGCGGACAGCGGCCTCACGGCGTCCGTCGGCGCCCCGACGCTCTGCGCGACGGGCCCGGTCGGCGGCGACGTCCACACCGATCGCGAGTGGCTGCGCGTGGACAGCATCGTGCCCCGCGCGCAAGCGCTGGCCTTGACCATCCTTGACCTATGAACAGACACCTTGCCTGCGTTACCTTCGACGTCGATGCCATGTCCGGCCTGGTGGCGCGCGGACTGACGAGCCCCACGCCGGTTTCGCGCGGCGAGTTCGATGCCGTCGCCATCCCGCGCATCCTCAAGCTGCTGGACCGCTACTCGATCAAGACCTCGTTCTTCATCCCGGGCGTGGTGGTCGATACGTACCCGGCGATGTGCGAGGCCATCGTCGCGGCGGGTCATGAGATCGGCCACCACGGCTGGACGCACGTTCCGCCGGCCAGCCTGAAGCCCGAGCAGGAAGAGGCCGAGCTCGTGCGCGGCATCGAGCGGCTCAAGCAGCTCACGGGCAAGGTGCCGGTGGGGTACCGCTCGCCGTCTTGGGACCTGAGTGCCGACACGGTGCGGCTGCTGCTCAAGTACGGCTTCTACTACGAGAGCAGCATGATGGGCGACGACCACACGCCGTACCGTGTGCGCCAGGGCGACAAGGTGCATGCCGACCGCGGCATGGAATTCGGCGCGCCGACGCCGCTGATCGAGCTGCCCATCAGCTGGTCGACCGATGACTTCCCGCATTTCGAGTACATCCGCATGCCCACCAGCGTCACGCCCGGCCTGATGAATGCGCGGCTGGTGCTGCAGAACTGGCTGGATGACTGGGAGTACATGATCCGCACCGAGGAGTGGGGCATCTTCACCTACACCTGCCATCCCTACGTGATCGGGCGCGGCCACCGCATGCTGATGCTGGAGGGGCTGCTGGAAGGCCTGGCGAAGAAAAGCGCGGTGTTCACCACGCTGGAGGCCGCGGCCCGCGAGTACGACGAGCGCGCACCGTTCAAGGCTGCGTGATGCGCTACGTCCGGTTGGGACAGGCCGGGGCGCAGGTCTCGCCGCTCGCGCTGGGGATGATGGGGATGGGCGCCGCCAAGTGGCGTCCCTGGGTGCTGGGGGAAGACGAGGCCCGGCCCATCGTGCGACGTGCATTGGAACTCGGCATCAACTTCATCGACACGGCGGACACGTACTCGGCGGGCGAATCGGAGAAGCTGGTCGGCAAGCTCGTGCGCGAGTTCGGCCGGCGCGACGAACTGGTGATCGCGACCAAGGTCTACAACCCGGTTTCGTTTGACTTCAAGTCCGGGCAGGACCTGGCGTCCCTCGAGAAGGCCCGCCGCCCCAACATGCAGGGGCTCTCGCGAAAGCGCATCTTCGCGGCGATCGATGCTTCGCTGCGCCGCCTGCAGATGGACTACGTGGACATCTACCAGATCCACCGGTGGGACTACGAGGTTCCGGTGGAGGAATTCATGGAGGCGCTGCACGAGGTGGTGAAGGCCGGCAAGGCCCGCTACATCGGCGCGTCCAGCATGTGGGCCTGGCAGTTTGCCAAGGCGCAGCAGGTTGCGCAGCGGCATGGCTGGACGCGGTTCACGACCATGCAGAACCACTACAACCTGGCGTACCGCGAGGAGGAGCGCGAGATGCTGCCCCTGCTGCGTGACCAGGGGGTGGCCTGCGTGCCATGGAGCCCGCTCGCGCGCGGCTTCCTGACCGAAGACCCCGACGCGCCTGCGACCCTGCGCCGCGAGCACGATCCGCTGCGCAAGCAGTACTACGGCAGCCCGGCGGACCTGGCCATCGCAGCGGAAGTGGGAAGGGTGGCGAAGGAGCGCGGCGTCACGCGGGCGCAGGTGGTGGTGGCGTGGCTGCTCTCACCGCATGCCGCGGCCGGCGGCGTCACCGCGCCCATCGTCGGCCCGCAGAGCGTGCAGGAGGTGGAAGACCTGGTGGCCGGCACCGCACTCTTGCTCACGCCCGAGGAAGTCCGGCGGCTGGAAGCGCCCTACCAACCCAAGCGCGTCCTGGGCCACCTCTGACACGCCCGCGAAGCTTCAACGTCAACGTTCGCCGGCAG